>JAJZVO010000117.1 GCA_021845665.1 Bacteroidota bacterium | reverse complement strand
TCCGATCTGGACGTCGCTGAATTAAAAATTTTGATTTCGGAAGGCGAAAATTTCAAGATCGAATTCAAACGTCAGTTCAGTTCGGTCGAGAAAATCGCCAAGGAGTTGATTGCCTTCGCGAACACAAAAGGGGGAATGATACTCTTCGGCGTGGACGACGACGGGACGATCTACGGGGTTCCGAGCGAAAAATCTGAAATAGATCTGATCAGAGAAGCGGCGAGAGACTACTGCGAACCTCCGATAGATCCGATTGTGCAGGTGATCGAGCTAAATAGAAAGGACGTCGTAGTGGCGATCGTGGAGGAAAGCCGGACCAAACCACACAGGTTGCAGGACTACCGTGCCGTCCTCTCTCGCGACGCGAAGGTCTATATCAGGATAAACGACAAGAGCGTGATTGCGAGCAGGGAGGTTGTCACAATACTGGAAAGCGAGAACCCTGATGGCGAGCCTCTATCCATCATAATTGGTGAAAATGAAAGACGGCTTTTTAAATATCTCGAAGAGAAGGAGCGGATAACGGTCAGCGATTACGCGAAACTCGTGAACATAAGTGAGCGACGTGCGTCGAGGATTCTCGTCAATCTTGTCAGGGCAGGGGTAATCAGGATACACACGGAAGAGAGGTTCGAGTACTTCACATCGGCATTTTAGAGAGCAAACTCGAAATTCTAAAATCTAAATCCCAATGAATATCGAAATTCAGAAGGTGAGCAGAAGGCGGAAGGGCACTGCGCCTTTAGGATTTACGTATTTGATCTTCGAATCTGTTCAGGCTTTCTAGTTTAGTGCTTAGGATTTTCTTTCTCCATTCAGGCGGGCGTGCAATTCAAACAGTTTGTAGGCTGCTATCCCGTATGCCACCGCGACGTTGAGCGAGTGCTTCACTCCAAGCATTGGGATCTCCACGGCGATGTCGGCCGCGTCGAGGACGTCTTTGGTTATCCCGCCGATTTCATTGCCGACCGCAATACAGGCGGGGAAGATGTCTGTTGGGAGCTCCCAGACCGGAATGCTTTCCATCGCCTGCTCGAGCACGATCAACTTAATACCTTTTCCCTTTAGCTCTTCAATCGCCTCCATCGAATTCTTGTGATAGGACCAGGGGACGCTTTCGACGGCACCCAGGGCCGTTTTAGCTATTTCCGGGCGAGGAGGGTGGGGGCTGAATCCGGTGATGTAAAGCTGCGAGAGAAGGACAGCGTCGGACGTTCTGAAGATGGAGCCGACGTTATACAGGCTGCGGACGTTTTCTATCAATCCGTAGATCGGTGTTCGGCCTGAGACGATAGCTTGTTCAACGGTCTTTCTTCTGGCTGCAATTTCCGAGTGTGAGAGCTTATGCATCTGCCGGATCGTGTCCGTTGTCCGTATCGGGACGGGGAGGTGCCGAAGTTCTTCGGAACCACAGCTTGTAAAAGATCGCCTCGAGAATCGTGAGGAGTATGAGGGAAAGCGAGTCGTCGTTGAGAAACCGGCTGACTCCCTGCGGTCCGATGAGCGTGTGTACCATGAAAGAAGAGAATGTCCAACCTGCAGTAAAAATGATCGCGGCAAAGCCGAGCGTCAGGAACGCTTCTCCCACTGTCTCTTCGTAATATTTCTTTACGAAAAGATAAACACCGCCGGTTATGTGAATCCAGAAAATCAGGACAGGAATCATGTGCGCCTAAATTCTCATTCGGACGGCGGAAAATCAAGAGAAGTTGCGACACACCTTGGAAGCGGGCGGCAACTGCGGTGCAACCGCCGCCGTTCTTTGTAAAATCTCCCTTCCAAAGATATATTTCTTATGTCAAAAAAGGAGCTTTCACTGTCTTCACAATCTTTTAAAAGAATAGTCGTCCCTGCATCGACTTCCAATTTGGGGCCGGGGTTCGATACACTCGGGCTCGCTGTAAATAGATATCTCGTCGTTGAAGCTGAACCGTCGAATAAACTGTCGGTCGAGGTGAGCGGCGAAGGTGCCGCATATATCCCGGCGGATGATCGCAACCTTATCGTCGTGGCCGCGAAGAAGCTGCTCGGTAAGACCCCGGAACTGAAAATAAAAATCCAGAATGGAATTCCCGCGTGCGGCGGGTTCGGAGCCAGCGGAGCCGCTATTGTCAGCGGACTCTTTCTCGGAAACGAATTCTCGTCCGCCAGGCTTGACATGGAGGGAATATATAACGTCGCGGTAGAAATCGAAGGCCACCCGGACAATGTGAGCGCGGCGATTTTCGGCGGCATGGTGGTCAATGCGCGAAACGACGGCGGTTACGCCAAAATCAGGATACCGGTGGACGCCAGACTGAAATTTGTCGCCGTGCTTCCCGACATCCGTGTGGAAACCGAGGCTGCGCGGAAGATTCTTCCTTCCAATGTCTCATTGGCGCAGGCAGTATCGAACGTCCAGCACAGCTCGCTCCTCGTTGCGGCCGTCGCTTCAGGCGACTACGCGATGATAAGGAAAGCGATGAAGGACGAACTTCACGAAAAGTACCGCAAGAGTCTAATACCGCATTTCGACGAGTTCGCTTCGGCGGCCGCCGATAATGGTGCGCTCGGATTCACTGTCAGCGGAGCTGGGAGCAGCTGCATTGCTTTCTGTCTCGAAGAGACCGCCGAAGTGAGCGATTCCTTCAACGATCTTGCTCGGCGCCTCGGTTTGAACTGGCGCGTCGAAATTTTCGAGCCGGTCAATAAGGGCGCAGAGGTATTAGCGGACTAACGTGTCAACAATCGCAATAGTAGGACGACCAAATGTCGGCAAGTCGACACTTTTCAACCGCCTCATTGGCGGAAGGCGCGCGATAGTCGACGACAAACCGGGGGTCACGCGGGACAGGAACTACGGCTCATTCGAGTGGCGCGGTCGTATGTTCACAGTCATAGATACGGGCGGGTTCGTCCCCGACTCTCAGAATGTGTTTGAGAAGGCGATCAGGGAACAGGCCCAGTATGCCGTCGACGAGGCGGACGTTATCGTCATGGTGGTGGACGGTTCAAAGGGACTTCACCCAATCGACAAAGAAGTCGCAAAGATACTCCGCAAGAAAGCTAAGAAAGTCCTTCTCGCGGTGAACAAGATAGACGATTCCAAACACGAGAGGAACGTAGGTCAGTTCTTTGAACTGGGGTTTGGGAAGGTAATGGGAATTTCCGCGCAACTTGGCAGGACCGTCGGGGATTTCCTTGATGAAATCGCCGGGACCGTCCCGGATGCCCGGCCGGCGGAAGATGCCTCCCCCTCGAAAAAGATCGCAATCATCGGCAAGCCGAATGTCGGTAAGTCATCGCTCGTGAATTTTCTCCTCGGCGAAGAACGCTCAATCGTGACGAACATTCCCGGCACGACGCGCGACACCGTCGACACGCTCCTTCGCTTTCAGGACCAGGACGTAGTCCTGATCGATACGGCCGGGCTTCGGAAAAAAAGCAAGATAAAAGAATCGGTAGAGTTCTTCAGTGCCCTCCGTACTTTCCAGGCCGTCGAGCGCTGCGATGCCGCAATTATCATGTTCGATGCCTCCATCGGCGTCGAGAAACAAGATCTTCAAATTGTCGAATACACCATCGAACAGGGGAAGCCCGCGATCATAGGCGTAAATAAGTGGGACCTCGTTGACAAAAGAGAAGTGACGGTTGAAGAGTACGAACATAAGATCAAGGAAAGACTGAGAGTCTATGATTTCGTGCCCGTCGTTTTCATATCCGTCCTGAAGAAGCAGCGTGTCCAGAAACTTTTGTCGGACGCAATGAGGATCCTGGACAGCGCCAAGGTGAAGATCAAGACGAGTGAGCTCAACGATTATCTCCTTCCGTTCATAGAAAACACACCGCCGTTCTCCAGGACCGGAAAGGATATCCGGATCAAGTATATCACGCAAGTGGAAAGTAAGCTCCCGACGTTTGCGATGTTTACAAACCTGCCCGAGGAAATATCGGTGGGCTACAGACGTTTTCTCGAAAACAAAATAAGGGACAAGTTTCCGTTCGAAGGTGTTCCGATACGGCTGGTTTTCAAACAGAAATAGATCTGGGTTGCTGTTAGTACCAAAATAGTATTGGAGATTTTTGCCCGATGCTTGAGTTAGCTTCACTGAAGAAGGAATTCGGATCCTTCACGGCTGTCGACGGGATTTCATTGAGGGTAAGGGCGGGAGAAATATATGGGTTCCTCGGCCCGAACGGCGCGGGGAAGACCACGACCATTAAGATGATCGCGACACTACTCAAGCCGAGTTCGGGGCGAGTTATGATTAACGGGATAGATGCGCACCGCTCTCCTCATGAAGCGAAACAATACCTCTCTTATGTGCCGGACCAGCCTTTCCTGTATGACAAGCTGAGTGGAGTCGAGTTTCTTCTTTTTGTGGCAAGGATCTACAAAATGGGAAAAGAAGAAAGTTCGCAAGCAATCAAAGAGGTTTCCGAGACGTTTGAAGTGAAGCCATGGCTCAATAGGCGGATCGAAGATTATTCGCAGGGGATGAGGCAGAGGCTGGTCCTTGCCGCGGCAATGCTTCATAAGCCGAAACTCATAGTGATCGACGAGCCGATGGTGGGTCTCGATCCGAAAGGGGCTGAGACATTCAAAGCTCAAATGAAACTTGCTGCCGGCAAAGGGGCAGCCATTCTCATGACGACACACCAGCTTTCTCTCGCGACTGAGATATGCACGAGGCTGGGCATAATAAATGCCGGCCGCTTGGTGTACGAGAGCCGGATCGAAGAGTTTGCCGGGGACGGCGTCGGGAAACTGGAAAAGAAATACCTCGAGCTGACCTCGTGATCCGGCCATGATAAGAGACCTCGTCAGAACGAAACTTCATCTCCTGTATCTCGAAGGGGGCGAACGTGTCAGCCGCCATCTTGCCAGATCCGTTTTCTCCTTTCTCACTTTTGCCGTCTTCGCCTATCTTACATATCTAATTGTGGAGCTGTCGACCAGGTATCTCCTTGTCCAGGCCAGGATCGGGCTATTTCTTTATCACAGGCTGCTTGCACTCGCTCTCTTTGTTTTCTTTGCCATTATAAGTGTCGCAAACATACTTGTAGCTTTCGCGACGATCTTCAGGAACAACGAGGCGGAATTCCTTCACACGCTGCCTATAAGATCGGTAGAGATATTCATCTCCAAATTCCTCGACTCATTTCTCTACAGCTCCGCTCTCATGATAATCGTGATCCTGGCGGCGGTTTCGGGATATGCGGGGTACTTCGGGAATCCGCTTGTGGCGGCGGCCGGCGTGTTGTTCTCCATTCTGCCGCTGATTCTTTCAGCCGCTTGTGTCGGTGCAATAGTCCTTCTGGTCATGCTCAAGGTCTCACATTGGGTCTCGATAAAGACGGCAGTTCTCACTGTGACACTTCTGTATGCAGCAAGCACCTACTCCTACGTTGTGCTCAATAATCCTTTCACGTTGTTCACCAACGTGATGAAATACTATCCGCATATCGACAGATATCTCGGAGTTCTCGATCCAAAGCTCGACTACTTCGCGCCGAGTTTCTGGTCCGCGAATTTTTTTTACTTCGCGACGACCGGAAATTTCGTGGGAGCAGCCGCGTCGGCGCTGATCGTCTGCGCAGTTGCCGTGGTGTTGTTCCTGGTCATGCTCAAGCTGGCAGACAGATATTATGAGGAAGCATACTGGACAGCCCGGCACAAACTCTTCGAAAGGAAAGAAAAGGACGGCTCCGAGCGCCTCGCGCAGCCCGACCGGAAGCCGCGAAAAAATATCTCGCTGCTGAAGAGGGACCTTCTTCTTTTTCTCCGGGAACCGAGCCAGACGTTCCATTTCGCGGTATTGATGGTGCTTATCGGGATTTTCCTGATGAACCTTTTCGAGATGAGAATCTATCTGCCAGATACCTTCATAGTTTCTTCGGCCTTTACGCTTATTTATGCCTTCAACAGCTTTCTCATAGTCTCGCTCGCCGTAAGGTTCGTATATCCGATGCTCAGCCTTGAAGGAGAGACCATGTGGCTGATTCGTTCATCGCCCGTCAGCCCTGCGAAAGTTTTCTACTCGAAGATCATTCCGAGCATCGTCTTCCTAGCTGCGATTGGGGCTGTGCTCGGTTTCGCTGCGCCGTCTCCGTTCAAGAACTTTCGTGGACTAATAACGGCGAGCGTAATCTACAGCTCGCTCGGAGGAGTCGTGTTCCCCTCCTTTGTGATGATGTTTGGCGGGGTGTTTGCGAACTATAAGGAAAACAACCCGGTCAGGATATCGTCCTCTCATGGAGCGACTGTTTCCCTTCTGGTATCGGTAGGCGTGATGGTGATTCTGAGTTCGGTCGTATTCAATCAGACTTTCGATTACTTCGCCTCGAAGGGGAGTATCCCGGTCGATATCTCGCGGGCCTGGATCCTCGGATTTGTCGGGGTCGCATGCTTCTGCCTGGCGAGGTTTTTCGGCGTCAGGGCGCTGAAGGTGGACATGTGAAAGCCTGTATACAAACAAGCTCTGCCGTTCTTCGCTAATCATCGGGGCTGCCGGCCCTCAGCTGACTGCAAGTTGAACCTACGCCCTGAAGTGAATCATTAATCAGAGCCATGTCCTGCTAAGAATCTCAAATCCCGCCGGTGCAGCCGACGGTTCTAATCCGAGTCGAAGTCGATTGATGTGGGCGATTGTAGCGCAATACAAGCACAATTGAAACGAGGCCAAAGGCCGTCCAATACGAGGTTGAACAGGGCTGTTTAACCCGCCGGAAGGTCGGATTTAAGCCTAGTAACCGCTCAGTTACGGTGGTAGAGGAGATGGATGTGAGGGGGAATGCGAGAAGAGAGATATGTAGGCATCGATGGAGGAGTTAGCAGCGAAGAGGTCCAAGAAGGAGGAAAGTCGTTGAAGGGTTTGGTTAGGGAAGCGGTTGTGGATAGTCAAGAGGACGGACATGATGCGGGAACGTGTAAGGGCACCATT
>JAJZVO010000048.1 GCA_021845665.1 Bacteroidota bacterium | reverse complement strand
TGCAGATTCTTCGCAAAACTCTTCCCTCCCTTCGTCCCGTTCCACAGATACTGCGGCCCGTGACCCTTCTCTCCTTCCCGTGCGCACCGGCACCCCGGTTTCCCGCACTTACGGTAACTTGCCGACACCGTTCCTCGGCGAAATTCTCCTAGCCCCGATATCTCTCTTAAAATCTCCTCCCGTTTCCCCAGCAAGCTTTCGATGGTATTTCCCATAGATCTCCTCTCTTCTAGTTGCCTATAAGCATTCAGAACATGCCCAGAACCATCACAAAATGCAAGACCAATCACAAATTTGTCGCAGACCCCCTGACGACCCAACGAATGGAACAATTCAAGTCGACACTCCTGAAGGATTACGCTCCGACTTCCGTAAATATCATCCTTCGTCATCTCAAAGCAGCATTTAGCAAGGCCGTGAGCTGGAACTACCTGGAGGAGAACCCCTTGAAGGATGTCCATCTCGTTAGGATTCCTGAAAAGGAGAGCCCTTTCTTGACCTCGGAAGACATCGAAAAACTGCGAAAGGTCATGGAATCGGGATTGTATAGGGATGCAATAGAGACAGGGCTTTACACGGGAATGCGTGTCAGCGACATAAGAAACTTGAGTTGGGACGATATCGATTTTGTGGGAATGAAGATTCGGGTGAGGAACACTGAGTACTTTACGACTAAGTCGAAGAGGGAGAGGACAGTCCCGTTACATCCAAAGCTGGCCGATCTTCTCGCGCTCCGGGCCCGGGTCGACCACTCACCTTTCGTCTTTGTCCGAATCGATATGAAACAGGTGGATACTGGCACAGCGAATAAGAAGTTCAAGGAATACTGTGATCTTGCCGGCCTGGACTCTCGGTTCCACTTCCATAGCCTCAGACATACGTTCGCCTCTCACCTGGCAATGAGCGGCGTGAGTCTGTATTTCATTCAGAAGATACTGGGACACAGATCGATCGAGACAACGGCCAGGACTTATGCTCACCTTCAGCCTGACCCACTTCTCTCTGCTGTTAAGGTCCTAAAATACTAAAACGTATCGGCATATAATCGGTATAGGATTTCTTTGATCATGGTCTCGAGAGATGAAGGCACAAAAAATCCCGCAGACCAGATTGATCTGCGGGATTTTCTGGTGGGCCCTGAGGGACTTGAACCCCCGACCCGCTGATTATGAGTCAGCGTGAGGGCATCTTTGGCATGATCGTATAGTTCAGAAACAGCGATTCCGTTGTGATTAGAGGGACTCCGTGATACCTGATGATAGGTACCGATACACAAATGTCTAAGCGTATCGCCATATAATCGCCATGGGATTTTGCCTGAAAAGCGCTCCTATCATGGTACAGTTGTGAGTGAAAGATCAGGTGGAGGACAGTTTGTCGGCCGTAATTGATCCCAAGGAATCTGCGGACCACGAGTCCGGTGCTGAGTGATCAGTTATGTGAGGAGAGTTATCCTGTTTTGCCTGGCAGTATTCGATCTCATCACACCTCTTATTCATCGGGAGCGAGTGATTTCCCGGTTCGCGCATGAGCGCGGACGGGATCCCGAACATATAAATAATTGTGATCGGGAATTCCTCTGTTGCTGGCACGCTACCAACTGAGCCTGTTGAGGCAGGCGGGTGAGCCTCAGAAACCTTTACCAGGTGCTGCAGCAGAGGGAGCGACGACTGCCCTCGAGCACCTTTCAGAGCATTGGCCTTTAGGGACAGTCGCCGTTCTCAGGATGAAATTATGAATTCTTGAACGCTTTCTTCCCCGCAAAGCGAGCAGCCTTCCCGAGTTGTCTTTCGATCCTCATCAGCTGGTTGAACTTCTCAATTCTCTCACCGCGGCAGCCACTTCCGGTCTTAAGATGACCGGCGTTCACGGCAACTGTCAAATCCGAGATGATCGCATCGACGGTCTCTCCGCTTCGATGGGAGACGAAGCAGTTGTAGTCGTTTTTGTAAGCAAGCTCGATTGTCTCGAGGGTCTCAGTGACGGTTCCGATCTGGTTCAGCTTGATTAGAATTGAGTTGGCGACTTTCTTTTCGATTGCCTGCGCAAGGATCTTCTTGTTCGTACAAAAGATATCGTCACCGACAAGTTCTACGTTCGAACCAAGCACATCGGTAAGGTTCTTCCACCCTTCCCAGTCGTTCTCAGCCAGGCCGTCTTCAAGCAAGACAATGGGATATTGCTTAACCCAGCTCTCCCATTGTTTGATCAAATCATCGCTTGATATCGTCTTCTTCGTGCTCTTGAAGAGAAGATATTTGCCGTTGTCCCACATTTCGCTCGCTGCAGGATCGAGACAGATGCTGATGTCTGCACCCGGTTTATATCCAGCCTTAATAATACCTTCCAGAATTGCCTCAACAGCTTCTTCATTCGACTTCAAGTCAGGAGCGAAACCGCCTTCGTCGCCGACACCGGTGCTCAGTCCCTTGCCGTGCAGCACAGCTTTCAAAGCGTGGAATGTTTCTTCTCCCATCCTGATGGCCTCCGCAAACGATGGGGCGTTGTGCGGCGCGATCATGAACTCCTGGAAATCGACGGTGTTGTCGGCATGCTTGCCGCCATTGATAACGTTCATGCACGGGACCGGGAGGAGATTGGCATTTAATCCCCCCATGAACTGATATAATGGAACACCCGCACTCGCGGCAGATGCGCGGACATAAGCCATTGATACGCCGAGTACCGCATTCGCGCCCAACACCGATTTGTTTTCTGTCCCATCGAGCTCGATCAGAAAATAGTCCAGCTCTTTCTGTGAGGAGAAATCTCTTTTAGTAACCTCAGGAGCTATCTTCTTTAAAACATTCTCGACGGCCTTTGTGACACCTTTGCCGCCATAACGCTTCTTGTCGCCGTCCCGGAGTTCGGTAGCTTCCCTTTCACCGGTGGAAGCGCCGCTCGGCACCATGGCACGGGCCTGAATCCCATCTTCCAGAATAAGATCAACTTCAACGGTTGGATTACCTCTTGAATCTAGGATCTCGAGTGCATCGATAGATTTAACTTTCATACGATTCTCCATTTCTACTTTTTGTGACATTAGAGTTTACAAATATACGGTCATACAAATCCTCACCGTAGCTGGTATCCAACGGCTCTCCTGGCATCAGCTTGAACGTGCGCATACCATCATCTCGTCTTTCAGCTCGCAGGAATAGTGCGCTCTGCTTCCCTGTTTCATGAAACCGGCGGGCGAATGAGTACAAATGAGTGACGAAGAAGACTTTGTTTTTGCCTTCCAGCAATGCGGAAACTATCTGACTGGAAATCTCGGACCCCTCTCTTTCGTTCGTTGCTGCAAATGATTCGTTGAATAATAAAAGGGAATCGGGTGTCAAACGGTCAGTTATTTCACTCATCCTGCGAAGCTCCTCGTCGAATTTCCCACTCTCCATGGTGGTATCTTCTTCCCTCTTGTAATGAGTGAAAACGGCGCTGAATAGGTTTGCGGAGAAGGATTCGGCCGTGACGAACATGCCCGCCTGCATCATCAGTTGAGCCAGTCCAACACTTCGGAGGAAAGTAGACTTCCCGCCTTGGTTTGCGCCGGTAATTATGACGAGATATTTGCCCTCCCCTTCCATATCGTTGCCAACAACCTTCTCTTTAGTGGTCAACGCAAGACAGGCATCGTAAAGTCCAACGAATGAATGATCGCGATGGTGAACCGGCACAGGAACCGGAAAACATATCTGGCCGCCCTTCTGTTTGAGGCGCTCATAAAGGTTCAAGCAGCCCACATAGAATCCCAATTCGAAACGAAGCATGGTGAAGAAGCTCTGGATGTGATCTGCCGATTGGGCAAGCGCATTTGCGACCAGGTTCATTCCGCGATCGCGTAACTTACCCAGGGCCTCTGCACCTCTCTCATCGCGAGGGTCGAGGTGAAAAGTGTATGGTTCTGATTTGCGCGAGATGGCAAGTGTGACGCGCTTTAGCCAGCCAATCTTGAGGTCCGGAGGCTTGCGGAGCACATAATTCGTACCTTTGTTGCCCGCACCAAGTCCAGCGCTTACGAGGACATCATGGTCGGACCTTAAATATGTCAGGTGTGACTCGATCTCGGCAAAGTACTCATCAGTGAGTTCCTCCCTCAGCATCTCGAAGAGTCTCGAAAAGCCCTTGGATTTAAATTCATGTCCGTGTTCATCGGCAATGCTTTTCAGCTGCTTTAGTTTTGCGACGAATATCTTCATCGATTCATTTGAACCATAAAGGACTGAATTGGGCGACCGGTGCGAGAAGAAAGCCCAAAAGTTTTGCCTCTTCTCTTCAAGAGTGTCTACCACGATTTTATATGCATTCCTGAGGATAGAAGGGTTAGCCAGTGAGTCTCTGAGGATTTCCTGGCGATACAAAATCGTGTCCAAATCTATCGAACCCGTGAAAATCACTTTCTTCGCGACGTCGAGGAGGAACGTGTCCTGATTTGCCATCGCATCGAATAATGTGCTTAGGCCGAGGTCCTCCGTCAAAGCGGCCTCGTTCCAAGGCATCCGCTGCTCCATGTCGAAGTCACGGTCTTTATACAGAAGGAGGGCTTTCATGGCGAGAGGCGTCGTTTGAGATGGCGGTAAGTGACGCGGTATTTCTCGGCAATCGACATAGCATAGGCGAGCCCGTCAGCCGGCTTTCGCACTATCTTGAACGTCCGGACAGCCGGGTTTTGCGGATCGACGGTACTCGCGACGCTTACGGTGGATTCACTCATAGCAGCCAGCTCGTCTATGAAAGTTACACAGACGGCAAGACACCGCAGCCGGATAATATCCTCAAGGACCTTCCTGCTCAAAAAGACCGCGTCACCGAGCGTTGTTGAGGTGAAAATTTCGTTTAGGACAATGATGCTCTGAGGTGTGGCCCGGCTCAATATGTCGTGGATCCTGATCAGGTCATCCTCGAGCTTCCCGCGAAGGCTTGTCATTTTCTCCTGCTTCTCGAAATGAGTAAATATTCGGTCAAAGAGCGTTAGCCGTGCCTCCCTGCCGGGAACCGGGCAGCCGAGACTGGCAAGATAATGCAGCTGCCCGAACGTTCGGGCGAACGTTGTTTTGCCTCCCTGGTTTGGACCTGTCACAACGAATATTCGCTCCTGACCGGCGAGATAGAAGTCATTACACACTACCGGTGAATCCTCGCAAACCAGTTTACTCGCGAGGGCAATATCAAAGTATTCGCTGTCATGAAGATGCACCGCTCCCTTGGGAACGTTCAACTCCGGCTCGGTAATGTCAGGATAGCAAAACGACAGGCCCGCCTGTTTCAGCGGAGAAATGTATTCCAGGTAAGCGATATAGAACTGCACCTCGCGGTCGAAGTTGCGGATTGTCGTATCAAAATAGTCGGCATTTCGGACGCAGTAATCATCGAGATCGCCGAAAGTCTCGGGAAATATCTCAGCTACAAAACTGAGAATCTGTGCCTCGATGTGGTTCATCTCCAGCGGATCTGAGAATTTGACAAGATAATCGGTCGCCGCTGCGACTTTAAACCTCGCGAACGCGTTCTCAACTACCGTGCTGTAATCTATCTCGGAATTGTATTTCCGCACCGTAAAACTGCCACCCCGTATAATGATTGAATACTTGACCTGTGACAATTTACTCAGCACGATTTCTGTTTCAGAACAGAGGGACCTGAAGCGGTCCGATTTCACATACGAGTCGAGGTAATCACGGAATGCCAGGAAACCTCGTGATTTCACATCTGCGCGGGTCAAATCGTCCAGGAGATATCTTACTTCATCGCAATAGACACCTACAGCGTCGAGAAACAACCTCTCCTTCTGGTACTTGTAAGAAAGCTTTGTGGATAATTCGATATATTCCCGCACCGTATTCATTCCCTGCGCAAACGACCTTATGTCGTCGAGGAGCGTTAGGTCTTCCAGGTCCCGCATCACCTCGTGGCGGTACTGTATTGTCCCGATGTCTTTAAGCGGAGAATAGAAGAACGGTCTTAATTCGTACCTTTCTTTGCCGCGCGTAATTGTATCGACGACCTGGTCGAGATTCAAATCGCTGAAGAAGGCCGGCTCCTCCTTTGCGGCATTTTCCGCAGAGTCTCCGGGCTGGATGAATAGAATACTCTTAAAGGCGTCTTCATCCGCCGGGGCTGCCAATGGTTGTTCTTGATTCTCAGACATAATTGTTCTTGATCATGTTAAAACGGCCGTTAAACATTCTCGGTCGATTTCCTCAACGCCATGCAGGTTTCATAGAATTCGGGAAGAGTCATAGATCTCAGGAATACAAAACCGCGCGTGGCCCGGATGAGAGGGCTTGGATGCTCATTGAAGTATTCACGACCGAGACATGTTTTCAACATTTGGTATTGCCGGACCTGAATTTTCTGAGCCAGTTCAGAAAACGGGCCGTCGTGCTCATAGCTCGGAAAGGATCCGACACGCTGCGAACCGAAGGCGTTCATGAAAGAAGCGTTCATCACAGCAAACATATTCAAGGAAACAGGCACATAGACATTTGCTTCCGATGGATGAAACTTGTACCAGATGTTGCGATATCCTATCACTCTGATGTCGCTCTTTCCTGACTCCTTCTCATATATTTTCAGCGACTCCGCCATAACCTGAAGCACTTTGTAATGGGTATCCGGCCCGCTCGCCTCCGGGTCGAGTGCGACACCGACCACATCCGGCTTGACCCGCCGGAGAATTTCAAGAACCGGAATGACATCTCTTTCAATCCGTAGATCTTCGGTAAAGATATCTCCTTTGTAGAAGCCGAGCCGCGCGGCCAGTACTGATGATGTGCTGAAACCGAAATATCCCCAGAGGCATTCCGCCTCCCATTCGCGGGTCATTCCTTTGAGCTGCTGGATGTGCGGTAAATCCTTCTTGCCGGGATATTGAGTTTCGAAGTAATCTATTAATTCATCGATCTTGTGCGGCATGGCGTCTGCAGAAGTGTCGGGAAACAACGTGTATAGATTTCTGAGCAGCCGCCTTGCTTCTCCTTCGCGTTTCGTCGCCGGGTTATTCTCGGCAACGCCGTCCAAGTACTGCCAGACATCACGGTCCCTCTCTTTGGCCTCGCCGCCATGGCCGGGGTTCGCTGCAGGTTTGAAATACCCCTCGGTTATCAGCGAATCGAAGGCCCCTCGCTCTATATGAGACTTCAGGTTCTGAAGCTGGTCCTGCATATACCGGTTTGTTACTGCATTGAAGCCGCTGGTCAGGGTAAGAAACGTGTGACTGTTTGATGCATCTCTTGCTCTCCTTACGATGTAGGCAAGGTATCCGAGCATCAAATCGTCATGGTGCGGTTCAGTATGAAGAAATTTCGTGTTGATCTCTATCCCGCTACCTTTCCCGATCCTTTCGATGAGATTCTTTTCAATCTGCGAGGTGATGGTACTCTCATCCTTCCCGGACTTTTTCCAAACCATCGCGGCAAATCTGTCGCTCTGGAAATCTTCGCGGCCAAGGTCCCTGAGTCGCTTGTTTTTTTTAATGGCCAAATCAATGACGATCTCTTCAACTTCACGGTCCGACAGACTGTCTGTTTTCGACAGAGCTTCGTACTTGCGTTCAAGAAGCAGCTTGGAAGCTCCCTGGGTAAGGAAGAACCTTGCATTCGGGAGGGTCTGGAGGACCGTCGCCGGGTATCTGACGTTCCGTTCATTGCAAACCGCGCCGGCGACGACTTCCGCTTTTGCTTCTCCGGCGGCCGTTATGATGGCCGTGCACTCAGGGTTATAAGTCAGCGTACCGAGTCCGATTGTTATGACGTGCCTGTTCCGTGACACTTCGATTCCGCCAAGGTCAGTTGCTGCGGCAGCCTGAGTCTCGTAGTTTGTCGGCGTAAGCCTCGTTGTCGAATTGAGGTCGGATCCCCTAATGTTGAACCCGATATGTCCATCGGGCCCGATTCCACCAAGAAAGAATCCGATTCCGCCGATCTTCCTTATGTGTTCTTCGTATTCGGAGCACCATTGATCTATATTCTCCAGGACGCACTGTTGCAATCGTTCCTGCGCCGTTCTTGCCTGTCTTGTCCTGAGTGAGAGATCAACGGTATTATCGGGCCAGACATCCTGGAGTGTCTTTCCCTGCGGCAAGCCGATCCTGCTGCAATCAATGGACATTGCCTTCTGAGGGTCGAGTCCAAATTCACTCATGTAGAACTTGTTAAGGTAGGAGTAGAAGCTGTTTTCCTGCTCGGGGGTGATCGGATAAAACTCATCTATCTGCACAAAGTGCAGAGAAGACATGTCCGGAGCAATTGAGGGATCGATCGCGTTCGATTCGAGGTCGTCCTTCACTGAACGCTCTTCCCAGCCGGCAAGATAGTGGGCCACCCACTTTATGAAGTCTTCTGGAGTTTTCCCTGTCGGCAAGGAAACAACTCCGCCGGGGTTCTGCTGGACCCATTCAAGGAAACGCAAAGCCGTCAGCTTCCCGAGCATTGGAAAATTCTCTACTACAATTACGCCGATTCTCTCTTTAGGCTGGTACTGAAGCTTTTCGCCGGCGAGGCCTTTCTGTTCAACTCGTGATATTATTCTCTTCATCAGGTTCGCTTAGTGTTTATGGTATGTAGTACATCGGGTCAGGAAGTTTGAATTTCCCCTCAGCAAAATCTCCGACCAGGTCGCTATACTGGTCGCCGATGTTTGCTACGATGGTGTAACCTTCGGATTCAATTTCCTTCCTTGCGGATGTTTTGAACGCGGATGTGGAGATGGTTCGAGAATTCTTGAAATAAATCCGCTTCCAATCGGGATAACCGGCTTTTTCAAGGTTAACCACTGTCGGGTCGGCAACAAGATTACGGGATATCTGAGATCTTTCCGTGATGAAGAAGATTGCTATATGATGGCTGGCTGCCCATTGCGCCAGGCCGAGGGTCGGCTTTATTGCAGTGGCGGCTTCTTCCTTGACCCATGCGTTCCAGAGCTTTGAGTTAAATCCAAAGCCGTAGCGATATTCAAACTCGATATTAGAGAGAGATGTCTCATCTATATCCAGTACGATAGCCGGCTTCTTGACTTTGGTGTACCTCGATTCGATGAAAGACTTCGCCGAGTCTGCCACTTCAGCCAATCCTCTTTCGTACGAGGCCGATTTGATGTACGACCTTATGGAATCCTGAAGGATCCCCAGATTTTGTGGTTCCGGGGTAGAATAGATACCGGCACGATCATTAGATTGGCAATAGGCCGATGGCAATAATGCGATCACCAGTAGCAACATCAACGTCAAGGAGGAAAGGATTTGGGTGCCGCGTGTTTCCTTTCTCCCGTTTCCTATTACTCGTGTCATGCGTTTTTTCCTCTGAGATATCTTATGACTTCCGCGTTCTCGATGGTTATCATACCACCACACCCTGCGTCGTCGAGGATCTGTTCGACAATCGGGATGAACTTCCTTATGTTTGCCTCCGTGTCGACAATCTCGATAATCATGGGGAGATCATCGCTTAGTTTTACAGACCTCGAATTGCTGAATGTACTGTCCGGCCCGAAACCCATCGCTCCGCGAGACACGGTGGCCCCGGCCAGTTTGAACTCCTTGGCCTTGAGGACCATCGTTTTGTAAAGTTGCTCATTGTCCTTTCGGTCCATTTCACCGAGGAAAATTCTGATAAGTTTTCCTTCTCCATACAATCGCATGGGTTATCCTTTCTCCTGTATCTGTGGCGGCATCCAGCCGATCATCTTTGATAGCCCCTCTTTCGTGAAAGTGGAAACCGGGCCTTGCCAAAGCATTTCGACAGTCCGTTTGTTGTCGTACGGTACCCGGTGAAGAGTGACATCGCCGTGTTCCAGTACCGCGTAGCACGCGTTGTGGTCCTCGCGTGATAGGCCGACGCTACCAGGATTTACTACCGTAGCGTTTCCAATTTGTTTCTTGAACTGAAAATGCGTGTGGCCGAGAAGTATCAGATCATATCTTTCCAATCCTTGAATTTCATTTTCTCCGATTTCTTCTTCGCGAAGATATTTGTACATGTTCCCATCAGGGGCACCATGCGTCATGTATATATATTGGCCATCAATGTGCGCGAACAGCGTAGTCGGAAGGGATTTGAGAAAATCTATGTCGCCCTTCCCAAGAAGCGACCTGTGCCACTCAAGTGTCTCTTCGGCATATATCTTGAAATCGGCACGACAGCCGCAGCCCTTGTTGTTGGCTATTGCATTGTCATGGTTTCCCATTACACCCTGGTCCATGTTCTCGCGAAGAAATTCCACACACTCCTTCGGAAACGAGCCATAGTCAACGGAATCTCCAAGAAACAAACAAAGGTCGTAGTGACCGACATCCCTCAGTACAGCCGCGAGAGCGGGAAGATTCGCGTGTATGTCAGACAAAATCAGAGTTCTCATATCTCCACCATTTCGCTCATCTCAATGCTTCAATGACTTGTATGCTTCAACAGATTTCGTTACTGCTTCTCTAGCCTTATCCTTTCCCTCCCAACCGAAACTTCTCACAGACTTTCCTTCAAGTTCCTTGTAAGTCTCAAAGAAATGGACCACCTCACGGAGGAAATGGTTTTGGACATCGCCGATATCGTTCACTGGGTTGTATCTGGGATCCTGAACGGGCACGGATAGTATCTTGCTGTCAGAACCTTTCTCGTCCGTCATGACAAGGATGCCTACCGGTCTGACCTGAAGGAACAGGCCGGTTTGTAATGGTTCTTCTGTCAGGACAAGAACGTCGAGCGGGTCCCCATCGTCCCAAAGGGTACCCGGTATGAAGCCGTATGCCGTGGGATAATGGACAGCGGAGTATAAAACTCGATCGACCTTAAAAATCTCGAGTTTGACGTCATACTCAATCTTCGCATGAGTCCATTTCGGAATCTCGATGATTGCATTGACCTCTGCCAGGGCGTTTTCATCGACCGGCAAATCTTTTAAATTAGACATTCCTTCACTCTTTCATTTACCACAACTTCCTCACTTCAACTACAGCTGCACCGCGTGTTCCCATGGAAAATTATTCCTGCCATAGTGGCCGAACGAGGCGGTTTCTGCATAGCTCCACCCGTCGGGATGCTGCAACCCAAGACGTTCAATAATTGCCCGCGGTCTGAAATCGAATTCGCGCCGGATTTTTTCCGTAAGCCTGGCGTCCTGTTGCGGTGCAAGAGGAGTCTGCACGGTAAGGAGGCTCGGGCGGTCAATGCCGATGCTGTACGCGACCCTCACGATAGCTTCGCTTGCGATTCCGGATGCTACAATTGACTTGGCGGCGAGGCGGCACATGTATGCGGCCGAGCGGTCCACCTTGGTCGGGTCTTTGCCGGAGTAAGCACCGCCACCTATTTCAACGTTTGGTCCGTAATTATCTACTACGAGTTTCCGTCCGGTAGTCCCGGAGTCGGCCTCGAAGCCGCCCTTGGTAAACTTTCCCTGTCCGTTGATAACGGTATTCTCGAATGGGACGTTGGGGACGATCGGTACCACGACACGGTCATAGATATCCCGGTAAAGAGCGTCCAGAGAGATTTCCGGAGCGTGGTGGGATGCGATTGTCACATGTGTTACCGTTCCATCTTGCATCACGACCTGAGACTTTCCATCCGGGCGAAGATATAGCAGTGTCCCTTCGATGCGCAGCTTTTTCAAACGCTGGCATAGGTTACGTGCGATTACCCATGGGGTTGGCATCAGGTCATCACTTCCCTCTACGGCATATCCAACCATGATGCCCTGATCTCCTGCTCCACCTGTGTCGACGCCATCGGCAATATCTCGTGACTGCTTTGCGACTTTGACTGCCACGTCGATATCGTCGGTGTGACCGATTTCCTGATAGGTCCGGAGCACAATGCTCTCGATATCGATGTTGGCCTTCGCGGTCATTTCACCGGCAACGAAAACCTTTCCGTGCCCGCCAGTCACTTCGATGGCAACTCGTGCCTGGGAATCCTGCGAGAGCGCCGCATCGAGAATGGCATCTGCCATCTGGTCGCATATCTTGTCCGGGTGGCCTGGCGTAACGTGCTCGGCTGCCATCGAACTCGACACGCGTAAAGACGTCTTTTCTCCGTTCTTCATGTTATTGTCCTAAATTCTTTATGATCCTGTGCGCGATGCTGTAGAAAGAACAGGAGGCTGCGACAAATATTATTCATAAGGCCGTCTTCCTGTTAAGGCTGACAAAAATGGGGACCGCGGTAAGCTGGAGCGCAACAGATAAGATGACAACCGCGGGTAACCATGCGTCGTACAATATTCCGAGCAAAACACTTCCGATGAACCAGAAGACGCCGTAGCCTGCTGTGAAGATTCCATAGGCTGAGGGTCGACGCTGCTGCGGTACCATCGTCGCAACAGCAGCGGGAATGATCGATTCGTGCACCCCCATACCGAGCCCCCACAAGGCGGAACCGAGGAGAGCGAGCCAGAATCCTCCGAAGAACACGAGGGGCGTCGACGCGGCCGAGATAATTGTTAAAGGGATCAATACCTTCAGTCCGACTCGATCGAACAAACGCCCGAAGACGAGTGAGCCGGTCCCGCTGACAGCCATGGCAAGCGAGTAGAAAATCGGGATCCACGTGCTGGGTATACCATCGGTTTTCTGGAAGTGAAATGCGATAAGCGAGAAGTCTGCGAATCCTGCAGCGACGAGAACAGCCCCGGCAAGGTAGATCCAGAAGATTCTCGGGAGCCCCTTAGACTCCACGTTTGGTGGAGGAGCAGGTTCAAGGTCCTCCGGTTTCGGGTACAGAATGCGGGCAGTGAAGATCAGACTTACGCATATTACGGCAGGAACGAGGAGCGTCGCGAAGGCAATTCTGTAACTCCCATGGGCAGCGAGGACAGCCGCTACCGCAAGAGGGCCGAGGAGTGCGCCAAGCTGGTCGAGCGCTTCGTGCGTGCCGAATACCCATCCGTAACCTCCGAGCTGCTTTCCAGCGTGGGAGAGCATAACGTCGCGGGGCGGATTGCGGGTAGCCTTTCCGAGTCGTTCCATTACTACGAGAAGTCCGAAGACCAGCCAATTGGGAGCCAACGCCATTAACGGCACTGAACTCATTTGAATGACGTAGCCGAAGAGTGTAACGGGCCAGAACTTTCCGCTCCGTTCGCTGAACCTTCCGGACACAAGGCGCCAGCCGTAGCCGAGAAGCTCGCCGAATCCTCCGATGATTCCGACAAGCGTGGCACTCGCGCCAAGGACCGCGAGATACGGCCCTGCAATACTGCGAGCTCCTTCGTATGTGGCATCGGCAAAGAGGCTCACGATACCAATCAACAGAACAAATCTCAAAGCCGAGCTTCTGTTCTTCGGCTGGAGGTGAGCCCCGATATCTTGTTCCTGTACAGGCATAGATTGGCTAATCCACCGTCACGATTTCTGCCGCATCCCTTCGGAAGACGGCGTTCACATAATTTCCCACGGATACGGAAATTAGTGCCGCGAGCACGACATCCGAGAACCAATGCTGATCATGATAGATTCTCCCGAGACAGGTAAGCGCTCCGAGCAAATACCAGAAGGCCTTCCATATCTTGTTACTGGAAAAGCCTGCGAGGATCATTGAATATGCCACCGCCACGCCGACGTCGCCGGAAGGAAGTGACAGATGAGCATTGGGACCGAATGTGAATCCGACGAAGGCGAAGCTGCCGTGTCCGGTGTACGGCCTCCATCTGCCGAAGATCGACTTAAGGACTGTGACGATGATACCGGATATCGCAAACGCCTCAAAAATCTTCCACCCCGCCATTCTCAGTTGTTCATGCCGGAGAATCAAACCGAACATGTAGATAATCACAAACGAGTCGAGAGTCAGGTGAATCTTGCCATACCAGTGGGCGAAACCAAGAAACTGATCAAGAAAAGGAGTATGAATTCCCGCGAAGAACACCCGTATATGAGGATCGAGAAAGAAGAATCCGGGAAACACGATTACTCCCACGGCCACATATTCCCACGTCGTCTTTGTCCAACCAAACGGAATTCTGTAAAACGAAATGAGATCATTCCAGAGATGCTGAAAATCAGCCGTTATCGTACGCAAACGCCCTGACGTTTTTATATCATTCTTATTCATACTACAGCAAGAATGCAAGCACAAACACAATGATGATATACAGTATGTACAGCGAGATTTTTCCATTCATAATGGTCCGGCCGACAAGGTAGCTCAGCCTCCTTACAAACTTGTCCAGAACCTCGTAAAGGTACTCAGCGAGATCTTTATTGCTGACTTCCACCGTGTAGCCCATCCTCTTCTCCTTCGTGCGGTAAACCTTGCGGAGAATGTATTCCAAAATGAACGAGTATGCCGGTACTGTGAAGTACTCGTCTTCGGTAAGCGTCTGGCCTCCGTTCCAGGCCTGTACGCGCCTGGCTTTCTTTGCGCTTCGGTGGTAAATGAGGTACGGTACGATAAACAGGAATCCAACTACCACAACGAACATCGTAGGCGAGACAACTCCGAATATCGGATTACTCGAAAGAATGAGTAACGGATCCGGTACGGCTAGCAACCCACCCAAGAAATTAGAATAGCCGAGGATCTTGACTAAGAAAGGCGAAAATATTCCGCTTAAAAGAATCAACGCAGTAAGGAACACCTCCGAAGACCTTATCTTGAGCGACGGGAACCGGTGGGCCTTTTTACCGTGGTCGGGACCGAGGGCCGTGTACCCAATCAGTTTTATCATAGAAAACGCGGCGAGGCCAATCGCGAGAGCAATGAGAATTCCGGCGAAAGCCGTCAATAGCCGTTGAGCATTGCCCTGAAACTTATATGACTGAAAGAGAGCTTCGAGGATCATCCATTCTCCCACGAACCCGATGGTGGGAGGAAACGCGCTGAATGAAAGCCCCGAGGTCAGGATGCCGAATGCAGGAATTCCCCCAACGTTGCTCCATATTCCACGGACGTTGTCTATCGATTCCTCCTGAAGCGACTCTTTGGCGTGCCCAACAGACATGAAGAGCAGCGACTTTGCCGCGGTGTGTGAGAATGCGACAAACAGAGCTGCCAGGAAGGCAAATCGCGAGAGTACCATCATAGGCTGTGAACCCGACGCGCCTGCCATCGCACTTAGCCCTATGGCAGTGAGTATTATACCGTTGTTCTCCACGGTGGAATAGGCGGGAAGCTTCTTAAGACTTCTCTCGGCGGCGGCTTGCATCGCGCCCCAAAAAGCCGAAACCGCTCCAAACGCCATGACACCTATTCCCCACCAGTCGGAGTACCCGGCAATCGACAGAGCGCGGACGATTCCGTAGACCCCCATGAGAGTCAACGGGGCACTGAGGAGAGCCGCGGTATTTGATGGAGCCTTCGAATAGGCACCAGTGATCCAGGTGTGAAATGGAAAAATGTCCATTTTTATCATGAACCCTAGCGTCACCATCACGAGGAAAAACGGGGTCGCTGTGACACCCGCTTTGATTAAGACTGTGCCGCTGGATAGAAAGAGAGCCGCAAACCCGATGATGAGAGCCATGGCCGATGCTTCGCCGAATGCCAGGAATCGAAAAGCGTCCTCGTAGGAATCCTTGCGTTCCAGGATTTGGAGAAACAGACCTATTGTCATTACTTCCCACCCAATCATAAAATTGACTGAATCCTGGGCAGCTATCACGAGCGTCATCCCGAAGAGTGACAGGTTGAACCACGCAGCCATCTTTCTGCTGAAGAGTTTTCCGAAATCGACAGAGTAGAACGAGAGCGCCAGGTAGGAGATCGAGGCGACGACTAGAAAGACACCGGAAGTTGCGTCGAGGCCCACGCTGATGGAGAATCCAGGCATAATGGAGAAACCCGGCGACGAGAAGCTGTTTATCATGGCGGACATCCCGGCGATGAGGGACGAAATGGAGGCTGCGAAAGCTATCCAATAGCTCAGCTCCTTATTTGATGAAACGGCAACTCCGGACAGGTATAAGGCAAGCGCCAGATAAAGAAATATCATATCAGTTCACCTTCCCCATCAGGTTCAAAAGTACCGCAATGATATCCCTTGGTTCATGGTAGTCGGTGATATGGGCCACCAGGTTAGGAAGTTGGAGATTGTCGATATCAACTCCACCTGGACTTTCGATATCGCGTCTATCTCTTTCACTTTCTATTGAGACGATAGAATAAGGACCGGGCATTTGATTTACTGTCTCGAGCAGGACGGGGACCATCTTTTCCGTTGGCCTGCCGAGGACGAGGAGAACATCGGCGTGTCGCGGTACGTCGGCAAAAAATATTCCGAATCTATGAATGTTGTATTGGGGAGCCTGAAGCGCTCTCATGTCGAAGTTCAGATCATTTGCGTTGCCAACGTCGATAGGATAGATGTGAAGGGACTTTCTGAATATTCTGGACGCCGATGGGAAGGTCATGTCCTTTGCGTAACGTGTCCGTTCGGTAAGTCTTCTGGTCAATCCATAAAAGGGCCACCACTTCATGCTAAGCTCCACGCTCAAACCAAATCCTAAATTCTAAATTCGAAATCCTAAACAAATCCAAAAAACCAAAGCACAAAATCATGAACTTCTCATTTGCACTATGTACCAATTCATTCGAGTCCGATTTCTTGCACATTCGAGTTCCGTGCTTATCTTGCTGCATCTGCGAAATATGCTCCGAAAGATTCGACCGCGAAGGGAAAATCTGTGAAGATGTTCCCTAGAAGAGATTCCGTTATGGCTTTGAATCCGAATATGGAAGGCGTGGCTGCATAAACAGAGGATATCTTACCGCGCTGCAGCTCGACAATATATGCCAGGAGACCGCTCGGCGATTCACAGTAGCCGATTCCCGAACCGGACCCGTCAAGGGCGGACTTGTTGCCGGCGCCCGGTGCGATTCCGGAATCTCTCAGTTCCTTCAACTCTCCAGACATATCTGATATGATCTCCACAGATTCAAACACTTCTTCCGCCCTGACTTCCATTCGCGCCAGTGAATCTCCCATCTGAGATGTGGCGCATCTCAGGCCTTCATAATCCGGGTCTTGGAGTCTGAAATCCTCCCTCACTCCTGTGGCTCTGAGCGTCGGACCTGTAACTCCAATTTTCTCAGCCTTGTCCGAATCGAGTGTTGCGGTATCGTGCAAACGATCCATGAAGTTTTCGCTTTCAAGTGCGCGTTCGTAGAGATATTCAAATCGGTCGGACAGGTTCCCAAGTCGGCGGGAGAGATGAATCAGGGCTTCATCATTGAAAGGTCTTGTTGTACCTGAGATTCCATTGAATCCCCTGAGGAACCTCGACCCGAAGAAGTCATTATTAAGACGGAGAAGGTCTTCGTAAATCGCCTGCAAATGACTGACCATGACTTTTTGCGCCGCAGCGGATGCGAGCTGCGAGATCACATAAATGTGGTTATAAACCCTCTCCAACTCGAGCGCAATTATGCGAACCTTTCTGAGTTGCGGAGAGATTTCAATAGAAAGGGCCGACTCGATCGCCCTGGACATTGCGAGCGAATGAGAGAAGGCGAAATTACCGCAAACGCTTTCAGCAACGTTCAAGGCATCCTGGAGGCCGAGGCCGATAGCTGAGCTTTCGAGATTGCGGCGCTTGTAACTCCAGTCGACATTCACGCACAGTATTCTTTCCCCGTATGTAAACAAGTGGTACGCCCCGGATTCAATAATCCCCCCGGTAACGGGGCCGTACCTGAAGTCAAAAACTCCGTCGCCAAAGACTTCCTGGCCTCTTATGCCGGTGTCGCGATCGGCCACTAACTTCAGTTGGCCCGTAATCCATTCATCCCCGCTTTTTTCCGACGTCGTCCAAACCTTCTTACCGTCGTGGAGCATGAGTTTATCCTGATCACCTCCCGCGATGCCAACGGCCCGAATCATCGTACTACCACTCCTTTCAGGAAGAAGTAGACAACGGGTGTAAGGAAGACCATGCTGAATGCGATGACGAGGCTGATAATCGGGACCGTGGCGTTATCATCCATCTTTCCGGACGGCTCGACCGGTTCGGAGAATACCATCCTGATTACCCGGTAGTTCAGGCCGACAAAGGCCACGACAAGGAACGAAGCAATTACTAATGTGAACCAGACACCATAGACTTGCAACATGCGAGTCATTATCAGGATCTCACCGAAGAAAGTCCCGAACGGCGGGGCTCCGGTAACCGCCAAACCGGCGAAGAACAATGAATAACCGGTGAGTGGCATCGTCCTGGAAACAGCTTTCACATCTTTTATGGTATTCGTTCGATAGGCGGCGAGGATGTTACCCGTCAAAAAGAAGGCGGCTGATTTCGCGAAGGCGTGAGTCAGTATAATTATCACGCTTCCGATGAAGGCGTTCCCTCCAAGCGCGATGCCGATGAGAGCGACACCCATATTTTCGATTGAAGAATACGCAAACATGCGCTTGTACTGTCTCTGCGAGAAAGTCATGAGCGAGGCCACAATAACACTAAGCGAGCCCAGGACAACGGCGAAGTTCCTCACGCTCTGCATCGGGACGATCTGGACGAACCTCACGATAGTGTATAGGGCGACCGGGAGAAGAATGGCGGAGAACATCGCGCTTATGGGTGCCGGAGCACGACCGTGTGCGTCAGGAAGCCAGGTGTGCATCGGAAAGATTCCGCCTTTGGTTCCGTAACCTATGATCCCGAGAAGGGCACCAACAGAAACAATCTTTGTGGCCTGCGGGGCCCGGAGAAGCGCATCAAGGGACAAAGTATGGAAGCCACCATAGATGAAGATTGTAGCAAGGAGGGAGATTGTAAGACCCGTTGAGACAATAATGATGTATCTCCAGGTGGCTTCTACTGCGAGCTCGTTATTGTCTGTCGCGATCAGGAGTGCACTTGTGACGGTGGTGGCCTCTACTCCAACCCACAGCAGCCCGACGTTATCCACCATGACGGTGAAGAACATAGAGACCACGAACAAATTCAAAAGGAGGAAGTATAGATTGGCCTGAAAGAGTTTGTTCTCGATATGCTCAAGGTAGTGTATCGAGAAAATGACAGTGAGAACGTAGACTGCAGAAATCATTATCTGCATTAGTTTGGAGAATCCGTCCACATAGAGTCCAAACGAAGTTGCGTTCGGCAAAAAGGCGATAAGTATCGATGATGCCAGAGCAGCAAAGGAAGCTATTATAGAGACATCTTCCTCAAACCTGGTTCTCGGCACGAGGCAAAGAAGTCCACCAATACCGCTGAGGACGACCGGCAGATAATAGATCCAAATCATCGCTTAACCTCTCAATTCCGTGAAATCCTCGCGTGGAGTCGAATCGTCCACATCGGCGTTCTGGGCGGGCTCTTCTTTCAGCCGGACAATGACTCCTGAGATCATTATGGTGCCGATTACATCGAGCACGACCCCGGCTTCCACCACGAATGGAAGTTCCGGAAATAGAAAGCCAAAAAGATAAAGGGCGTTTTCCATCACGAGATAACCGATGAGTTGGGTGGTTGGTGTGCGTCTTGATATTATGAGGAAGGCACCCTGAAGGAAAAGGGCGACCGGTATCGCACCCAACGCCGAATGAACATAGTCATACATCGTCCATGCGTAGATCACGTAACCGAACACCGCGAACAAGAGTGAGAGGATAATTGTCGACGCGATTCCGAGGACCGGTTTGATTTCTCTCGCTCTCCAGCGGTCGCGTCGAAGCATCCTCGACAGAAAGCTCGGGATGAACCATGCACGTATTACCGCGGTAAGCCCACCGAGTGCAATCAGGTACGGCTCATGCCCGACATATCCGGCAGCAAGCAGAAAAGCGGCGAGAACGTAAGAACCGATGGAGAAGGTTTTGATTACGCTCGATATATATGTCTGCCACTGCATGAATGTGACGAGCGCAATTTGAATGAAACCGACAAGAACAAAGATGCTGTTGAGTGTCATCGAAATCCCCCACCTGTCCGGGTTGTGAAGAATACCAGTGCCGCAAGGAATGCGAATACAAACGTGACCGAGACATAGTCGAATATCCTAAACAGACGGTATTTGGAGACCGACTCGTTAAGAAGCGCAAATACGATCAGGAGGGCCAGTATCTTTATGAAATTTATTACCGGGTAAACGAGGAGTGCGGTCGTAGAAGGTGTCATCGGAACGAGGAAAGGAACGGCGAGCACGTTCATAAAGACGTTCATTAGGAGGAAATGCTTCATGTACCCTCCCCATTTATAGAGGGCCAGTTCCCTGCCGGAATACTCCATCTCCATGGACTGGTCTATCATCCCCAATTCCCCCATGGTATGGGACTCTATGGGCAACTTGCCCGTCTCAACGATTAAGACCATGAAGAACGCTATCGTGACAAACCAATGCACGAGTGACCCGTACCAGGCGCCGGAAGTCTGAAGTACGTTGTTTATGACATACGGGTTGTTCGTCTGGGATATGACCCCAAGCATTATGAAGATGAGGAGCATAATAGGCTCCGAAAGGGCACCGACGCTGGCGGCCCTCGATGTTCCCAGATGCGAATAGTTATTTCTGCTGTCGATAGCAGCGAGCTTCTTCACTGTGGCCGCGGCTCCGAATACGAGGCCGCCGCCGATGAAGTCAACAACCGGTCCGAACGTCAGCGGAAAGGCGGTTATGATGGGGAGAACCAAAGTGAGCAGGAGATAGAATGCGAAGGTTAGATATGGCGCAACCATGAAGAAGGGCGAAGCAACAGTTGGCACCAGGCTCTCCTTGCGGAAGAGCTTCGCGAGATCATAATACGGCTGGAAAACAGACGGACCCTTTTTCGACTCGAGAACTTCCTCGATCTTCACAAGGATCCCCGCGGCCAGCGGCGCCAGCAGTAAAACATACAGGAGCTGGAGCAAGCTCAGTGCTAAAAGCATAATCATCGACCTTGTCTTACACTCACTAAGTTCAACGCAATACCACTCAGGTAACCGTACCTTCGGGTAATGATGTTGCTACTTGGTAGGCGCCATCAGCGATAGCGTGTTTCCGAAAGGATTTCCGGAAAGGAGGGCGTCATCTCCTAAATGACAAAACAATTTAGTGAAGCGGCCGTAAAGAATCAAATGCTATCGCGGGGCCGCATCACTTATTAGGGCGCCTTCCCGGGAGTATAGTGGATCACAGTGGCTTTTTCCTCCGTGACCATTCCTCCGCACCCTGCTTTCTCGAAGAGCTCGGTAACTATTGGAAGGAACGAATCGATTTTCTCTTCAGTGTCCACTATCTCGATCACGAGAGGAAGATCTTCGCTTAGCTCGAGAAGCTTCGCGGTATGGATCCTGCTTGTAGCACCGTAGCTCTCCACGCCGCGTAGGACGGTCGCGCCCGCGAGTCCGAACTCCTTCGCCCGTTCCACGAATACCTGATAGAGAGGCTTTCTGTTGAGGTGGTCCTCTTCGCCGATAAAGATCCGGAGAAGTTTACCCGTGCCTTCAAGTTTCATTTTATCCTCCATTAGATTATTCTCCCTGCCAGCATTCCGACTCATGTCGCGGTGAGTCCAACGACGATCGAAACGCCAACGTTCAATAACCCTATCGCGATGGCACCATCCCTGAGCAGCCCGACGGTCTCGAAGCTGAAAGTTGAAAATGTGGTGAATCCACCAAGCACTCCAACCGCAAAGAAGATTCGGAAAGAGGGGCTGATGAGGAACCTGTCTTCTGCTATCGTAAGAAAGAGACCTATGACGGAACAGCCTATTACGTTCACTGCGAGAGTACCATGTGGGAAGTTCGTTCCAAGGACTTTATAAACCCAGCCGGAGAGCAGATACCGGAAAAAAGCTCCGATGCCGCCACCGATAATAACGAGTATATTTCTAAACATTTGACTTCTTTCATGTTTTTATTTGGGTATATACAAAAATTCCTGCCGCGCACAGTTGGTCCATGATTAAAAAGACCGTGCGGACAGGAGTCATCATTTGCGCCGGGGGCGCAAAGCTTATTCGGCGAACTCCATCGCCTATGTCAGTACGTGCCGTCGCTGTTTACAACGATCCGGCACGACAATAATTTAACTAACGGCCTCAAGTAAGCAAATCAAGAAAGGAATTCAGCGGGCTTCCCTATTCGATCAGAATCCTCTCCAGAACCACAGAAGCGACAGCAGAGCTGAATTTCCCCTTTCGCTGCAAATCCGAGGCGACCTGTGCGTTGTCTTCACCAAGGATCGAGGCGATTGCACTTATGAATGCGCGCGCCATAATGGGATCAAGATCTGCGCGGTTCACAAAAGCATTGGCGATTGCCGCCGCACCGGCTTTCGATTTTCGCATCGCGAGGATTTCCGCGGCACGAATCGCAGTTTGGGGCTCGAAGTGCATTAAGGCTTTTATCAACTTTTCATCGTATGTCAGACCGTTGAACACAGACAGGTCGCTGCCACAGTCAGTGCACACAGAGTCGTCCGCATGAATTTCATGCCAGCAGTCGGTGCAGAACAGCTTCACTTCAGACATGTAGTCTTAAACTCTAAATCCTAAGCTCCAAACTCTAAATGAGCGCCCTGCGCTATCCCGCATACCCTATTCTTATGAAGATGAGCGGGACAACCACCAAGCACAAAAACCAAAATCCAGTTGGCTGACGCATCTCCCGGGTGTTGATTTCCCGATTGGCATTTCATTCCCGTTCTCTCTTCAACTCCTCGAAGGCTTTTGTTATGTATTCCTTAGAAACTGCGACGTCGTCCAGCATTTTTTCAGCGAGGGCGAGCTGCTCGTATGGATCGTAGGATACCTTGTTCCAGTCAAAGTAACCTTCGAGAAACTTCGAGCCGAAATCGTGATTGGCGATCTTCACGTTCTCGAAAGGATAGAGTATCTCCATCTTTTCGCTCTTTAGGACACGTTCCAAATTGTCCACAAAATCAAGCAAGTCGCGGGCGGCTGTCTCGGGATCCTCAATAAAATGGAGAAGGAGAGTTAAGAGAGCATCCAGCCGCTTTGTGTCAGTTCGGGAGGTGCACACCTTGCGGAGAGTGTCGACCGCAAACGCGAGCTCATCACGAGCGCGTTTCATAGAGCCTGCGTTCCCCGTCATAATCTCATCTGGCCCGAAAAGAAGTTTACGGCATCGAGGTAGCTGTCGAGCTCATCGCGTGTGTAGTCATGAGCGCTCTGGTAGTCATGCTTCTGTATGAAGTTCGAAAGATCAGTCTTCATTTTCTTCATTTTTTCATGCGTAACTTCAAGGACACGAGGACTAATCCTACGCGCCCAAATCGGATCGGCAGCTTCTTTCACGATCATTTGAGCATGCCTGAAACAAATCACAGTCCTGGATCTCCTGTAGGCCTCAATGAATTCATCGTCGTTGGAAAAATAAACCAGTCCGTGGAGAGCTATGTTTTCGGTTCCCTTCACAAATGCGCAGACGAAACATTCACCGGCATCGACCGCGCCAAAAGTCGGCTTTCTTTTCCGCTTGGACGTCACTTTCGTCGATTCTTTGATTCGGCTTGCCTGTTTATCTAGCAATTGGAGATGTTCTTCCATAACGGTTTCAAACATCGTGGCGAGGTGTAGGCCGTCGCTTTTCAGTGTAAGCTCGGCTGTCAATGCAAGTTTTCCGTGGCGCGTACAGAAGCCGTGCTGCTGATGAAGCTTTTTCCGAACGCCGGCATCAAGCACATACTCGTAAAGCAATCCTTCGATATAATGCTTTTCTGCACTCTCTACCTCCGCGCAAACAGGACAACCTGTCGCGCGGAGCGCTTCTTCAAGGCGAATCCAGGCTATCCCCCGCTTCGCGCGGGTCATCTCGTCTTCGATAAAAGGCTCCGGCATCTATTTCCTTCCTGTTAATTTCTCGACGGTTCTCCACAGCGAACTTCTTGCTTCGCCAGGAGCCTGGTAATAGTTCTCCGTTTCAAGGAGCTTAAGCTGGTCGGACAGCATCCCCAACGATTGTGCATATGCTTCCACTATTGTCTGTCTGTTCTCAGCAAAAGTGGCGGCGAGTATGTTTTTCAGATGATCAAGACAGACAAAATCTCCGGCTGTATTTTCGAACGGGACATCCGCTATCTTCCGGACCTCTTCCCTATCGACCGACTCAAGGTACTCGCAGACTGGACATTTCCGGTCGTACTCGCGGAAGATGCCATTGATATCGTTCATACCATCCTCACCAAGGCTTTTCCTTATCAAATATCTGAGCAATTTTGAGGAAATCCCGGAAGAGGTAATCCGGTTAAACATCCTGAGGTGTTTTCCGCAGATTGCATACAACCCGTTTGTCTCGAGATAATTCTCGTCTTCCCTCCCGACTCTGTACTGCAGTTGGGCCAGCGTATCGAACTGCACATTCCAGATACGCTCACAAATCGGGCATCCTTCCTGGGCTTCCGCGGCATCCTTTTTCATTGGATCGCTTGCGTCCCGATTGCTCTCAATCTTTTCCATCATCGCTGCAACCGTACTCTCCATGAACCCATTACAGCAGCACTCCATCATTCCACCGCCACATGCGGGATTCCGACCCGCAATCGGCTCGGCTCAACATTATTCCACCATTCCACATTTCCACTATTCCTTCCGTTCATTGCCACGGATCGTCGTACTGGTCATGTTTTATGTAATCCTTCTTCAGGCTGTCGATGATGTCCTGAATGTATATAGCCTTTATTAAGAGATTCTCATTTAGCTTTGGAGCTTCACCTGATGGCGTGCCGATGCGATGAGCATCTACCTTCGCATCGAGGTGTTTGTCAAGATCCTCCTTTTCCAGAAACAACTTGTTGCATGCTCTGCACCTGTATTGGACGCCAGAGAGGCGTTCGACCGCGAACGGGACGCCCTTGCGCTTTCTGAACTTAACTTTCAACGCCGGGACCATGGCGTGGCTCCTTCGGTTAATTACAAAAAAACCTCCTTCCGACATCTTCAGGAGCAGGAGTCATCATCATGCTTAGCATGATATCTCGGGCGAACTCCATCGCCTTCAGGCTAAACTTTATGATGAGGCAGAACCGGGGTTCATTTTTCCAACGCTGAGAACTCGGCCTCAAGTCTCGACATGATGTGTAGAGCCGCTTCATACTCTTTCACCTTGCCTGAGGTTTCAGATGCATTTTTCTCTCTCATGCTCATCGCGTCTCCGATTATCTCCTCGATACGGGCAAGATGACCGTTTACGGAATCGGAGAACGCCTTGCCAAGTTTCAACATGCTCTTGTCTATTCTCTGGACGATATCATACCTAACCCTTCCGCACTGCCTGTCGAACTCGATCCTGAGAGTCTCCTTTTGCTTCCTGACTATCAGATGCCGTGCGATTCCTCTCGGGAGCCTTTTAACAATTGCGTCTGAGAGTTCTTCGAGCGACGGCTTGATATCTTCGAGGATGAAGTAATAGAATTCGGATTCGTCGTTGAAGAGAGGATACTTTTCCAGCCTCTGGAACTCCACATCGAATAGCTCCGCGGCGTGCTGGTAGACGTCGTCGATAAGCTCGTTCATCCGGCCGAATAAATCCTTGACCGCACTATTGAACTTCTCCCTGACTTTGGCCTCTTCGTCTGCCCGCCATTTATCGACCACCTCGGTTACAAGGCTTACGATCGCTTTGTTCAGCTGGTCAATAAGGTCAGGGGCGATTGAGCTTCGGTACTTAGCAGCAATTTCATCGAACCGTGCTTCGAGTTTTGGCAGCGTCTTGTCCTCGAACAACACCCTGCCCTCTTCTACCATCGTCACGATGTTGTAGGCGGTGTAGATGACCCGGGAGATATCTTCCTGACGCCTATGGATCTCAGCGCGGAATTTCCTGAACTCATCGACCTTGTTCCAGAGGCTTTCCGACGATTCAGAGTACGCCTTGAGCCGGAGTTTTGCCAGTGTCGAGGCTTCCGCTGCGATCCTCCTGGCCCTGCGGGCCGCCGAGCTGACCATGACGGTGGACTTTTCTTCGTTGAGAAACTGCATAAGAGAACTTTCGAGAGCGTGTATATGGCTCTCGGCTTCCAGTTTCTTCTCACCTTGGAGTCTCGCTTTCAAAGCGGTTTTTGAGCTTACGAGGAACAGTCTGATATTGTCTTTAGTGACGGCCATTTCCCTGGAAAGTGAGTCCCTGATAAAGTCCGCAGCTTCCTGTTTCTCGGTCTCATTTAGCATATCTACTTTATTCAACACGAAGAAGATTTTGGTGACATGTTCGCGGACATTACGGAGAAACTCGACCTCGCCGATACTTAGGGGCTGATCGGCGGTCATGAGGAATATGGTCGCGTCGGATTCAGGCAGGAAGTGGTTGGCAGCATCTGTATTGTGTGCATAGATGGAGCCGACACCGGGAGTGTCGACAAGCTGCACTCCGCCTTCGAGGAAGCTGCACGGTAGTGCGATGTCTACAGATTCGACTTTCTTGAGGTTGTTGGGATTGCGTTTCTCGGTTACGAAATCAGGGAGCTGTTCCCGTGTGATCACTTCACTAACGTCGCCGGCGAAGGCGACTGTGATCTTTTCCTCTGATCCGTGGCGAAGGATTGTGATAATTGAGGTTAGGGGAACAACTGCCGTCGGGAGTATGTCATCGCCGACAAGTGCATTGACCAGAGTGGATTTGCCACGCTTGAATTGTCCGACGACAACCAGGTTGAATTTGTTGTCTCTGAGTTTACTGGCGACGTTAACGGAGTGCGGAATAAGGTCCGGGAAAGAAGGTGACAGACTTTGAGTGAGACTTTCGAGCAGCCGGACCAGCCGCATCCTTTTATCGACTTTGCCTGGAGAATTAGTGGGGGCCAGTCCGATCTCGCTTGTAGATTGAAGGTCCGCAGGTGACATCATAAAACAAAAAACTCCTACTCTTCGTTGAGTAGGAGTTATCAATCCCGTGCATTTTCGCACATTCGGGATGGTTTCGAGGCGAACTCCATCACCTGCCTTTATATTTTAATCACAAAACTTACAGAGTGCAAGTGCTGGGGCAGGAGCTTACCTGGATTGATGCCCTCTCGGGCAAGGCAGAGTCGCTGGTCAGAGCCTCAACCACAAATGAGTTTGTCGGCGGTAATTGACTTGAAGAAATCTGTGGACCACAGGTCAACTGCTGAGTGATCTGTTATGTAGGGAAGGACGTCCTGTTTCGCCTGGCTATAGTCGATGGCGTCGAATCTCTTGTCAAGTAATTTGCGCAGGTCCTTTTCGGCTAGTGTCTTCCCTTTGTTCCAATGACCGGTTTGGACCATCCTGGCCTGAAGGTGCGTCAGGTCAACCGGAATCGAATGGCCGAGGTACCAGACGTAATCGTACAAGTCCCTTCACTTCATTCGGCCGCTTCCCCATCTCCTGCATAATATCGCATGGAGCTTTCCCGCGAATAAAGAAGGTTGAGAGAAGAGCCTTACGGTGTATGGTATCGGCATCAGTTGATGCTTGAGTTCGTACGTCGCCCCCGCCGGAGGGTCAACGTCAACTTCCAGCTTAACCGTCAGGAGCTCGTCCCCATGGATGCCGGAAACGGGAGGTCGGACAGTCTTCACCTGCATCATATTGATCATTGTACCGCCCTTGATGAATGCCGATTCTACGTTCGTACGCGCAGACTTCTTCTTGGGAGAGACCTGGACCTTGAATCCGTATGCGCTTAGTTCATTCTCGATGAACTCGCAGTAGGGGTCAATTCTGAATTTCTTGTCCGGTTTGAGGAGTGAGAAATCCAAGTCCTGTGAAAAGCGATCTATGCCGTAGAATATTCTAAGAGCTGTTCCACCATAAAATGCGGCTTCGTCGAAGAACGCTCCTCTGAAAAGACCGAGCAGTGCGATTTCCTGGATGACTTCCTTGAGCGCGTTCTTATATCGGTCCGGGTCGCTGCAATCATATTTCTTCAGCATGTCTTCGACAACGCTATGCACGGCGCTTCTTCCTTCCCGGCGAGGTGCTCTTTTGCCTAAGATATGTAAGTAAGTCTGTGAGCAGCTTTTTTCGATATAGTGGGACAAGGAACTCGATATCGGAGAGACTCAGACTCAGGATATCTTCTTCTTCCATTCGCAGGTCTTCGTAGAGAAGCTCTTCGAGCGAGCTCCTGTCGGTGTGCCCCTTGAGCTTTGAGAGCGTATCGCAAATGGCCTTTTCCTTTGTGGCGATCAGGAACGGGCTGCCCTCCTCTTCCCTCCTGGTCACGCCATATGGGTATAAGCCGGGTGCAACGCTGTGGTAAACGAAAGTCCCGACGGGTGTCCTAAACTCCCTTCGCTTGTTCTTTGCGAGGCTGGCCGAAGTAATTGTGGCGACTCTCTCGGGAATCAAGTTGTGATATGAGAGAGCGTACTCGAACGAGAGGTAGGATGGGCCGTAGATTCGGTTGGCGAGGGTCTTCAAGGAGTAGGAATTGCTCTGGCCCGGGACGTAAAGTCCTCTTCTGACTCGAATGATCTCTCCGGACTTGATCATTGTTGTGATCTTTGCCTTGGGGGATTGGTAGTCCTTTACCTGTTCAAGTAGGTAGGCATAATCCATATAGCCTTGCAAGCCGGTTTCCACATCTCCTCCAGTAAGTATGAAAATATCATACTTTCTGGAGAAAGGCAATTTCGAGGACTACCTTCAAGGTGAGAATGCAGCGCATTGCTTCGATATGACCGTCACTCGAACTCGCGACCTCCTGCGTGACAGAAAGTATAACTTGCCCTTTTCAAACTGCTTTAGCCTCTTTTAGCAGGTTTTGGCAGATTTTCTGATACCGAGAAGTCTGTTCTGATACAAAAGTGTATGACCATCGTGCCATATTCGTGCCACGGAAAATCTCATCTCCAAGACATCCCTGAAGGCAAGATCAGTCTTGATTCTGTTTTGACCCTTGATAATATTACCTATCGAAATCGATAAGTGTAGGTAATTTTATCATGCCAGATGTCGGAAGAAAAACCACGTCGCGTATGGAAAGAGCACTTGCTGCCTTTCAAAAGAATGGCGGTATCCTTCGGACAACGGAGGCTCTTCAGGCCGGAATCCATCCAGCGACGCTTTACTCTCTGCTCGAGGATGGAAAGCTTGAAAAGCTCAGCCGCGGTGTCTACAAGATCGCGGGACATCGTCAGCTTAGTAACCCCGATCTCGTAAAGATCGCCACCAGGATTCCTAACGGAGTGATATGCCTTCTATCTGCACTCTCGTTCCACGACCTCACAACCCACATCCCACATGAAGTTGATATCGCACTTCCGATTGGTGCGGAGCAGCCACGTCTTGAACATCCACCCTTCCGGGCTTACCGTTTCAAAGGCAAGTCGTTCACAGAAGGGATCGAATCCCACAGCATAGATGGTGTACAGGTACGAATCTATTCAGCGGAAAAGACTCTTGCCGACTGTTTCAAGTTCCGTAATAAGATCGGGATCGATACTGCAGTCGAGGCTCTCCGTACATGCAGACAGCGAGGAAAGATCAAGTCAAACGAACTCATGAAGTTTGCAGCGATATGTCGAGTGAAGGATATTATGCGGCCATATCTTGAGGCAATCTTTTAGATGGCTCGCGAGATCAGCAACCTGCCAGCATCGGTCCATCAAAAACTTCTGAACAAGGCAACGGAAACTTAGCGTCCGTTCAACGAACTCCTGCAATACTTTGCAATGGAGCGATTTATTTACAGATTGTCGAAAACAGAACATGCCAGCAAGTTTATCCTGAAGGGAGCGCTGATGTTTTCTGTCTGGGGAGCACCGGCGTCGCGACCTACCAAGGATATAGACCTACTCGGAAAGACCCCCAACGATATCCGTGCAATCGAAAAGATCATGAAAGATGCTTGTAAGGTCAGAGTCGAACCTGATGGAATGACATTCGATCAAGAGAGCGTAATTGGCGAATCGATTGCAGAGGATGCAGACTATGAAGGTATAAGAGTCACGCTCAAAGGAGCGCTCGGAAATGCAAGAGTGAATCTTCAGATCGATATTGGGTTCGGAGACGTGGTCAGCCCGCGCCCAGCTAGAATCTCATACCCAACAATTCTTGATTTCCCCGCTCCCAAGTTTAGCGGCTACAGCAAGGAGACCTCCATTGCAGAAAAACTCCAGGCGATGATCAAGCTTGGATTTCTGAATAGCAGAATGAAAGACTTTTATGACATTTGGCTGATGGCACGTATGTTTGACTTCGGAGGCGAGGATCTGGCGAAAGCCATCAAGAAAACTTTCAACCAGAGGAAGACAGAGATTATTGTTCATCCTCAGGTTTTCGATGCCGGTTTCTGCAGCAATGAGAACAAGCAAACTCAATGGAAAGCATTTCTTGGAAAGAGCAAGCTAGTGAACGCCCATGAAGATTTCTGCAAGATCGTCGCTGACATTGAGAAATTTCTTATACCTGTTCTCGAAGCAATCACTATCGGGAAGGAGCTGAAGAAAAAGTGGGGAGCGTCAGATAACTGGGTGTAGCGATAAAATCATAGAGTGGGGATAATGGAATTGGTTGGGTGGGCTGCGTGGATATTGCGGATCAAAAGACATGCATCCCGTATGTTCGGTCAGCGCCCCAGATCCCGCACGTCGTGTGCGGGACTGTGCGGGAAAATGCGGGCCGACCGCTATCCTGGCGCGATACCTGAATGAGACAGCGTCTGGCGACAGATAAGACAGGCGGATCCAGATGGACAGCCGAAATAACAAATTAACTATCTCAACGTCCTATATCTTATCAGGCTCACCTTGGCGAATTGAGAAAAACTCCGTAACAACCTAACTTAAGTCATCATCAACCTTTCCCCTGAAAATTCAGGTCCTGACTCCTTTGGGTGTTTGGTTGAGAAATGCTGTTAATCAAAGTTCAAAAACTTTTTGTGGAAAATACACTTTAAACAAATTTATTAGAGGTCATGCGGACTCTCCTCGCAGAAGACGACCCAAAACTCGGTGAACATGTCAAACAAGCCCTTATAGCGGAAGGTTATGCCGTTGACTGGGCACTCGATGGCGAAGAAGCGTCATGGCTCGCGGAAAACTATTCCTTTGATGTAATGGTTCTGGATATCATGCTACCGCAGCGCGACGGCATGAACGTGGTCAGGTCTATCCGACGTAAGGGAAATACGACGCCAGTTCTATTCATCACTGCCCGCACTGAGGTCGAAGATCGGGTTCGGGGACTCGACGCAGGTGCAGACGATTACCTAGTGAAACCATTTTCAATCGTCGAGCTTCTTGCCCGTGTACGTGCGCTTCTTCGACGACAGCGACCAAACTTTTCTACCGTAATGCGTGTGGAAGACCTTGAGATGGACATGGTAGGGCGAACAGTAACCCGTCAAGGGAAATCCATTGAGCTGACCAACAGAGAATTCGCTCTCCTAGAACTATTGATGACCGCATCACCAAGGCCCGTCAGCAAGGCGCTCATAATCGAACGGGTATGGAACCAGTTCTTCGACTCCGATACTAATCTCGTGAATGTCTATGTCAACCACCTTCGCCAAAAAATTGACCTTGCAGGGATACCGCCGCTTGTGCAGACCATAAGAGGAGTTGGTTTTGCCCTTAGGAAAGAAAAGCAGTGAATTCCATCCCGCTTCGGCTATTCATCTGGTTCTCTGCAACTTTCCTGGTGGTTTCCATTGTCTTCTTGGCCACAGTAAGCGTGTTCCATGGTGTACCGTTCGGCGCCCGCACAGAATCAATCTTCGCAATCGGTATGCTTGCAGCGTTCCTTATTGTCTCATTGATTCTTGGCCGTTCAATCAATCACCCCGTCGATTCGATAAACAGGCAGCTTACAAACATCGATCCTCAAAACGTCAATAAGAAAATTTGGCTCGAACAAACCTCGCCGCCGATAACGCAACTTGTGGAGAGTATAAATGAGCTATCGAGCCGGGTTCACATCGAAATGATGCATGCCAATGAATTTTCAAGGCAAGTCGCTCACGAATTAAGAACACCTTTATCAATCTTAAGATTGAAAATTGAGCAAGCGGCGGAACGGATCGATCCCGTTCTCGCTGATGAACTTCAATCTGAACTTTCTCGACTGACCCAGGATGTGGAACAAATGCTTCTTATAGCACGGTCTGAGAGAGGACAACTTGTGCTTCACAGATCGAACTGCAGTCTCGATGTTCTGATGGCTGACGTCGTTACCGATTTTCGTTTGATCGCACAGGAGGACGGACGCGATATTCAAGTCATCAGCACTTCCTGTAAGGCGAATGTAGATGAAACGTATATGCGACTCATCTTGCAGAACCTCCTCACAAATGCGGTTCGTCACGGACGTGGAAACGTCAGAGTCAAAATCCGATGCGCTTCAAATCAAATCAGTCTCATTATCTATAATGAACGAAAGGGATTTTCGCGAGACGATCATCATCTTGGACTCGGTAATCGGGTTGTAAATGCTCTTGTGGATGCCCACAAGAACATGGGAATCTACTATCACGACGGAATAATCTGGTATGCCGCTCTCATAACAATTGAACAGGCATCGTAAACTCTTCAGATATTCTCCCACCATAAAATTTTTTTAACATTCACTTCGCGGTCCGCTTAAGGTTACGGGATTATCTTGGTATGTCTTTATTCGGAATATCCTCTGTTGTATTGAGGAACGACTGACCAAAAACCCTGTCCTGATCGGAGAAATAGAATGAATGTACTGGCAAAAATCTTCTACCAGCTTCGCAAATATTGAAAGGCATTAAGAATGTTCGCGCTTGTCGCAGGGCCAGGCATAATCGTGATGGTAGCGGATAACGATGCAGGAGGAATTACAACCTACACTACAACTGGTGCGCAGTATGGAAATCACCTCTTGTGGTTCCTGATTTTGCTTGGTCCTGTTGCATATCTAGTCCAGGAAATGACCGTCCGATTGGGAGCGGTGACCAAACGAGGCCATGCTGAAGCAATCTTTGATTCGTTCGGATCTTTTTGGGGTTGGTTTTCCCTCCTCGATCTTATTTTGACAGATTGGCTGACAATGATAACGGAGTTTATCGGGATGACCGCCGCTATGAGCATTTTCGGTATTCCCGCATGGATTACGGTATTAGCGTGCTGGACGCTTATGGGGTCGATGATTCTGACCGGGAGTTATTGGACCTGGGAGAAAATAGCTCTTGTGATTTGCATCGGAAATCTTATTTACATTCCCGCAGCGTTCGTGGTTCATCCGTCAGTGCCAGATATCATACGGAACAGCGTGATTCCCAACCTGCCGCCAGGTGGTTTTACTAACGATTTGTTTTTCCTCTTAATGGCAAACATCGGTACGACCATAGCACCATGGATGCTGTTCTTCCAGCAAAGCTCGGTGGTGGACAAGGGATTACAGGAGAAGGACATCAAATTCGGGCAATGGGACACTGCAATCGGATCTTTGCTCACCGTTGTTGTAGCGATGTTTCTGATAATTGTTTGTGGCAAACTTCTTCTGGGTCAGCCTATCGAAAGTGCGG
>JAJZVO010000047.1 GCA_021845665.1 Bacteroidota bacterium | reverse complement strand
TCAGGCGGCGCAGCCTTCGACGACACGACTCGCTTTCCGAGACGCTGTCCGACTTCCCGACTTGCGGTAGTAGACGCGTCCCGACTGAATTACAATTCAGTCGGGACGGGGCTCACACTCCGTGCAGGTTCGACTCCCGCTCTCGGCACTCCTGAGCCCAAGCATTCAATTCGAGTTTCACCGTTCTCCGTCTCTGGACCAATCAGCCTTCCTTCTCCACTAATCCACCCTTCCGGCTCAGGCGGCGCAGCCTTCGACGACACGACTCGCTTTCCGAGACGCTGTCCGACTTCCCGACTTGCGGTAGTAGACGCGTCCCGACTGAATTACAATTCAGTCGGGACGGGGCTCACACTCCGTGCGGGTTCGACTCCCGCTCTCGGGACTGACAAGCTGTCGCGATCAGGCAAACCTTGTTTTTCCAATCAGATCTAAATGGAGCCAATACCGGTGAGTCAATTCCGTATCCGAAGGGTCCTTAGGACTGTGTAATGATTCGACACCTGCTTGGCAGGCAGGGACAATGCCACCGTGCGAAGTGGAATCGCTGATTTTAGAGCGTATTCAAAGATTCTGTGGTACCGAGAGGTATGATTTGGTATGAAAGTGTGTCGAAGGTGTGGGGTATATGTGGAAGAATTTCTCGTGTTATTTCTCGAGAAAATTTCCCATGTGGATACTTCCCCGACACTCCACCGGAAGAGTCGATTTCTAGTTCTGCAGATCGAATTGAGATAACCGCTCAGTTACGGTGGTAGAGGAGATGGATGTGAGAAGAGATATGTAAAACACGGGAAGCGAAGTTAGGGTCGATTTTTGCTCAGACGAGCGTCGACAAGAATGGATACCCAATAAGAGACGAGCTGTCGACGACGTACACAGGAGCGATAGAGACAGCAGAAGAGTTTGGAAAGAGGATTAGCCCAAGTTCGACACTTCTCGGCTGAAAACGTGGATTCCATGCGAGAATAGAGGAAAAAGGGGAAAAGTCGGCACTACAATTTGTACTCTTTCGTGAGCCGCTCCGGGGGGATGAGCTGTAGTTTCTGCAACATCCATGCAAGGTCTTTATCTGGTTTTGACACGCACTGTAACCTGATGTCGATCCCCTTTCTAGTGTAGTGCGTCGTAAATCTCTTGACTTATAATGTGTGAATTCGTATATTATTTCACTATGAGAAAAGCAGAAGCTATTACGTTGTCCAATGAGGAGCGCTCGGAGTTGGAAAAGCTGGCACGAGGAAGAAGCGTTCCTGCACGGTTTGTGGAACGCGCTCGCATTGTCCTTTTGGCGGCTGGCGGAACACAGAGTAAAGATATCGCAAGGAGACTTAAGATGTCCCGACCGACGGTTCAGTTGTGGCGGGAGCGTTTTCTTGCGCTTCGGATTAATGGTCTGGAGAAAGACGCACCTCGTCCCGGACGGATTCCGAAGATTTCCGAGGAAAAAGTCCATGAGGTAGTGGAGGCTACGCTTCATACCAAGCCTCGTAATGCTACACATTGGAGCACCCGCATGATGGCACAGGAAAAAGGCATCAGCGAAGCGACTGTGCGGCGAATATGGAAACAACACAACCTGAAACCACATTTGGTCAAGACATTCAAGCTGAGCCGTGATAAGCACTTCATCGAGAAACTCGTTGACGTTGTTGGACTGTACTTAAATCCTCCCGAGAAGTCTCTTGTTCTGTGTGTGGATGAGAAGAGCCAAATACAAGCATTAAACAGGACTCAGCCTTCTCTTCCATTAAAGAAGGGGCGGCGTGCCACCATCACACATGATTACAAGCGTAACGGTACAACCACATTATTTGCCTCTCTTTCCGTTCTTGACGGCAAAGTAATTGGTGAATGCCTGCCGCGTCATCGACATCAAGAGTTCATTCGATTTCTCAAGAAAATTGATGACCAGACGCCGCATGGACTTGACTTGCATTTGATAATGGACAACTATGCGACTCATAAACATCCCTCTGTCAAAAGATGGCTCAGCCGACATCCACGTTTTCATCTCCATTTTACCCCTACTTCTTCATCATGGCTCAATTTGGTTGAACGATGGTTCCGCGAACTGACAGATAAACGACTCAGGCGCGGTTCTTTCCATAACGTACCAATCTTGGTCAAAACAATCTATGATTACATTAGTAATTGCAATCAGAACCCGAAACTCTTCGTCTGGACTGCTCCTATCCAACGCATCATGGCTAAGATCGCCAAAAGTAAAGAAGCGTTGGCCGCACTACACTAGCAGCTCCCACTATTACTTTGATAGCGCCGCGAACGGTCATAGTAATTTCAATCCCGTTTGTACCACCCTTATTGACAGCTTCTGCGACCTTATAAGTTTCTCCGGATTGCTCAGCCTGATAACTGCGACAGCACCATTCCGAACAATCTTCTCAATTGTTTCACTTCTCGACATGTTTTCGCCTTGAGTTTAAATATTAAGAAAGGTTCTTCACTTGCGCGTCCACATCCCGTCAACCGTGACTACGCTTGCGTTCAGATAATTCGATTCGTCTGAACAAAAAAATGTCAGCACGCCTTGGATGCTGCCCAGATAAATCAATCTACCGGCAGGTATTCTGTTGGATAGCCTTGTTCCGTTCGCAAAAGCCGTTGTCGATTGCTTGGCACAGATATTGGCAGTCCCACTAACTCTGTCCCTTGTCGGGTGTGTAGAGAACTTCATTAATCTCGCGGGTTCACCTCCAAGCAAATGCGCTCCGCCAGCAGCACATAAAAAAACCGTCTCAGCAAAGCTCCACGAGACGGGTAGAAATTAGAAGGTCCCATCTATTCTGATAGAATTATGTCGAATTCCGGAGATAGTCTATTCTCCGTATACTTGCGATGGCCCTCAATCCTTGACTAACCATCCTCAGGTCAGAATTCTATTTCCAAGGAGTTTGATCCTTTGGAAAGAGGAACTTGGATCGATTTTCCAACTTCGTTGAGCCCTTCTAGCGGTATGCCATTAAGTGTTATTGCAGTCGGTTCGGACTCAAGAAGGATCGACGCCTTGCATTCTTCGTTACTGTTAATTGTCCACTTCTCTCTTGTTGCAACACGCCTCACGTCGAATGTCACCGGCGCATCAGCTTTGATCAGCTCATTGCCCTTATAGCTAAAATAGGTGGCCTCAGAAGCACCAAGATGCGATAGCTTGTCGTTTTGCAATGAAACCTCTGCAATTTCGCCGTCGGTGACAACCTTTTCATCTGCCATTTTCGCACTGCCAGTTTTGAACAGCAACGCGTCGACGCCGGTACCTATTTTCACGCTTACCCCCACACAGCCGTTACCGTTTATCTTTTTGATATTCTTGGACATCATTTCAACATCGCCGTCACCCTTCACCGGATAAAGTACCGTAAGGAAATTCTCTCTCCCGCTTTTCTTTGAATTACTCACTTGAACGTACCCGGGTTCGCGTAGCGGCGGACCAAAACGGGTCGGCGCTCCGCAGATTTTCATCGTCGGATTTCCCGGATAAACCACCTGGGCAAATAGAGAAGCCCTCTCAGTTTTGAATGTAAAAACGTTGCTTCGCTCCAAAGTAACATCTTTACGATTACCGAAGTGGAATAACAGATCGTACTGGTGAGGCGCTCCCGAGGATTTCAGTCTGTCAAAGATCACGAAATATTTTCTATTCAAGAAGACGATATTTCTCTGGAACTCTGCCAGTTTTCCGTAGTACAGGTCTGCCAGTTCACCAGTAACAGACGAATAGTCGTCTGTTGATATGAAGTCGGTTATTCTCGCCATCCTATGAGCGGATTTTATGAAATGCAGATAGTCCCCGCTTTCCTGAGACCCGGCGTCTTGATCAACGAGCACAGTATTATGTCCCGCCGGCTGGATATAGTACCTCTGGTACCACGGGTCAGCGTAATAATTTACGTCGCCAGCTTCAGGCACTAACGTTTTGCCGAAGGCGTTCAGTTGAAAGCTTCCCTGATCGTAATGTTCATGGTTGTACCAGGGACCACACCTGAAATTCAGCACTATGTCGTCAGGTAACCAGCCTGACCTGAAAACAACGGCACCCAACTCAGGGAATTCCTTTGACTTCGGAAGGGATGTCGGTGGAGTCTCAACTCCGGAATCGCTTCCAAACATAAAATCCAAGACATTGTTGCGGGGGCTTTTCATGTACAGCCACTGGAAAAACGGATCGTTTGAGTGAGTGGAAAGCCATGAAAACGATGACAAAGTGCTCAATTCCGGATGACTGTCACCGTTATCCAGTATTTGTGGTTCAGAATAATTGTAAAGAAAGTACTTATAGGAATTGAGTAGTCCTTTACTCGCTAAATTGATCCCAAGTACATGCCGGATGGCAGAGATCGTAGGTAGATCATTGGCAAATGCGAAAGCCTGGTAGCTTATTCCTTCCCCCCACGCTCCTGTGGTATCCAAAGTATTATCAAAGTACATCTCGAATTTCTTTAACAACCCAGAAAGATACGGTTCAAGATCACCCAACTTCGGGTCGTCCCTGTATACGGCTAGAGCGCAGCAGATCGCGCCACCCACTGTGTTTCCGATCCAGTTCGTCGTTGCGGAAGGTGTCCTATCATGCAATACATATTCTTCATAGGCGGGTATGATGCAATCTTTCAGTAAACCTTCGCTGACTTCGTCTCTCTCTGTGGCGGTCATTAGCGGATAAACTATATCATAACAAAAAGCCACCCGCATACCGAGCTCACCCATTGGGTAATACGTCTCCCTGTGACGAGCCTGAAACCATGGATGGTTCCAGGTCTTCCATTTTGCGATCCTAATTAACGCCTCCTTCGCATATTCACCAGCGGCAGTATCGCCTGTCACCGCATAGACTAAAGCGTTCTCGCGCAAAATCTTTTCAGCAGATTCCATTATGCTGAAATAATGCGACAGGGTTGGTATCAAATACACGGAATCGAAAACCGCAAAGTTCACCTTCGACAGAGATTCTAGTCCGAGTTCTCTCGGCGGAACTTCTCTTAGGCTTGAACTTTCGGAGCCAAATTTTATTGACCCTAATGTAGATGTTTCTCTCGACTTTGCAGCTTCCTGAACAAGAGAATCCCACCAATTCTGCCAGTGTTGGGTTCTGATTTTCTCTTTGCAATTATCAATCTCTCTCTGTCGGAAGAAAAGTCTCGGATGCTTTAAATTCTCTTTTGCCAGCCATAGGTTGAACTCAGTATCAACCTTTCTTCCGATTCGATCTTCGCCCTCGATTTTCACGGTCCACTGGCCGGGCGTATCGTGACGCGAGAAAGTGTATACGTTTTTCTTCGCCCAGGAATTATCGGTCGAGTTGAAATGCAGTGCGTCATCTTCTATGATTGTTTTGCCAGCCGGATTGATAATGCTGATATTCACTCCAGATAATTTCACCCCGCTGGGAAGCTTCGCTGATAAATCGACGTGCTCCCCCCGAGTGTAGTGGTGTAATGGAACTAATAATTGAAGATTCTTCAGATAATATGACGCAGGCTCTTGTATCTCGAATTGCACAGGTTCGCGTGCGGTAAGGTGAAAATCGCTTAGAAACAGTCGGTAGGTAACGTCGGGGTTGGTCTTGGGGATGTCAGTTGTTAAGGAAAAGCCCCCGATACCGATGCCCGGCTTCATGCAGGTTCGCAAGAATTTGAAATCGGAGAGGCCTACACTGATCTTGTGCCACTCCCTGTCGTCTCTTATGGCGGTATGATAAGAATACTGTTTCCCGTCAGAGCCGTATAGAATAAGTGTGATACCTTTGAAGTCGCCATATCCATTCGCCTTATAATAAAAGGAGGCTCTTGTGGTAGCATCGGCAATGAGCGACAGTTTTCTTACAAAGCCGATCTTATGTTCCGTAACTAAACCGGGTCGGAATTCGATCATTAGGGAATAAACGCTGTTGGTCGGCCCGCTGATCGCTTCACAGTGAAAGTACGGATCAAAACCTGTGTCTTGAAATGGGGGATAAGATTCCCAACCACTTACATTTCCTTCCTTGAAATCTGCTTTGTAGACTACCTTTTTGGTTATCATCGAATGGTCTCTCTGGTTAAGCTTGCTCACAAGCACTTGAGCCGCTACTGGACTATAAACCGGCTGGAAAAGAAAAAGAAAGAAAAATGTGGCAAGTCTCATTCTGTTATGCATCACTCTATTCTCCGGAAGATTAGCCGAGACCCGAGACTCACCAAGGTGGTGAGTCTCGGTCTTCAGCAAAGGTCACTTAAGCAACATCATTTTTTTTGTCAGGACATTTGCTCCCTCCCGGAGAGTATAGAAATAGACTCCGCTAGCGTATCTGTCCATGTTAACGTTGAACGTGTAGGCGCCGGCAGGCTTGTAGCCCAAGTCAACAACTTTGACCAGCTGACCAAGAACATTGTAAATCTTCAGGCTCACGACGCCGGCCCGAGCCACACTGACCTTAATGTTGGTTGACGGGTTGAAGGGATTGGGATAGTTCTGGCTTAGTTCGAACTTCGTCAGGACTTGGGATGCATTTGATCTGACAGCGTTGACACCACCACCTTCCCATTCCTCCAATTGGCTCGGGAACCAGTTCAGATCCCCCAAAGCATAATTGTTCGTGCCAGCTGATTGGAGTGTCGCGTTCGAATACACAAGGTTCTCTGGTAATGGCTGAGTAGGCGGATACACAGATCCTGTCGGATTGTACCACCACAAGTATTTTCCCAGACCTTTAGTTTTGCTCAAGTACACATAGTGGTCCAGACTATCTACCTGATCCATTATGGATGAGGAGAAGCCGGGATCAACACTCATATTTCCTGTGTCTTCGAAGTACGGATATCTCTTGGTGGTCGGGAAAGTGTTCACTATGTTGGTGGTATCAGAAATAATGGTTGTGTCCGTGCCTACCGTAGTGTCAGCGGCAAAAGTGGTGTCGGGCACAAAAGAAGTATCCGCCGCATAGAAGGTTGTGGTATCCACAAGGGTATCTGCTGACGAAGTGGTCGTACCATTCATTGTAGTGTCTTGCGTGATATAATGAGTCGAAATCGACATGAAGGTCGTATCATTGAACATTACTCGCGTGAATGGTGTCATCCATCCCGGAGGGATTATTGAGTCGGCGACTGAAGTCGATGTGTCATTTATAGAATTCCAAAAATTTTGCATCCCCTGTGGCCAATAATAATCGTTGTTATCGAGTGTAACGTGTCTTTCAGCCTCCGTTATGCCGTATGTCGTTCCGATCGCTCCGAGACTACCCAGACCTATCACTGGAATGCTTCCAGAAGCATCAGTTCCATAAAAGATATTGTTAGTAATCGTTGCTTGTGTGAGGTAAGTAATATACATGAGGTGCGCGCCGCTCAGGAAGATAGTATTATGGTCGAAATCCAGAAAATTATTGTAGTAGACGTTTGCAAGTGCGTAGCCCTCATTACAGAATATTGTGTTGTTTACGATATAAACGGTGTCCGTGGGAATCTTGCTTGTTGCAAACAAAACATCCCCGTAGTAGAAAGAGGTGTAATCTTGTTGATTCCTGAACACGTTGTTGGTCAGCCAGTAGCTATTCCAATTTCCGTTCGACCAAAAAGCCGCCTCGGTCCAGCCATCAAATACGCAGCTGTCCGCGGTTATATCCAAGCTGTCTCCCGTAACGAAGACCGCTTTACCCGGTCTGACTGGGGCCTGGTCCGGCGCAACGCCGAACAAGTACAGTTGTCTAAGGGTGAGACTTCCGCTTTCAAGGTTAATGAAAGTATTCGGACGGGAGTTATCTGAGAGGATGGCTGGCTCTATGACGGGCAGTGCTCCCTTGCCGGGGCCGGCCACTATAGTTAGCGGGAAATTCACGTTCATTGTTCCGGTGAAAAAATATATCGAGTCCTTGGACAGTTCATACACTCGATTTGGATTCACTCTTGCACCGGTGGTGGTGGTGTCACCCATAATGAATGTGTTAATGCTGCCCGGCGGATTAGCTGGCACCAAGACAGTATCCGCTGCCTGGGCAAATGTGCTCGCTGGCCTCGCAGCCAGGATCGCAATCGGCACGATCAGCAAGGCTATGAGTAATCGTTTCATGATGGTTCCCTTCCTTTCTGTTGTGGTTAAGAATCTCAGAGGTCACTCGCAAGAAAACTTCTGACATAATACTCGCATTTTAAATGCGATGTTGCTTGCTTATTCAAGGTTACCGCCGCTTTTAGTTCTCACTCTGGACTTTCAAAGCAAGTCCTTTATTTGTCGTGACTCAAAATGTGTCGACTGCAAAACTTCTTCACCAATTCATAACGTCTCGTGTCACGATATGGTGTACGGAACACAAGAACGACGCCTGCTTGTCTGTAGGCTATTGTCATTGTTGCTTTCAAATAAATTGGAGTTGCCTCTCTGGACCATGACGAATGAGGAGTGAAATAAATGCAGGGTATGAGGACCGCGTCCGGGAAAATCCTGGCGAATTCATTGATATTCCCGGGAAGGCTTGCAGCAGAAATCCCATAACTGGGAGACAGACTGGCTTTGTGCTGGTACCCCCATTCCACAGCGTTGACGTATGGAATGTAATGGCGGATCTCTTCCATATTGTGCAACTGGTTCTCATAAATGGTAACCCCCAATAAGAGTTTCGGGTTTTCCCTTTCTAAAATTGCGTGAATCTTTTTGACGTAATCGGGAGTGAAATAATTCGTGTTGTAAAGAAAATCGTCGATCATTAACAGCGTGAGATTGTGATGGGTCCTGGAGACCTGTCCGATTGCTTCTGCCCACTTCTGATAATCGAGCCCGTACGGTGGATACCGCATTCTCGAGCCATGCTGCAATCCCGGCTCTTCGCTTGGCGGCACCAAGACAACCCATACTTCCAAATGAACCTCCAAAGCAAGTTGGCAGAATTCAGGGAGCGCATCAAGTTCCGCCACCGAATGGCTGTCTATCAGGTAGCTATAACAGTTGACACCGAGATTTTTGAGTCTGTCGATCATCTCTTTGATTCTTGGTTTTCCCTGTGCGTCGTACTTCATTCCTGCATATGCTACGACTCTTCGGTGTCCAGCCGGGAACAGTCTTCGCATGCGCATGAGCGCGACAAGATGCTCCGCGTTTTGTCTCGCTATCGTCTTCGAGCTACGACCCGGCGTTTGCAGCTTATCTATTGTCCCCCGGTCCGCATTTCTTTGGATATTGACGTCAATCGATTTCAGGTCTGCCACTGAAGCTTTGATGGGACCACCGGCAAATACGGTACCGGCGTTCGAACTAGTCAGGAGACCAAAAATCATGAAGAGATATAGTATGCGATTTATTGATTTCATGTGAGTTGGGTTCCTACATAGCGTAATGACCGAGAATAGAAGCGATCATGAATTGAGCTGTTAGAAGTTCGTCTCAAGTCCAATGTCGGCGGTCATTCCGTATGAATTCTCCGATTGCGGATAACTGGATCCGCCGTTTAGATAGACATCCTTTGCGCCGTTAATGTTGTTCATATCGAAAAAGACTCGCAGATGATACCAAGGAAGCCCCTGTTTGGCGGCGAGATCCCATCTGAGATAGTTTGCTCCATACTCTCTTAACTCAGGCCAGAAATTAGCTCCCTGAAAGACGTTCGACTGAAACATCATGGAAACGCGAATCGAGAATTCCTTGTAATCATACCCGATGGCAAGGTTGGCAATGTCATCAGGCTGATAAATCATACGATCGGTATAGAAAGTGTCGTTGACTACCTGCTGGTATTTCGGAAGGTAAATCGTAGTTACTGTCGTGAGGGGATATTTGGCGCGCGAAAAGATATGAGTAAAATTCGCGCTTAAGACTAAACCCGACAATGTACCCGGTAGATACCAGAAGTGAGTTTCCCAATCAATTTCAGTCCCATACAGATTGACAACATTCGGGTTGTTAATTGATGTCGATAATGGTTCGCCTTTTGTGTTGCTCGGTATCCCCGGATAGTCTGCCGGATTCACTACGTAAGAGTTGACCGGAAATATCAGGTTGCGAATTTGCTTAAGGAAACCATCGACCGTCAGTAAACCGACGGTGTTGTCATAAATCGAAAGAATTGCGTCGTAGTTGGTCGAATGTGCTGGTTTAAGAGCGTAATTGTTCCAGACCACGCTCGCGTACCCAATGTTGATTCTTGGTGTGATAGCATCAAAGGATGGGTATGCAAGAGTGTTCGTGTAGGCCAGATGAATCTGCATCCATGAAAGTGGCTTGACAATCAAGTGTACCATCGGAAGCCAAAAACCGTGCGTCTCTTCGATGGTGGTATCACTGTACTCATAAGAGAGTGGTGTCTGAGTTCCCCTTGGAGCTGTGTACAATGTTGAGAGCTGCTGAAACCTTACCCCTGGCAGGAAAGTCATGTCCTGACCGAAGTTCAACGTGTACATGATATAAGCAGCGCTCTCTCGCTCGTAGCCGTTATAGTTGTTGGTGGTCGACAAGAAATCGTTAGTCGACACATCGGTTTCATAGTCGTACGATTGCGGAGGAGGTGCCTGATTAATGACATTCATTACTTGATGCATCAGACCGATATTCAAAGGCGCACCCATTGGATATTGACCGTTCAGGAAGTTTCCATAGCTGAAATTTGGATCCACAAACAGTGTCATGGGTAAATAGATACTGCCGGAGGGAACCGAGCTCTGCATCCACGGAAAAGCATTTAGGATCGCCTGAATAGTTGTATCGATACCGTTTATTTGGAAGCGGTTGGCTTGACTCGCGTAATTATAAGACTTTATTGTGTATCTATATGCTCCGCCGAATTTTAGGACACTCGTAATGTCTCGCGAAAAATTTATGTTTGACATGAAATCGACCTGAGCCGACAGCTGACGATTTCTGGACAAGCTGCTCGATTGCAGGGCGGTTTGAAAATAGGTCTGGGACAAATCGTTTTTCGCAAGGGTCGGTATTACCTGCGGGCTCAGACGCTGATAGTTCACATTGTTCAGGCCGACATCGGTTTGTACAAAGCTGAAAGTCAAGAGGTTCGGCACTGAGGTTTGAGAATAAGAGTGCGCGAGCTTTGCATCTACAGAGAAAAGCGGGAATGTTTTTCTGATGTCTAAGAGATTCATGATGATGTCAAGAATACTGTTCTCGTCCGTCGCACTGTAGCTGTGAGTATTATCAACCAGATCGTAGTTTTCGTTTCTTATTTGTTCATGTGTGTTGCCGGAACTCAGGAAGTTCATGAAACCCACCTTAAATGTGGGACTCCTGTAATCCATGACCACTTCAGCGCCGTAACGCTGCCTGTATCTTGGTATGTCGGTGAGACTCAAATCCTGCATGTAAGTCGGGTTAGATCTACCGAGTTGCGGCGCATTCAGGTTGTAGGAGGCACCAAGCTCATTAGCAGTCAGGTTACGTCCCTCAATGTTAGCCTCGGCAAATATTCCAAACCGATTATTGAAGAAGCGAGATTCGGCGGTTCCAACTACTTTGTAATCCGAATGGGTGTTTGTTAAAGCATTGTAACCACCTTGTGCCAGCAAGGTAGTCAGAATGCCTCTCTTTGATGCGCGGGCTTCCCTGAGTTCGAGATTAACGACCCCGCCAACTGCGGCAGCATCCATGTCTGGGGTAATCGCTTTAATCACCTCAATCCCACCGAGCATATTCGACGAGATATCACTCAGATCAACTGCGCGGCTTGAAGAAACGTTCGGCGGAACTTCAACCCCGTCGATCGTGATTTCGTTATACTGCGGCGCCAGTCCACGTATCACTACCTGTGCACCTTCGCCGCCTGATCTGATGAGAGAAATGCCCGGCAGCCTTCCAATAGACTCGGCGGCGTTTGCGTCCGGAAGTTCGCGAATTCTCGCGGCCGAGACGACGTTCATTATCTGGGCGGAAGACAGCTGCTGATTGATCGCAGAATTCTGACCGGCGGCCTGTGCCGTTACAACGACTTCTCTCCCTTTTACGCCCACCGCCTGCAATCTGAAGTCACGCTTCGCAGTGGAATTTGACACAACCGTAACGCTAAGCTCTTCGTTGTTGTATCCCACATAGGAAGCGCGGAGCTTATACTTTCCAGCAGGAACATCATTCACAACAAAGTGGCCGTCCCCATTTGTCACGGCACCCATGCTTGTACCGACAAGGAGAACATTTGCGCCCAAAAGAGCTCTACCCGTCTGAGCATCCCTCACATATCCTTCGACTATGCCGCTTGATGCAAAAGCCTTCGGTGAAATTGAACCCACGGCGAGCACCGCCAGGATCAGGAAAATGGTTTTTCTGTGCATTATACGCTCTTGAGGTAAATGGTGACAATTGGATCATGTTATTGCTTTAATTGTATGTTAGGCAATACGATTTGCATTCCTGGTTGCAATTGAATGTCAAACGTCTCAGGTTGGTATGGAGCCTTAGCAACCTCGACTTCATAAGATGAGCCATTACTTTTCCCCGCCCAGCCACCAAAGCTGTATTCACCGTCATTCGAAGTGAACTTTCTCGAAACGAGCTGTGTGTTCTTTTCTGTCAGTCTCTGTACGGAGACGAGCGCATTGGCAACCGGATTGCCGGTACGAGCGTCGATTACCGTTCCGGTTGCCTCACCAAGATTCGGATAGTAGAGGCTGTCCAGGAATGGAGGAATTGCGAGTGAGTCCCAGCGTTCCTGAGTTATGTATTGTTGGGTCAGCCATGGCGCCGAGAAGAGAAGCACTCCACCAATGTCTCCCTGATCATACATGCTTATGGAGTTCTGAATCATATACTTGATGCTGACTGGCGTCATCTGTTCGAGAGAGTTCTTGAAATACACTCCCACAATTACCCCCTTGCCTGGATAATTCTGCTTGACAGTACTTATATACTGATCAAGATTAGTGTAATTCTCGTTCTGATGGTGCATCCATAGGTTCACTCCATCGATCAAGTTAACGACCGACTGGCTGGAAATGCCGAGTTGATCCTCATACACGACCACATAGAGTCTCAGATTTGGAGTAGTGGCCTGAGATGTATCCTCGACATTCCCGTTTCCATCAAGGGTTTTTCCCTCGAGAGCCTCCCTGATCTCCTGCAACTGAGAAACAGTTATTTTCCCCCCTTGAAAATTCTCAAAGAAATCATCGACGATAATACCGGAGATCTGCGGATACTCCTTCGACAACTCCGAGAACCGATGAGCAGCCTGGATCATTCCGGGCGATTGCGCAAAAGGCTGAAGAAGGAGAGTATCCCCGGGCTGGTTGACGACCCCACCTTCCGTGGGCGGCCGCAATATTCCGTAGACTTTGTTTGTGTTCCAAATCGTGCAATTGTCCACCAGGTTTGTCTGAAATGTGTATCCATAGTATTCAGCTTGCGATATGACACCATTTAATCCGAAGTTGAATGCGGTTTGAATCAATTCTCCTGAAGGCCAGCCCCAGCCGCCGTAGATCGTGCCTGTCGAATTATGGTACAAACCGATAAACCCTGGAATCTTTTGAGTAACCGGAGTCGAACTTGTCGGACCAACTATCCCGTTCGAATAAGGCGATTTTGAACATCCCTCGAGCATTACAAAAGAAAAAAAGGAAAGAACGACCACCGATTTCAACATTTTGAAAATCACCGAGTTGTGATCGTAAAATGAAGAGGCTCTCCCAAGTCGCGCAATCATAATGGCTTCATCTCCCTGTTTGATCAGACATATCAATCAACCTGTAGCTGCGAGGCATGATTTGTATTTTGAGTGCTGCGTTATTCTTCAACTTTGCTATTTCTTTTCCGGCGACAAGATCCTTCCAATTCTGAGTTTCACCTTGATAATAAGGCGTCAACGGTTTAAGACTGATTTCGAGTTTTGAATTGTTATGATTCACCACTGCTGTCACAAAGCCCAATTTGGTTTTGGAAACTGCCACGTCGCAATTCTGATTTGTTCCGACGATATCAACGCAGCGCTGTACCCCGATGTAGTTAAGGACATCGCGCACCAAAGAGGGGAATTTGCGGCCGGCAATCCGCACATCGGTCATGAAAGAGACGAACTTGCCCTTACCATAGATGTTCAGGGTTACTGCAGGAGACCCGTCTTCAAATCTCGCGAGGACCTTTGCGCCCTCGGCTCTCCACACCGGAAGCGTCACCTTACCGAGGTCCCACTTCTTGCCGGCGGGAGTGGTCCTGCCGAAAGGAACTTCATCGATGATGGCAGTATGTGTCCGCCGATCGCCGGTTTTGTTTATCCCAAAGAGAAGAGTACGATAGTATGTCGTGCCCATCGGTATCTCGGACCCGAATGCGATAGCGCTACCTCCATCATCAATGAAGTGTTTTATCAACTGACTGTCCGTTTCATTTAAACCCGATAAGCTTGGGAGGACTAACACCTCTTTCTCCTTCAACAACCGCGTCAAGACCCGGCGATTTTCTCGGAGAGGGTAAAATGGCGGGTAAGATTCGTTGTGAGTTGGTGCCCATGGAAGAATGTCGACAGGGATTCCCAATGTCCTGAACGCATCAAGGGCATTGTAATAGTAGCGCTCCCAATTGTATTCCTGAAAATCTGTCCAAGGGAGATAGACTGCCAGTTGGTTCCGACGTTCGGAAGCCTTTCCGATTAAATCAAATGCCTTCATGCCGTTAAGGACCGCCTCACGGCTTCGATCGAATTCCTTCCGGTATTGGGGATAGCGCCTGAGGGTATTGTAAATAACTCCGCTGTAATTGAACATGATAATTCCGTCATTGTGCGGAACCGTCGCGGCGCTCAGGAATTGCTGATAGATGTTGTTGTAATCAGCGATGTACAAATGTTTCAGAGCATTCTCCAGGTACCCGAAAATCTCAACGTGTGTTAAGACTATCTTGTTTTGAAGTTCCGATGCACCTGACGCGATTGAGCCGAAGTCTTTGACCCTCCTGAAAGGAAATTTGATGCGGTTATCAGGTCGGTAACTAGCCATCACCATTCCCTGGTAGATTATTACGTCGAGACTTCTTATGGCACTCAGGTAACCCGCGAGCAACGGATTGTCCGTGTATGGCGCGCAAGCGGTGAGCAATCCGGGATTCACCTTCTTGACATTGTCGCAGAACTCTCTCACGTATGGTGCATAATATATTCCGCTCCCTTCCTGGTACGAGTAGAACCCCACTAGTGATGGATGACTCCCGTAAAGCTTGTATAGCTCTTTGATGATTTCATATGTGTTTTCCATCCGCTCGGGAGGAGGGATCTTTCTGGTCATGTCCCAGCTGACCGACAGCATGACAGAGACCCCGTTTTCGTCGGCGCACTTCAATAGAGTACCGAGGTAACTCTGGTCGATTGGAGGGGAACTATCCATGTCGCAGATTTTCGATCTGTAGTAAACCCTGCTGGTGGTGATTATCGTATGAGCTATAAGAAAATTCGCCCCGAAACTTTTTATCTCACCAATGTATTTCTCCATATCGGATTTAAGACCGTTCGGATCAAAGACTCCGATCATACAGAAATCACCGATGATCTTCTTGAGCAGGAACGCTGCTTTTCCTACAGCCGCCGGTCTGGCACTATCGCCTTCCCAAGCCTGAATTGCATAAAGTCCTTGTGGATCATTTTTGCTGATAATGAAGCGTGAATCATAAATCGAACTCTTTACTTTTGTCAGGCTAAGCGTAATTACACCTTTGTCGGGGATAAGGAGCTCAGCGCTGAGCGGGCTCCCATCCGCAGATTGAACCGTGATTTTGACAGTGTCTCCGACACTGACTTCGAATGGGGTAACCGAGACGCCGATAACTTCTCCAGATGCTTTCATCGCCGGCTGGGCGATAATTAGAATTGCAGAAATAGCGACAAGCCTTGAAACGAAACGGGTGGGGATACGTTCTGGCATCAATTCTGATTCACTTTATCCGCTGCTTCAGGCCATGCTGGTCGGCCGTCATTTCTTATCAGCTTCTCTATTGCCAGGTATGTCAGCATGAGGTGGCGGGGCAAATGATAGTTCTCTATGCGATCGTAATGTGGAGTGAAAGTAACCTTCCTATCCGCTGCAGTGATCCATAAATGATACCCGTAAGGTTTAAGCCAATATTTGGCAACCATATACTCATACATTTTCGCAAACCATTTCTTTGCCCACTCGTCCCCGACCTGCTCAATAAGGACCATCATGCCGTTCAACGACTCCTCCTGCGCCCAGAGGACCTTTGGAGTCCTCTTGATTTCCCATAGGTCCATGTCCACGTTATTTAGGCTCCTGAGAACTCCCGAGTAAACCTGGTCCCATGCAACATCCACATGGCGTTTGAATCTCTCCGCCGCGGTTCGGAACAATTTCAAATCCTTGGATGCGACCGCCTGTTCCATTATCGGTCGAAAGGTTTCGATAGAATGACCTGTGTATACAAACTCGGACAGATAATTGTCGGGACGCGAATAGTCGTGGTTGAGAAGCTCATTGTTTAGTCTGAACTCGGGGTTGAAGTGCTTGTTTATTACGGCGTCAATGCACTTTGCTCTTATCTCCTCCAGATCTGGATCACTTCGGTGTTCAAGCATTCCGTTGATAGTAGTGATCATTACCATTGCATGGCCTTGGATTTTGGCTCCCGGAAACGGGATCACTTTGGGACCGGAATAGTCTGCCACAATTCGTGGATAATAGTCGGGGCGATTATAGATCTTCCAGCATTTTAGGATGATCCCTTTCGCGGTGTTCCAGTACTTTTGTTCCCCTGTAGCGAAAGAATATTCGCTCAAACCCTCCGCAACGAAAACACTTCCGTAAATTCTCTTTGAAGGTGGTGTCAGTGGCTTGCCTTCGCGAGTGATGACGGACGGCCAAAGTTCGTCCCCGGTGGGCTCTGTCTTCATTATCAGCTTCAATGAGTTCGTCGCGACATCGAGGTATTTCTGGTCCTTTCCGAAGTGCCTGTAGAGAAACGAGTAGACCCAGATGCCCCTTCCTTCGAACCAGGTGCGTTTTTTCGTGTTGAGCCTCGTTCCGTCCCTGTCGTCGTTACACATGAAACCGCCGTACTTATGGTCGATCACGTACTTATCCATGAAGGGAAGGAAGTCTTCAAAAAGGTAGTAGTGATAATCATCGCGAAGTTTCTTTAGAGACAGGTCGCCGATTTTCAGCTGGGTAGTTCCGGGATCCATTTTCCGCCGGTCTGCGGTGACTCTGTTCAACAAACCTTCGCTGCCAGAATATTTGGCGGCGAGAATACTTCCGATTGAAGCAGCAACAAACTTGCGCCTGTCCATCTTTTATCGCTCCATTTCAAAAGCGTGTGTTGAGAGGAACACCGTACGTCTTGCTGTTGGTGTTCCAATCCGGGATAATCTAAGACGATTAGAGTGCAGCTTTACTTCGTGCTTTGCAGCGAGTCCGTCGGCGAAAAGGCGCCAGAGGGCACCTCTCTGACATCAATCTTCGCTACAGAGATTTGCGGAATACAGAATTCCGCAAGCGCGTCTACATTACCTGTGCCATCAGCGTTGACAAAATCACCAGCGTGCAAGACACAATTGAGCGTGTCGCAGGAATGAGATACCGGTATTTCGGAAATCGATTTGAAGTGCGATCCGTTCCAGACTTGTATTCTTCCGTTGGAATTTGCCTTGTAAATCATCCTTAATTCATAATTAGCATGAGTGTTCACACCGTTTATCCAGAAGCGGGCTCCGCCTGCGAGAGTTGAATATTTTCCTGTTCGAAATGTTATCCCGTTATCCGACTGCGGAGCGGACCACCGACCATTGTAGTAGAATGAAACACCTGGATCGTTGTCGTACTGATTATTATCAACATAGGCAATTCCGCCATAACGAAGTTTGCCCGTTTCTCCGGCAGCGACCCCTATCCATTGATATCCGATTTTTCCTCTAGGAGGCATCGGGGTCGGAGCGGCTTGGCCTTGCATGATGACCCTTGGCTTCCCGTTGACGGGAATGAACATTTCACGTTGCGTCAGGCCTAGAGTCGTGAAGTGAATGAAGTAAGTATCGTGTTCGACGTTTTTCGGCACCGTCAGATAGAACCAGAACGTGCGCTTTTCACCCGGTAAAAGCTTATAAGGCTCTCGCACGGAGGTTGTCATGTGACTCCATTGCTCAGGCAGCGTCATGGTCAAAGTGTCGTTAATAGCGGCATCCAAAGCATTAAACAATGTGACAGAAACTCTTTGTCTGCTACCCGCTAGTACGTATCGCGATGATTCGTCGGGATGAAGAAGCGGAAAAGTGTTGTTGGACATTACCAAGGCACCGTAATTCTTGATCCGTGGCAGACGAAGTATGATGTTACCACCTCTAACTACAGGTTTTATGACGCAGAGCTTGGTGTTATCAAGATAGACTGCGAACCTCCTCCTCATACTCGACGGAAGTTCCAACTCAACGTGTCGCGCAGTACTGCCCTTCTTGCTTCCGAGGATTAAAAACAACGAGTGCGAATATGGTCCTTTCGTCTGATACAGTTCGAGAATGTAGCTGTGCGGTAAATTCCGGACCTTTACAGGCATGTTCATGTTTTCTCTAGCAAGAAGGGGTAGGACTTCCGCAAGGAATGGAAGGCCACCGGGAATGATGTAGAGAATGCCCTTGCCCAAGTGGCGCAGCAATACGGCCGGTTTACCATCCGACCATCTCGCCAGTACTATATCTCTCGGTTTGGCATTCAATTCGAACCCGTCGGCTACAATATCCTTCTCTCCTGTAAAGGCCGACATCCGCGACAGGAAATGTAATGTGTCCTCGACGTAGTGAGTGTAATCGCATCGCAACAATTTCTGAAAATCCGGCGGGATTTGATCTTCCCCCTTTCCAACAGTGAACTTTGCCAGTTTGAAGTCAAAATCATTATTCGGATTAGGGATGATGTTCGTCTTCGGGTCAAGCACAGAAATCAGCGTACCGCCATCTTTAACGAACCTGGTAATCGAAGATACTTGTTTCTCTGAAAGTCCGACCGGCGAGGGTACTATCCAGACTCTAGTGTGGACGTTTCCAAGATTAGCCGCAAACGCTTGTGGAATGTGGGCTATCGCGAGAGGTGTCCAAGCCATGTTGACAAAAGCTGTCCCGCCCAAGGCAGTTTCCCTCGGAATGATCGTAGTTACCGCGGCTACCAACTTTGAACCTGCATAATATGGGACATACCTCTGGACACTCAGCACGCCTTTACACCATGCAGCCCAACGCCAAAATGCATTTCTGTGCGTCAGAATATCATAGCCATTGAAAAGATCAAAGTAATTGAAGAAGTGAATTCCACAAGTTGTTGCCGTCAGCAAGACCCCCTGTGACACTCGATAGACTTGGTCTTTCGGTATGGCACGCTCGCCGTATCCATTCATGTAATGGGTATGGACTATTGTTCCTACGCGGTCCGACAGACCCTGAACGAAATCGGTGAGCCCGCGAAAGCCCTCCATTTCCCGATAATTGGACAAAGCGTAGCTGAACTCCGAAAAATTCCCGATATAGAACTGCACGTTTTCGATATTTACTCTACGGGAGTGGATATGGTTCAAGATCGTCCTGACCACTGAAGCAAACGGTCCATTAGGAAAATCCATTACTGTCAAATCTGGTTTAATCCTTAATGCAGTCTGGGCTAACTCCGAAAACTCTTCGGTATTGAGGTTCGGTGATCTGGATTCCACCGGTGGAACGAAGCCTTTGAACGCAGGATATTTCTTAAACCTTCCTACCATGTCCGTAGTGATGTCGTTTAGATAATCGAAATATCTCTTACCAGATAATCCGTCTGGGACCAAAGCTAATCCGAGATATCCGGACATATGATGGGTTTCACATTCATCGAGAAAGTCCTTCACGGGATTGTGCCCGAGCCAAAGCTTCACCTGAGATTTTAGTTTCGGATTATTGTTCGGGTAAACCGGTCCATTGTTCCTGTATACATACGCGTACGTGAGCATATTGATGCCGATTTGTTCTAATCTTGCAAACAGTCTGTCCCTCATCTTACTGGTTGAAATATCCCAAGCTGGACGTGAACGGGGCCCATCCTTGGGCGCCGATCCCCAGTAGAACGACCCGATATAATAAGGTGGAACGGGCAACGGTGTATTGACAAGCATCTGACCAATATGATTGTCCCCGCATGAAGGAGAAGTTGATGGCGCCACCTGTGACCCTTGGTGAGCAGAACATTTGGAAGCAGAGACGAGGAATAACCCCACAATTAACGAAGCAAACACCTTCATCTTCAATTTCAAAGGACCTCGTATTTTCTCCAAACTTCAGCCATGGTTCGACCCGCCGCCAATTCCTTTCTTACAAGATTCTCAGTGCTGATTCTCTCGATCACTTTTTCAACCACGTCTATCTCAAGCTCCCTAGGAATGACCACTGTTCCGTCGAGATCCGCAAAGATCAGATCACCCGGAGAAATGCGAACGCCACCGATAATAATTGGAATATTGTAATTGGTGACTCTTGCTCTCCCGGTGGTGTCTATCGGTGAAGGTCCCCACGCGAAAGTAGGAAACTTCATTCCTATTAATTTCCTGACATCCCGACTATAACCGTTGACGATCGCACCTCGACATTTCCGGGCACGAAGAGCGGTGGCTGTCAATTCACCCATTATTCCAACATCAAGATTGTCGCTACCAGTCGTTACTAGAAGTGAGTTCGGTCCAAGAGAATCTATGCATTTGATGACAGTGTCGTAAGGTTCTTTCTCATTATCATCCTTCTCATTCAGCAAAGTCACCGCTCTTCCCACGACAACAAATGTGTTGTCGAGCGGTCGAATCCCGGAATGAGGTGAAACGACCCGAAAGCGTTGCCCTATTTCGTCAAGGACATCGGAAAAAACGCCCGCATAGGCATTCGCTTCAAGGTAAGAAAACAGTTCGGAATCAGATTCAAATTCCATCGGTCACCTTTCTTATACATATTTCTTGCTCTCAAAGGCATAAATCATCTTTCAAAGCAAATCAAGTATAGCTGTAAGAGGAGGGCCTCGTTTCTTCCCTCAATGCCGCCCCGTATTGATCGTCGCGCTGACAGTTTAACGAAAGCAGCCATTTAAGGTCGATGGGGAGCGCAAAACTCAACGGGAGAAGCACAAAAAAGAAAGCCTTGGTCATGAAGGCGGCGACAGCTCCAAGTGGCTACTAACCGTGACATGCTAATACAGCTTCGCCATCTAAATCACGTCGTTTCACACTGTGAACCATCGTCTCACATTCAAGATACGACACAATCCAAGTCTTGTCAAGAAGTGAAGAAAAAAACGCAACCATTCTTCGCGGGACGCGCGGATTCTCCATTAGTGTCTGCAGCATTGTGAAATGCCGTCTCACAATCGGGATAGCCTCTTGGGCAAATTCACGAAGATGTTTGTGTCCACTGCATTTGCCAAGCGTAAGTATGAAGAAGAAAGAATCCCGCACAAAAACCACATCGCCACCATACCGCGCGAAGCTCAGCATATCTGGTCCGGGGGCAAAATCATTTTCCAATTGCCGACTCCTGATGGGTGGCGCGTCAATGCCGTGCGACTTTGGACGCCACCACCCGTCTGTGAACCACGGCCACCTTTGGCAGGTCTGGTAGGTGATTTTGCTTGGTGTCAAAATTGCACTGCGCCAAACCTCTGAACCAAGTGGATTAGGTTACCTTCTGCATCTTTAAAGAATGCCAACTTCATCTCTCCATTTCTCACAGTCATCCCTGGAATCAGAAAAGCACCATGGTCCACCATATACTCGTAGTCACTCTCAAAATCGTCCACACGAATTGCAAGATGCCGCAGTCCGGAATGAAGATTCCCTACAGGGACTGTCGGATCTGTGGCTGGATACACTTCTAACATCCCGCCGCCCGGCAAGCGTAAGAAGTAAGTCGAACGATCTTCTATCCTGTGAACAACCTGGCATCTCAGCACAGAAATGTACCAATCCACCAATCGTTCTGGATTCTGCGCACAAAGCCCGACATGCTCCAATCCACTGATCATAATATTACCCTATCATTCCATTGAGTTGCCTGAGATCCTTCAGCTAATGAACATATCACGATTACTGCTACGCCACTCTCTCCGGTTTACCAGAAGCCAACGAGCGATGAATCGCATCAAGTATTGCGGTGACACGCCTTCCGTCCTTTGCTGTCACAAACGGTTCTCGGTCGTCGGTTATTGAATCAGTGAAACTGTACATGCAGGAAGGAAGGGCACCCTGCCATTTGTCAAATATCTTGTAATTCAACAGCGTCCTGGGATATGTGTACGTGTCCTTATCCGCCATTTCAATCGCTTCCGCTTTCCTGTCAGAGAAAATATGCCCCTCTGTTCCCACAATTTCCATATAAGAATCAGGCATATATGGACTTTTGTTTGAGTAAATCCATGCAGATTCAAACGTTGCAAAGAATCCATTCTTGAACTTCACGTGTGCCTGAATCGCATCATAAGTGTCGATGCCCCGTTTCTTCAGAACTTCCCGCGCGCCGCTAGCATACACTTCGTCGCCCTCGCTATCTACCCACCAGCTAACAAGGTCGATGTCGTGCGAAGAAAGGAACCACGCAGAAGTACTGTGCGCGGCCCACGGTAGCCACTCAGTGGGGACCAAAATTGGATCGCTCTTCTTAGCATATCCCATCAGACACTTGCCAATTCTCCCGGCCTTTATGTCGCTGTGGATCTTGTGGTACACGGAGAGCCATCGGTGGTTGAACGAGACCTGGAACTTCTTTCCCGTTTCTGCCACCAACTTGACGATCTCATCTGCTTCTTGAATATCTGTGGTCATGGGTTTCTCCACGAGGACGTGCCTACCGGATCTCAGTGAGTCCACCACCGGATCACGATGAGCCCAATCGGGCGTGTTTACATGTACAGCGTCTAAGTCACCGTGTTCAAGCATTTCTCTGTGGTCGTTATAGTATTTAGGAATTCCCAATTCCTTTGCAACCGCAGCCGCCCGCTCGGAATTTTTATCGCAAACCGCCGTGACTTCAACCCCGGGATAACGCTGCCACACCATGACTGCGCTTTTTCCCATTATGCCCGTTCCGACAACTCCTATCTTGATCGTCATTGCTTTCTCAATTACCCTCGTGTTTAAGTTTCCAGATTCTTCAAAAAACGAAAATATCCTTCAGTGATTCCCGGCCGCGCGGATCCTCAAATACTTCTTCCCATTCATCGATCCTCCTTCTCCCGGTAATTATCTTCTCATAAGGAATAGACCCACTTTCAAGGAGTGCGAGCGATCTGTCCCATGATTCGTACTTTGTGGAGATATTGAAAAGGAACTTCACTCCTTTCATCATAAGCTGCCGATAGGGAAAATCAATTGTGTCATTATCAGAAAATCCTATTCCCGCGAAAGTGCCCAGCTTTCTTATCATTTGTGCACCCGATGCCAGCGCCTCAGCTGACCCAGATGCGTCGATGAAGACATCCGCGCCGCGTCCGTCAGTCAACCCGATTACTAAATCCACGACATCATTCGATTTGATATTTACGACTTCATCGATAGCGGATATCCTCCTTGCTATCGCCATCTTAGACTCGTTCCGCCCGATAAGTACGACGTGTCGCGCGCCGACCTGCCTGGCAACCACGGCCGCCATGATTCCAATCGGGCCAGTACCTGCGACGACCACTACATCACCGACGGTAATAATGTTGTTCAATGCCATGTCGCTGACCACATTCGCAAGCGGCTCGCACAACACTGCCGCTTCGAACTGTAGCGACGCTGGCACGCGGTGGAGCAAACGGGTCTCGGGCCAACGCATGTATTCAGCAAAAGCCCCGTCTACACCCCAGCCGGGCGAACGTTTCGATGCACAAATCTGCGGATTCCCGGTCCTGCACAAATAGCATTTTCCACACGCCATCGTGTGCGGCTCTCCGACGACACGGTCACCCACGTGCCAATCGGCGACGTTATTTCCGGTTGCCGCAATTGTACCTGAACACTCATGGCCCAGAATTACCGGCGGCCAATACGGGAATTTATCATTGTATATGTGAAAGTCCGTTCCGCAGATGCCAGCAGCTTCAACCTTTATGAGCACCTCATCGTCACTAATCTTCGGCACAGGAACTTCCTTCAGCTCTAGATAACCTCTCCCCTTCTGCGTTTTGACAAGAGCCTTCATGACACAGCGATCTCCTCCAACCCACACCATTCGTCGATGAAATGGATAAGCGTCATCCCCATTTTCTCGATGTCCGCAATCTTGATTTGCTCTTCGTTAGAGTGAGCGTGCTTGAGGCTTCCGGCACCCATGACAACTGTTGGAATTCCGAGCTGATTGTTATAAAACCATGCATCGCATGAAGCTGTCATTGCAGATATTTCCGCATCGAAACCTGACCTTCGCGACGCGGACTCCAAACATTTTACCAGCGGATGATGAACCGGAATTTCGTTTCCGTCGCTTGCGAGCATGTCAAATTTCAGTTCGAAATGCTCCCGAAGCCACGCGTCTCCCTGATTTCTTAGAGCGTCAGTCATTCCATCCTGAACTTCCCTCATATGGACGTTGGGAAGAAAGCCAAACACGCCCTTGACAATTGCTGTTGCCGGGGCAGTCGCAGGCCAATCACCGGCATTCATGACGCCAAAAGTCACCGGCATCGGATTCTCGAACTGATCAAATAGCGGATTCTTCCCCCGCGAGCTAGTCAGCAAATCGTCATGATACTTTTCCAATGCGCTCATCGCCTTTACCGCAAGCTTAAGTGCACTCACAACATCCCTCGCCCTTCCGCTGTGCCCTGGTTTCCCTACACACGTAAGTGTGAACCAAACCGCACCTCTTACAGCGGGTATAATCTTCAACTCTGTCGGCTCCATAACGATAGCAGCATCCGCCTTAAGGGCATCCTGGATCGCGAACAACGTCCCGTTTCCCCCGTTCTCCTCCTCAATCACGATGTCGACGGTCACCTTACCTTTCGGTTTCAGACCAAGGGCCTTGAGAGATCTCAGTGCAAGATAAACCGCGGCTATCTGCCCCTTGTCATCACATGCCCCACGTCCGTACACAACGCCATTTTCGATCGTCGGTTCGAAAGCGCCGATCTGATTTTGGGAGGCAGGCACAACATCACTATGGGCATTCAGTATCAGGCTCTTTGCTTCAATGTCGCCATCCCCGAGGGTAAGCCTGACATTGGGAGTGTCTTCATAGCTCAAGTTGCTAATAAACCATTTGTACTCTTTGTGTTTCTTAAACGAGTCAGGTATCCGTACCAGATCAGCTTTACTGACGAGATCCCGCATCTTATCATAAATAAACCTGTTGACGGGGCCTTCATTCCCCCTTGTTGAAGAAAACCGAATGAGATCGCTGAGAAATGCGGCGGCATCTTCAGAGTTCCTGGTCAGGACATCTTCAAATGTAAAGTTTCCTTCCGGCAATTCCTTCTTACCCATTCGTGTCTACCCTGTTCAACGGAAACCTTGGTGGTTCACCTTTTACGTACCTTTCCACGTCTTCGATTATTTTTTTTCTTATTTCCCAGGCGGCATCCTCAGAAAACCAGCTGAGATGAGGTGTCAGTATCACGTTATCCAGTCCTATCAAGTCAAAGTTCTGCTTAGGCGGTTCACTTTCAAATACATCAATACCAGCGCCAGCTATTCGCCCCATCCTGCAAGCTTTGGCCAGCGCTCTCGCATCAATGAGCGGGCCTCGCGCAGTATTGACCAGAACAGCATCTTTCTTCATCAGGCTGAGTTCTCTTTCTCCTATTAAATGACGAGTGCTGTCATCAAGCGAGCAATGAAGACTGATCAGATCAGCCTCGGAAACGACTTTTTCGAGCGGGACTGTTTTAATCCCCAACTCTTCCTGCTGTTGCTTAGTCAAGTAAGGATCGCTAACCAAGACTTCGAGCCCGAGACTCCGCATTACCGTGAGAACCCGGCTCCCGATCCTACCGCAGCCTATCAGACCTCCCTTTTTTCCGCGGACTCTCTTCACTCCTCCCATCCCGGAAAAGTCCCACTCCCCTTTTCTAATGGAGGAGCTCATGCTCTCAATTTGTTTTCCGAACTTCCGGTAGGTTGCAAGCAGCAACATTATCGCCTGTTCAGCCACTTCGTCTGCACAATAATCAGGCACATAGCATATCTGGATCCCACGCTCGGTTGCGGCCGCGATATCGATGTTCTCGTACCCGACTCCGTGCCTTATTATCAACTTACACTTTTTCATACCATCAAGGACGACCCTATCGATCTTGGCCATATTTACGATCGCGACATCTGCCCCAGACAGAGTATCAGCAAGCTTGGCCGCCGACGCCGATTTCATCTGGTAAGACTCGAGCACCCCCCCCAAGGCTGCTACCTGTTCTTTCTCCCAATGCAAATCAGGTTCTATATAATCAGTTACAACAATTTTCAATTTTTCAAAGCTCCTTCAGTTATCTGATTTGATTCATCTAAGAGGGATGTTCCGCATTAGAATACCCGCAAACTCCTCTAAAGATCAATTGCGTCCTCGTAAGGGAATAAATGCCGTCCCCCGCTTAAACTTGGGCCGAACTGCAGAAATTAAGACAAGTACCTCTTTCGCATGCATCGTAAAGCGGGAATCGAACTCCACGCAATTGGAAGAGGTTCAGGATCTGGACACCTCGTCCATCGCCGTTGAGAATATCTCAACCGCGATGTCGCATTCTTCCTGCTTGATCACTAGCGGCGGTGCAACCCGAATCACATTACCGTAGATGCCGACTCGTCCTAGCATAAGACCGAGCTCAGCACAGCGTCTAATGATCTTCTTGCACAAAGCCGGATCAGGATTACGACTCTTTTTGTCTTTAACTATTTCGATTCCGATTACCAGGCCCATCCCTCGGACGTCTCCCACAAATTCAAACTTCTTCCAAAGTGCGGTCAACCGTGAAAGAAGATGCTCCCCCTGAATCCTTGAATTCTCAGGAAGGTCTTCCTTCTTCATAATATCAATAACCGCGAGGGCTGCCGCACTTGAAAGCGGATTACCGCCGGTAGTGCTCGACATTTCACCTGGAAGCATGCTCTCGAAGATCTTACTTTCGCCGGCTAATGCGGATGTCGGGACTCCGCTGCCGATTCCCTTTCCGAGGCAAATCATTTGAGGCTTTATCTGTTCCCATTCGATTGCAAACAACTTACCCGTTCTGCCGAACGACGATTGAACTTCGTCGACTATGAGAATCAGACCTCGACGGGCGGCCCACTTCTCCAATTCTTTCAGCCACCCTTTCGGAGGAAATACGAAACCCGCTGTTCCCTGGTACGGCTCGACGATAACAGCCCCCATGTCTCCCGTGGTACTTGATTCAATGATTCTATCGAGAGCTTTGATGCAATAGTAGTCGCATTCGGGAAAAGTCTTTCCGTAAATACATCTATAACAATTTCCGTACGGTGCCATCACTCCACCAGGAAGCTGTGGCCCAAACTTGCGTCGGGTGTTCGTGCTGCCGGAAACACTCATCGGTCCATAGGTGCGACCATGGAAGGCACCATAGAAAGCAAGTATCTCATGCTTGCCGGAGTACCTCTTCGCAATACGGATCGCCGCTTCCGTTGCCTCTGCACCCGTTGTCAGAAGAAAGATTCTGTCGATATTCTCCGGAAGTAACTCAACAAGCTTCTTAGAAAGATTAATTCTCTCAGGAGTTGGAAATGAATAACAGTTGAGGAGTCTGTGTGCCTGCTTTTCTATGGCGGCTACATGTTCTGGATTAGAGTGCCCGACATTCGTCACGAGGACTCCAGAAGTAAAGTCGAGGTAGATATTGCCATCGACATCGGTAATCCAGACGCCCTCTGCATGATCCCAAACCACGGGTATTTGGTCCGCCATGCTTGGCGGTTCATATTCTCTTGCAGTTTGGAGCAACTCTACGGAGCGCGGCCCGGGAATGCGCCTTTCTGCTAGTTTAATCACGTATCACCTTATTTCGTATTGTGACATAGCATCTCGTGTTTTAATCTAGCAACATTTTCTCAATCTGTCAAGAAAAAAAATCAATACGTCGATTTGTTTGACGCTGACTACGCTATTACTTGTTTTCAGAAAGTCGCCGTTTTATATTGTGGTATGTATGTCCAAAACGACGAACTGTCAGTCCAACGAGCTGTAGAGGTAGTGTGATAACTAAAGTCAAAGTGGTTTCCAAAACTTTTGAAATCCTTGAGGCCTTAAGCGAAGATACTGGTCTAGGATTAAGAGAGATCACGGAGCGAGTGTCCTACCCAAAGCCGACAGTCTTCAGACTCCTTAGTACACTCGAACAACTCGGGTACGTCGAGCAAGACAAAAAGGATTTCACTTATACACTAAGCTCGAAATTCATGCTCCTGACGCGCAGTCTCAGCGGAGGAAGAGGACTGATTGCCGTAGCAAGACCGCACATGGAGATGTTGCATAAACGATTTGGGGAGACGGTAAACCTCGCCCGGCTCGTGGATGACCGCCCCGTCTACGTCAACATCTTAGAATCAGAAGAAGCGTTCAGAATCAGCGACAGTGTGGGCGACGCCGCACCTTTTCATGCAACTTCGATCGGCAAGGCCATTGCCGCGTTCCTCCCAAAGGAAAAACGCGCAACGCTTTTCAGAGATTACACATTCACCACCTTCACACGAAAGACAATTTCCGGAATCGGTAGATTGAACGAAGAATTGGACAATATAAAGAAATCGGGATATGCGATAGACAACGAAGAGGGGCATGACGGAGTTATCTGTGTCGGAGCCCCGATCTTCAATAATGAACATTATGCCTTCGCCGCATTGAGCCTATCAATGCCGAAGGTCCGGGCTAAAAAATCTGTCCTAGACGAAGTCAAGGAACAGTTACCTCGGGAAGGAATTGCCATCTCGCTTGAACTCGGAGTCACCGACATTGCAAAGTGCTTTGCAGCCTAGTGCCACCATCAACCGACCTTATATTGCACACCTGATCAATGAGATCATTTAGAATCGGCATAATAGGTTCCGGGTTCATTGCACGCACTCATGCAGTCTCTATAAGGAGGTACCTGAAGGGAACTGTCCTAGCAGGAATAGCCGGAGGCAAGAGAGCTGCCAGCTTGGCTGGAGAATTCAATGTGATGAACTTCGCTTCAGTCGAACAAATGGCTGCGGACAAAGATGTCGACGCCGTAATCATCACTTCACCCCATTCATTTCACTTCAAGCACGCCATGATGTGCGCTGAGGCGGGCAAACACGCGCTAGTCGAAAAGCCGATGGCCACAACCGTAGCGGAATGCGAAACGATGGAGAGAGAGTTTGCCACTCGTAATCTGGTGCTCATGGTTGCTTTCACCCAAAGGTACCGGATAACCAACCGAAGGGCATTTGAGCTTATTCGGGCTGGAGTGATCGGGCGGGTATCTATGATACAAGAGTTTGCACTTCAGCCGAACGCACTAGAGACTTATCCAAAGTGGCAACAACTGCCAGAAAATCTGGGAGTATTTTTCGGTTATGGTATTCACAATATCGATAGACTTCGATGGTTTTTGGACGCAGAGGCAGAGGACGTTACTGCGGAAATAACGAAGACTTCTTCCGGAATAGAGATCTCTACTATGGCCATCATAAGATGGCAAAACGGCACTTTAAGCTCCGTGTGGAGCAGCGGCGACCTCAAGATGCCTGGTTTTCCAGCAACTGCATTTCGTTCACTGGTAGTAGGTGAACGAGGAATGCTGGACGTCGATGGGTATGGCGCCCTAAGAATGAGTGTTGACTCAAAATCGTGGGAGACTCTGTTTCAGCAACGCCCAATTGATTGGAGGGGCGAAGGGATGTTTGCGGAAGTACGCATGGGTTCGTTCAATGCGCAAAATCAAGAGTTTGTCCAGTCCATATCGGAAGGCCGCAAACCGGCGATTACAGCCGAGGATGGCAGAAAGGCTGTGGCCATTGCCCTAGCGATATACAAATCAGCCGAAGAGCATAAAGTGATTCAACTTAAATAACCTGACAGGGCTGAACTTGGACACTGGAAAAGCACTTCAATCATACGACTACATAATTATTGCGGGGTATTTCCTGATTATCTTGGGAACTGCCGTCTATTTTTCAAAAAGGACGAAATTATCTCGGGATTTTTTTATTGCCGGCGGAACGATGCCGTGGTGGCTGGCTGGTATATCATTTTTCATGGCGAGTCATAGCGCACTCAGCTTTGTGATGTACGGCCAGCTTGGATACAAATATGGCATTACGGCAGTACTAATATTTCAAGTTAGCATAACGGGTCTGGTTCTAGCAGGGCTGTATGTCGCGAAGAGATGGCGCAGGTCGCGCACTGTTACGCCAATTCAGTTCCTCGAGCGACGGTACAGCCTTTATATGAGACAAGCCCTTGCCTGGACTGGCTTCCCTGTCAGGATAATGGATGACGCAATGAAGATTTTCTCAACCGCGATTTTCCTATACGTGGGAATGAAGCTCGCTGTTATTTCCCTACCGGTCGCAATCACTCTCGTAGGTCTGGTGATGATTATCTACGCTCTTACGGGTGGACAGAAGGGGGTCATAGTTACAGATTTCCTACAGTTCATCATTACAATGTTCATAGTCGTAGTCATTTTCGTATTCACTATAGTGCGCTTTTACAAATTGGGTTTTTCAATTGACCAGCTTCCGGCCGGTTTCCTTAGTCCTTTCTCGGGTCCCTATCACGCCTTCGACTATTTTTCGTTTATCGCCCTGATGATAATCTCTTACAACACCACATGGTCGCTTGTCCATAAATTCAATTGCGTGCCCACTGAGAAGGACGCGAGCAAAGTAGCATGGCTGGTGGCGGCGCTGAATTTTATCGCACCTATAATTTTCTTTTCTCCGGCGATATTCGCCCGACTGATCTTACCTAAGCTGGCTCACCCCGAATATAGCTATGCGGCGATCGCATTCACTGTGTTGCCCACCGGCATGATGGGAATACTTGTCGTGGGAATGTTTGCATCCACCATAGCTACAATGGGATCTGAGTTCAATGTCCTTGCGGGAATACTTACGAATGACCTTTACAAACGAATCTTCAGGCCAAATGCAAGCGATCAGCAACTCGTAAGAGTAGGCAAGATCGCTACGGTCGTCGCAGGCGGCCTGATCATCCTTATGGCAACAATCGTTGCTTCACTCAAAGGATTCAACCTTTTCGACATAATGCTCAAATCGTTCGGAGCACTTCTTCCGGCAACAGCCCTCCCCATTCTAATGGGCTTTTTCTGGAAGAGAATCTCTGCTCGCGGAGCTCTATACGGCCTAATCGCCGGCGCAGTAACGGGGACCTCGTTAATGTTAGTAAATGCCGGCTTGGTTGACGCAAACGCCTCCAGGTTCGCGACCGACCCTGGGCTGCAGTACTGGCTGAAGCAGGGTTGGGATTCCGGGGCGATACTTCTCAATAGCGTAGTAACAATTCTAGTTATGTATCTAGCATCCCTTCGATATCCCGGATCGTCTGAAGAGAGAAAAACAGCGGACAGCTACTTCAAGGATCTCGAAACCCGCGTATCTGTGGAGACTGCGGAATCATCTGCCAAAGCAACTCTCTCTAATGGGCAGGTGGTCGCGGTCGCTACTTTGCTATTTGGGATTCTTGTAATCGTGATTGGCGCCTCGCTTGCACTGCATGGTGGCTACAAGGGCGCCCCTGCAATGAACGTAGCCACAGGCTTATTTCTATCTTCGGTAGGGATTACAATATACGTTAAGGAGCATCGTGAAAAAAGGAAACGATAGTCTCAACGAAGAGAAGGCAGGCGCTGTCGTTCAACTATTCGACTGCAATTGCATGGTTGGTAAGAGGGCTGACCGTCCCGAAGGCGAGCCATGGTCGTTAGATCAGTTGAAACAAGATATGGCGTACTATCGCATCTCGCAAGCTCTTGTGTTCCACGCCACGAGTCGAGACTACGACCCAGCGACCGGAAACAGGGAAATCGTCGACCTGGTCAGTGGATCGGATGAGCTTCTGCCCATTTGGTGCGTCCTTCCACCTGGAAGTGGTGAAATGCCAGAAAGCGAAACGTTCGTCCGAGATATGCTCGACAATGGCGTGAAGGCGGTGATTTCCTTCCCGAGACTTCACACCTACTCGCTCGCCTCTTGGTCTATGGGCAAGTTGTTGTCCGTTCTAGAGCGTTGCCGGATACCAATGTTATTGCCGTTTCAACAATTCGATTGGAATGATGTCTACACATTGTGCCATGAACACCCTTATCTTCCGGTGATAACTACAGGAATAAATTATAGACAGTTGAGGTATCTCCTGCCTCTGTGGCAGACAAACAGAAACCTCTACGTCGATTCGTCCTGGTTCTCAGCTGCGGATCTTATCCCCTTTCTTAAGGATAAAGGATGCCTGGGCCAGCTCCTTTTCGGAACCAACTATCCCGTATATACGCCAGCCGCAGCCGTCTCAACGATAACATACGCCGATGTCGATATGGATATTAAGAAGTTAGTAGGCGGCGGAAATCTTCGAGAGCTTATTCGAAACATTAGAATGGAGTGATAGGTATGGAGACCGGGCCACTTATCGAGAATCTGTTCACAGGGGGGCCACTCCGTGACGAAATTGTTATTGACGCTCACATGCATGTCGGGAGATATTACAATTTCCTGATTCCAAGTAATGGAGTTGCGGCGGTGATAGAAAACGCGCGAAGAATAGGAATTACGCGACTGTACGGTTCGAGTCTTCTATCCATCAGAAATGATGCTATTGCCGGAAATAGAATGGTGATTGAAGCTCACGCGGCTTATCCGGATTTATTCTTTCCCTATTTGGTCGTAAAACCGAACTATCCAGAGGAAACAAAAGAGATACTTGACCTAGCTGAAAGACACAACATTAAGCAATTCAAGATACACGACGATGGTAACGGCTTGCCGTTCGATCATCACAACTACTTCCCGCTTTATGAGTACGCAAATCATACTGGTGCAGTCGTTCTGGCACATACTTACGGAGAGATTCATGTTGCCCCGCTCATTAAAGTGGCTAAGGAATTCCATTCGGCAAGAATACTTCTAGGCCATTCGGGCATAACAAACGAAGGCTCCTACTACATCGCCGTCCGCTCGTGCAACAACATTTTCCTTGAGACCTGCAATTCCCTCGCATGGTACGGCCTCATTGAGAGACTCGTTAAGCATGCGGGGGCAGAGCGGATCTGCTTCGGCACAGATATGCCATTCATGTCGCCGGACCAGCAAGTCGGTAGGATCCTTGGAGCGAAGATTACCGATGATGAAAAACGCCAAATCCTGGGACTAACTGCCCAAGAACTCTTCTCTGCGGAACCGGACGGACAAACCTGAATGATATATTGCGCCCCTTGAATTTACCTCAAATATGGTTCAGAAAGGTGTGCAGATACTTTCCTCAAAGAGCTACTGTGCCATGAGAAACTTAGCCCAAGTTCGACACTTCTCGGCTGAAAACGTGGATTCCATGCGAGAATAGAGGGAAAAGGTGAAAAGTCGGCACTACAATTTGTACTCTTTCGTGAGCCGCTCCGGGGGGATGAGCTGTAGTTTCTG
>JAJZVO010000046.1 GCA_021845665.1 Bacteroidota bacterium | reverse complement strand
TTCCGATCTGACGCCAACAAGTTTTTCACATTCCTATCATTTCAATTTTTTTCTTGATCCTGTCGTACTTTTCGCGGAACCGATCGTCGGTAGCGAGTTGGTCAGAAATTATCTGGCAAGCATATATGACGGTTGAGTGGTCACGGCCACCGAACTGACTCCCGATAGTTTTCAGGGGGAGCCGGGTCATCTCTTTCGTAAGGTACATTGCCGTCTGTCTGGCGATAACGATCTCCGCCTTGCGGGTCTTTCCGCGGAGTTGCTCTTCGGTGACGTCAAATACATCCGCGACAATTTTCTGAATGTCTTCAACCGTTACTGCCGTCTTCCTGCTGACTGCCAGGCTCCGGACGACTTCTTTGGCGAGTTCGACAGATATTTCCCTGTTATTGAGGCTGGCCTTCGCGAGTATGCTGATGAGACTTCCTTCGAGCTCGCGGATGTTGGAGGTAACGTTCGCTGCGACATATTCGATCACATCCTCCGGCATGTGTATGCCGTCGTCCTCGCTTTTCTTCCGGAGGATAGCTATGCGGGTCTCGAGGTCAGGCGGCTGGACATCCACTGTCAATCCCCATGTGAATCTGCTGACGAGACGATCATCTACGCCCTTCAACTCTTTCGGCGGCCTGTCCGATGACAGTATGATTTGTTTTCCCGATTGGTGCAGCGCATTGAAGGTATGGAAGAAATTGTCCTGGGTCTTTTCCTTTCCCGCGAAGAACTGGATATCGTCGACGATGAGTATATCCATACTTCTGTAAAAGTTAGAGAACTCGTTAGCGCGATCTTTCTGGATGGCATCCACGAAGTCTACGGTGAACCGCTCGCTGGAAGCGTACAGCACTCTTTCAGCCTTCCCTGTTTGTCTCGCAAAGTTCCCGATGGCCTGAATGAGGTGAGTCTTGCCGAGTCCGACTCCTCCATATACGACAAGCGGATTGAATGAGGTACCCGCGGGGTTGTTTGCCACCGCATAGGCAGCAGCACGTGCGAACTGGTTGCTGTCTCCTTTGATAAAGTTGTCGAACGTATAACGAGGGTTTATGTTGCTTTCGAATGGCGGTTTCGCACTTAGCCTCGTCGTCGTGAAATGTTGCCGCTGGTTCAGCTGGACTGGCTGCGGTGGTCTGTAGAATTGCGGTTCCGACTCAGACACGTCTTCGTCTGAGATCGTATACTCCACTCGGGCGTTTTCGCCCATGACCAGTTTGACAGATTCAGTGACGACGCTCGAGTAATGTTCCTCCAGCCAATCGTGAAAGAATTGACTTGGGACCTTTACGATCAGGCTTTCGCTGTCCAGGCTCACAGGCACGACGGGTTCGAACCAGGTCTTGTAGCTTAGATTGTTTACCCGCCCCTGAATATGTTTCATGCATTCCAGCCAGGCCCCCTTGGCATCAGTAAGAGTTTCCATTAACAGGCTCCCTTGAGATATTCAGGATTTTCTCCACATTTCCAACAGAGTTATTAACACAACGACTGATTAGATAATCCCTTAAAAATCAGTCACTTAAAACGCGAAGTAACATACACTTAACACACTTGTGGAAAACAAGTAAGTGTAAAGTAATGAGGCAAATTCGAGTTTTGGCGAAAAATCAGGCGTTTTGCACAAGTTATCCACACCATGTCAGCCGTTCGGCTGGCGGTCAATATTAATAAAGCAACTGTGGAAAAACAAGCTGGCGGTCCAATGCGGATAATCTCGCAAGTCATTATCTGGTAGGTTGTTACGGTGGCTTTTTTGTGTCGTGTGGAAAACCATGAAAAGAGTCGAAACCCGGTGAAAACACGTTGTATTTGAGATGTTTTTCTGGCGATGTGGAAAAGTTGAACAATTTTGTGGAAAACACGGCAATATATGTTGAAATAGGTTTGGGCTGTTGTGGAACAACAATAATGGCAGTCTCAAATATCAAAAAGGTCAATGATCCTTGAATTTTGTTGGTATTGAAAGTAACTTATCGGGCAAAATATAAAATCAGAGGAGTTTTTGATGAAGAGGACATTTCAGCCTCACAACACGAGAAGAAGGAGAACGCACGGGTTTCGCTCGAAAATGAAGAGCAAGACGGGGAGAAAGGTTTTGGCCCGTAGACGAGCAAAGGGTCGGTGGCGCCTGACTGTCAGCGACGAGAAGTAATATCCAAGCGTTCCTATCCCGGAGGGCTTTATCCGACGTTTGACTCTCCCGAAAAGTGACATAATAAAGTCATCCAGAGAGATCGGCGAAGTTATAAGAGTAGGAAAACGCTTTACCGGGAGACACCTTTATGTGTTTTATGAATCGAGCCCGTTGCCCGAAGCGGGTACAAAGATAAGAGTTGCGTTCACCGTATCGAAGAGAGTCCGCAGTGCGGCGGATCGCAACCGGCTCAAGCGCCTGATGAGAGAAGTTTACAGGATCAACAAGGAGAATGTGATCTCCATCTTCGGGGCGGGTGGCCTGAGTCCTAGTGTTGTAATGAGCTGCGGTTATGAAGTCCGCACTGCAGCTATATCCCTGAAAGATATTGAAGAAGATTTCAAACAGTTTCTGCGTAGAATCAGCGTCGACATTGCCGGCTGATGCGGCCATCGCGATTGTAAGACTCTACAAGAAATTCATCTCGCCACTTTTTCCGCCGTCATGCAGGTTCTATCCGAGTTGTTCGTCGTATTCGATAGATGCCTTTCGCATGCATGGATTCTTCAAAGGGGTGCTTCTGAGCATCTGGAGAGTTCTTCGCTGTAACCCGTTCAACGCGGGCGGATATGACCCTGTTCAGGAAACGCATCCCTTCCGGAGAAGCAGAGGAATATAGATGGGGAAGAAAGAAACAATAGGAATTGTGCTCATAACGCTGGTGCTGTTCGTGTGGATGTACTTCAACACGCCGAAGGCTCCCGTGCAGACACCGCAGTCGAAGGCGACGAGCGAGCAGTCTGTGGATACGAACACAACCGCCAGCGAGCCAGTATCCCGGCAAACGATGGCACAGACTTCGAATGAAGAGACTGCTGGCGGAACGGCAGACACAGCCGCCATTAATCGGTACGGAACGGCATTCGCACGTCTCGCTTCAGGGACAGAGAAGACTATTACGGTCGAGACGAGTCTTTATACTGCCGTCCTCACCACGCAAGGTGGGATGATCAAGGACTGGACGCTGACAAAGTATAAGACATGGAACGGCGGTCCACTTGAGCTGATCAACTACAAGCACGCCGGTGACTACAGCTTGCTCTTCCAGTCGATGAGCGGGAAGCTCGTCGACACAAAAGATCTGTTTTTCACATCTCCGTTCACAAACGGGGAAATTGTGAAGTTGAAGAATGGGCAGACATTCAACCTGGCATTTACGCTGAACGTTAACGATTCGTCGAAGATAGTACGCGAGTATACTTTCAGGGGAGGCGTCTATAATTTCGGGTCGATCGTTCTTTTCGACCACATGTCGAGGTACATCGCCAACTACCAGTACCAGGTGACGTGGGAGCACGGACTGAACTATACCGAAGAAAACAGCGTAGACGAATCGAGCTTCTCGACGGCATATGCATACAGCGGAGGCGAGGCTGTGACGCTGGATGCTACCAAGCCGGGCGAGCAGGTGAAGCAGCAGGTGAGCGGTAACACGAAGTGGGTAGCCCAGACGACCAAGTATTTTACGGCAGCGATCGTTCCGGAAACGCGGCCAGCCGACGGTGCGTATCTCCGAGGAACCGAACTTCACCTTCCCAACAACGGTCTTTACAGGAAGTATTATACGGCGCTTGAGATGAGGTTCGAAGGGAGGCCTGTTCAGTCCGATTCGTTCATGGTTTACATTGGGCCGCTCGAGTATAACCTTCTGAAATCTTACCACATAGGGCTCGAGCAGATAGTCGGCCTCGGATGGAAGTGGGTCATCCGTCCGATTGCGGAGTACGTCATGCTCCCCGCCTTCCAGTTCATTCACAGGTATGTCCCGAACTACGGCCTTGTCATCATCATCTTCGCTATTCTCCTTAAGCTTCTCCTGAACCCGTTGACTATATCCAGTATGAAGTCGATGAGGAAGATGCAGGCGCTTCAGCCGATGATGGAAGAGATCAAGGAAAAGTACAAGGAAGACCAGCAGAAGATGAACCAGGCGATCATGAACTTGTATAAGGAGTACAAGATCAACCCGCTTGGCGGATGTCTTCCGATGTTCCTCCAGCTCCCGATCCTTTACTCGCTATGGGCCATCTTCCGGAGCGACATCGTCCTTCGCCAATCGAACTTCATCTGGTGGATCAAAGACCTTTCTATTCCGGACACCATTCTCAGACTTCCATTCACGCTGCCGTTTTTTGGAATGAACCAGATCAGCGGCCTCGCCACATTGATGGCGGTCACGCAGTTCATCCAGACTAAGATGACGACGACTGATCCGAGGCAGAAGTTCATTGTCTACTTCATGCCGATAATGATGTGGCTGATCTTCAATAATTTCCCGGCAGGTCTGAACCTTTACTATTTCGTCTATAACCTCCTGGCGATCGGGCAGCAATACATGCTGAACCGAAAGCCTATGGAAGAGATGCTCGTAAAGGCCACTCCAAAACAGAAGAAGAATAAGCCTACTCGCCCCACGAGGCCGCCTATGGGTAACAGGGCGATGAGAAGAAGCTCCTGATGCTATTTCCGCATTCTGTTGCGGGGCACGGGTTCGGTCGAGTTTGAGAATCCGGACTCAAGAATACCAATGCAGCCGCCTCAAAGCTGAGGCGGCTTTCTTGTACTGAGCCATCCGATCTGACTCGCTGGCAGAATGCCCGGCGATCCGGGGGTAATCGACAATATCTCGATAATGGAGTTCGCCGAAGCGGGGTCACGTAAGTTTCCGCCGATCGTACGCCTATGCGCTAATGAGCTTGACTTTTCCTGTGTTCCACTTTAGATTTCGGTACTCACATACGTTCATCGCGAGCCAAGAATTGCATGCGATGAACTACCATCTGGCGGGAGCTGGTGTTCCCGAAGAGGTACGTAAGAACCTTCCTGTTTTTGCATTTCACGCGGCTATTGGACCATTAGATAATTGATCGACGCAAATAGATCGGTTAAGGACCGGGCGTCGATTCCTTCAGGCTGATCTTCGTCTCGAACGAGGGCGTGTTGCCCGGCCAGGTCGAAATGGATTCTGAATGGAAGAAGACGGTCAACTGCGTGAAGAGAACCGCTGCCTGAAAGGGGCGGTCGAGGAGCTTTCGATCCTGAACGAGGTCGCAGCCGCGATCGGACTACTGAACAATTCAGAGGAAGTGGTTAGAAAGATACTGAGCCGTGCTCTCGGTGCTTTGAATGCGGAGCAAGGTGTCGTTACTCTCCTTAAGGAATTTTCATGGTTTACGACAAAAGGAACCGTGAGAAATTTACGGGGGACGACCAACGGCTTCTGTCCATAATAGGAGCGCAATCGGCGCAAATGATTGAAAGCGCCAGGTATTATGAGGAGGGAGGTGCGCTGATGAAGATTCAGCGAGAACTCGAATTTGTATCTCTGATACAGAGTGATCTTCTGCCGAGAGGGGAACCTGAAATGCCGGGGTACGACATAGCCGGTGCGACATTTCCGGCAAGATCCGTGGGCGGAGATTTTTTCGATCTTATCGCGATTGAGGAGAGAAAGCTCGCACTTTGCGTCGGTGACGTCTCCGGAAAGGGACCTCCGTTATTTATTATGGTTATGATCTTTGCTGAATATCTTCGGCCGCATAGCGGGTCGATTTTCCGGAGGGAATCGGAATGGTAGGTGAAACGGTATCTCACCATAGGATTCTCAGCAAGCTGGGCGAGGGGGAAATGGGTGAGGTATACAAAGCGGAGGATACGGTACTCAAGCGTGCTGTGGCTTTGAAATTTCCGCCTGCAGATTTGACTTCGGACGCGGCAGCGAAGGCGAGCTTTGTGCACGAGGCACGGGCGGCATCCGCGCTGGATCATCCTAACATAGGGGCCGTACACGAAGTGGATGAAAGCGAGGACGGGCGGTCGTTCATCTCCATGGCACTATACGATGGGGAGACTCTAAAGCAGAAGATCGCATGTGGCCCACTCGATATCGGGGAAGCACTGGGGATTATTAAGCAAGTCGCAACTGGATTACGGAAAGCGCACGACTGCGGGATAATCCACCGTGACAGAAAACCAGCCAACATAATAGTAACGGCAGACGGCCTCGTCAAGATAGTCGACTTCGGGCTTGCGAAGCCGGGCGCGGAAACGCGAGGTGCGACGAAAGCCTCATGCGCAGGCACGGCCGCTTACATGGCGCCGGAACAGATACAGAATGGAATCACTGACGCACGCAGCGACCTCTTTTCAGTCGGGGTGGTAATGTATGAAATGCTGACGGGTGTGAGACCTTTCGCGGGTGAACATGAAGCCTCGCTTTTCTATTCCATTGTTAACAACGAGCCCGATCCTCCGACAAACCTCCGTCCTGAAATAAACGATGGAATCTGCCGGATCGTAACGACGCTTCTCGAGAAGGATCCGGAGAAAAGATTTCAATCATGCGGCGAACTAATCGGTGCGCTCGAATCCTTAGGAACGGGAACACGGATGTGGAGGCCACGACTTCTTGCGAGGCGGATGACTCGCCCGGTCCGTCGGCACAGGCTTGCCGCTGTTCTCGGAACTTCGCTCGCTGCCATAGTGCTTCTGGCTCTGCTCTCCGGCAGCGATTTGATGGTCGGCCTGATTAGCCCGGGCGGTGATTCCTTCAGAAATCGGTGCGATGTACTTCTACATGAATCGCTGGGCGGACGCCCGAAAAGAGTTCGACAGATCGTTGGAGATACAACCCAACTATCCGGCGTATTCCAATTTGGGTACGCTTCTTTATTACCAGGGACATTACGAGGAGGCCGCCCGGGCATACGAAAGCGCATTGAGGATCGACGATCACAATCAGCAGGTGTGGTCTAATTTGGCCGAAGCATACCGGCAAGCCGGAGACACTCTGCGGTCAAGGCAAGTATCCGATTTGGCTTTGAAACGGGCCGAGGATAACCTGAGACTTGACCCGAACGATCCGACATTACTTGTTTCACTGGCAAGCATGTATGCCGGGCGGGGGAACAAGGACAAAGTAAAGCCAATGATCGAAAGAGCGGTGTCTGTTTCGCCGGACAATGTCGTCCTCATGGGGATGGCCGCGATGGTCTACGAGCAGGCAGCGGATCGTCATGAGGCGCTTATGCTTCTTGCCAGAGCGTTCAGGAACGGCTATTCACCGACGGAGATAGAAAACTCACCCGAAATGAAAGGACTTCGGAGTGACCCCTTGTACAGAAAGAGATTGAAAAAGAGGGGAGGGCGGAATCGTCGTTGAAGTCTCGATGAGCAAACCGGACGCTGCGCATCGCGGCCATGCCGGCTTCAATGAACGCGGCAAAGCCATATTTTCTTCAGGAGAAAGGAGAATCTCAGGAGCTATCCTGGGCGTTGTGAAAGGAGCATTTCACATATCCTAGGAAAGAACCGGGGGACTGAAAACAAGCCGGGGTCGACTGACCACGCCGGGCATGCGGAGGATGAAGCGGAGCGACTCAGGTCTGCTGTGCGCGAGCTGGCGCTTCTCAACGACCTGGCGGTCTCTGTTGCGATTGAAGAGGACCTGGATGAGGCGTTGGATGCCGTCGTTCGTGGTGCGACCAGAGCCGTCAAGGCAGAACAAGGGACCGTTTCCCTGATAACGGACGACCCGTCGCTACCTCTTAAGACTCTCGTGAGGCAGGACGAGAACAGTAAGCTGAGGAGAAGATGCAGGATCGGGGACTATGTGACGGGGTGGGTGCTCCTGAACCGTGAGTCCGTCAGAATAGAGGATCTCTCGAGAGACAAAAGGTTCCATGCCTCGAAGGAAGAGGAGGAGCTTATCAGGTCCTTGCTGTGCATACCCGTCGTCATAAAGGGTGAGCTGATCGGCGTGCTACAGGTGATAAACAAAGCGGGAGGTGGCATCTTTACCGACGAAGACTTTGGATTTCTGAATATCGTCGCGTCGCAGTCCGGCCAGCTGATTAGGATCAAACAACTTCAGCAGGAATCTTCTGCAAAAAGATTGGAAGCCGAGAGGGCGAGAGCGGAATCGGAAAAGCTGCACGAGCTTAACGAGCAGAAGTCAAGGTTCATTGCAAATATATCACACGACCTTCGAACGCCGCTCACACTCATGATTGGGCCGCTAAGGGAAATGCTGGCTCGTTCTTCGGGCGAGGGGAGAGAAGAGCTTGGGCTCATTTGCAGGAATGCCGAACGGCTGATGAGACTGATAGATGAGCTCCTCGATCTATCCAGGCTCGACGAAGGCAAAGTGAGTCTTTCGGTAACCCGAGGCGACATTACAAAGTTTGTATCAAACATTATGGATAGCTTTCGACCGATGGCGGAGCAGATGAGTTTATCGCTTCATTTAATTGAATCCTTGACGGAGCCGAACGTTTATTTCGATCCTGAAAAAGTGGAGAAGGTCCTGAATAATCTTCTTTCGAATGCGTTCAAATTCACGCCGTCAGGAGGAGAAGTCTCCGTTTCGCTTTCGTCAGTCGCGGATTCGAGGAAGCGTCCTGCCCTCGACGGGACATCTCCACCGGCTCCTTTCAATTTCATTGAAATAGTTGTCTCGGACAACGGCATCGGAATACCTCAAAATCAAATCGATAAGATCTTTGACAGGTTCTATCGGGCAGACAATGTTTTGAGGTCGAGCGATGGTTGCGGGATCGGGCTATCGCTTGTGAAGGAGTTGGTTGAACTTCATCATGGAGAAGTACAAGTCACAAGCATGCCGGGAAATAGAACATCATTCAAAGTGCGGTTCCCCGCAGAACAGGAAGCGTATGAAAAGGATGAGCTTGCCGAATGGGTATTCGCGCATTGGCACCAGCGCTCAATTGCAGTCGAATCAATATTTCAGGAAAGCGGACAGAACTATTCTTCAGTTTTTTCTGATGATGGGGAAAGGAAAGATAAGCCTTCCGTTCTAATCATTGAGGACAACAAGGACATGATGCGTTACATCAGGAAATGCATCTCGCAACATTACAGGACGCTTTCGGCATACAGTGGAGAGGACGGATTGCAGGACGCACTGGAGAACGTGCCGGACCTCGTATTGAGCGATGTGATGATGCCTGGGATGGATGGATTCGAGCTGTGCCGAACACTGAAGTCCGACGAGAGGACGAGCCACATACCGGTTGTGCTTCTTACCGCATGGGCATCTGTCGGCGATAAGATAGCCGGGCTTGAGACAGGAGCGGATGACTATTTAGCCAAGCCATTTGATCCGCGTGAGCTTGTAGCCCGGATCGGCAATCTTATTGAACAGCGGAAGAAGCTGAGGGAACGGTTCAGCAGGCAGGAGGTGCTGGAGCCGCGGGACCTTGCGGTTACCCCCGTCGATGCGAAATTCCTTGACAGGCTTGCGAGTCTTGTCGATGAGAACATTGCGGACATTAACTTCGGGGTCGAGATTCTGAGCAGTGAAATGGGTATGAGCCGCATACAAATGTATAGGAAGACAAGGGCTTTGACGGATCAGACTGTGAACGAGTTTATACAGACGATGCGGCTTAAGAGAGCCGCAAACCTGCTGAAAATGCGCGGCGGGAACGTAGCGGAGATCGCGTACTCGGTCGGATTCGACAACCCTTCGTATTTTGCAAAGTGTTTCAGGGTATTATACGGCAAATCCCCGTCCGAGTACAGGAAGGGTTAACGGCGGGTAGATTCCGCATTCGGGCAATAAATCCTCCGATGTAACATTTGTTGCATTAAATGATACAATTTTGTTACCCATCGCCCGTTCATACTTCATAATTTTGTATCGGAACTTGCAGCTGGCAATTCAGCGGCAAGTTTGCAGCGAGTCGATAAACTAATTCGGTAGGAACGAACAAAAAGGAGGTTAGGGCGATGGAGAAGAAGGTCTGGATTGTCGCAGCTTGCACGCTCGCCGGAGCGGCACTGATAGCCTACCGTATCTGGAGATGACTGCTCCTCAGGAGACAAATACGATCTGAAAGAGGGTACTTGAACAGTTGATGGTCGGTGCACGGGTTGACCAACGCTCGCCGGTATTAGCGATTCTGATCGCAAGGCCGGGTTGGTTTCGATGGGGTAAGACCGCATGCCGGGCTACAGGGGAGCTTGGCGGCTCTACGACAGAAGGGCACGCTCTTCGAATGCGTGCCTTTCTTTTGTTGGTTTGCGGCAGTTATGTTCTTCGCCTGATTCAGCAAATGATTTTTCACGAGCCTGCATATAGAGGCACGATAGGGAATTTATGTCTTGTGTTGGTATGTTAAATAGAAGCAAACAGAAGGTGACCGATGGAAGATTTGAGTTTTCCTATAGGACGCTTCACCCCCGAACCGGAATTGACCGAGGGAAGGCGCATCGCACTAATAAACGACATAACAGCAGCACCTGCGGCTCTTCGAGAAGCGGTACATGGAATGACCAAGGCGCAGCTTGACACACCGTATCGTCCGGGCGGTTGGACGGTACGACAGGTGGTTCATCATCTCCCCGACAGCCACATGAACGCGTACGTACGTTTCAGGCTGGCTCTAACTGAAGACGAACCGACAATCAAACCTTACAACCAGGCTGGGTGGGCCAATCTCCCCGATGCGACATCTGCGGACGTGGAGATTTCTCTGAAACTTTTCGAGAATCTCCATCACAGGTGGGTCTTTCTATTAAGGAGCATGAAGCCGGAAGATTTCAGGCGCACATTCCGTCATCCGGAAAGTGGCGTTCAGAGACTCGACGAGACACTGCAGATGTATGCCTGGCACGGCAGGCACCACGTAGCACACATTACTTCGCTGCGGAAGCGGATGGGGTGGTAGTTTGTCAAGGCCGGCGGGGGACCCTACACAATTCTTTCGAGCGGTACCTGGAAGAGCCTGATATGATTGTCAGATCTCGGAATATTTTTGTTGGCCGCACTGATTTCCTGAACGAGCGTCTCGAGCGTCGATTCTTCCTCGAACGCTATCATGAATACCGCGTTGGTCCCGGGGAAGCTTCGCGTGTCGAGGTGGGGGTCTGTGCCATGGCCTTTCCCCTTAACGTGTTCCCAGCGGGTGTAGTAATCGATGCCCGCCGCTTTGAGGAGCTTCATCACCCGCGGTGAAACGACGTCGTTGCAGACGACGAATACTATTTTCATTTAGCCTCCCGCTCAGCAATTCGGCACGCATTCATTCGTGAATCATGTTTACTTCTGATCCGTATCGCTATTCTTTGCGACGACGGAGGAAGCCGAACACCTTTCTAAAGGAGAGATCGTCGAGGACGGAATAGACTACCGGCACGACGAAGAGCGTCAGGAGTGTCGAAGTTATCAGCCCGCCGATGACCGCCTGTCCCATAGGAGCGCGGAACTCGCTTCCTTCGCTCACGGCAAACGCGACGGGGATCATTCCGAATATCATCGCGAAAGTCGTCATGAGAATAGGGCGGAGCCTCGTCGCGCCCGCGTTGATGAGCGCTTCGGTCCGTTCCTGCCCCCTGTCCCGAAGCACGTTGGCGTAATCGACAAGCAAAATTCCGTTCTTCGTGACAAGACCCATAAGCATTATTATCCCGATCATCGACATCATGGAAATAGCGCTGTTGAAAGCAAGGAGACCCAGGACGGCACCTATGAGCGACATCGGGAGAGCGAGCATGATCGCGAACGGGTAAGTGAAACTCTCAAACTGAGCGGCGAGCACGATGTAGACGAAGATGACGGCAAGGGCTAGCGAAAGCAGTATGTTCATGAACGACTCCGACTGCATCTGTCCCTGCCCGACAACCGCGACATTGTAACCCGGCGGCATAGCAAGCCTGTTGGCTCTGTTTTGAATATCTCCGAGAACCTCTCCGAGAAGTCTGCCGGAGAGGTTGGCGTCAACCCGAATTTCGCGCTGGCGGTCGAACCGGTTAATCTGCGATGGACCGGAGCTCTGCCGGATGTCGGCCACGTAGCTTACGGGCACCAGGAGATTTTCGCCGTTTCCGTTCGCCTTATTGCTCTTGATCGAGAGGTTATTCACATTTTCAAAAGAAGTCCTGTCTTCCTTGCGGAGCTGCACACGGACGTCATACTGTTCATCACCTTCCTGGTATTTCGTAGCAACGTACCCGTCAACCAATGCTCTCGCTGTCGTGGCGATCTGCGCGACGTTCACTCCAAGATCCGACGCCTTCTCGCGGTCGATTCTTATCCTGACTTCCGGCTTGGAGGTCTCGAGGCTATTCTCAATGTCGACGGCGCCCGGGGTTGTCCTCACTATGTTCTCGACCCTGTCGGCGATAGTCTTAAGTGTAGTCATGTTTTCGCCGCGAACGCTCATCACTACTGGTTTCTGATTTCCACCGGGGCCGCCCTGGGTTCCGTAGGAGATGTTCACACCGGGCGTGTTCCGAAGATTCTCCCGGAGATAGTTCATGATTTGCCAGATACTCCGCGTGCGCTCGTTCTTCTTCACGAGTTTCACCAGGATATTCCCTGTGGTGACCGGATCGTTTCCTGCTCCAATCGTCAGAAGGGTGGTCGTAACTTCGGGCTGCTTCTCGAGAGCGTTTTCAACATATGATCCGATTGCTGCAGTCTGTTCCAATGAGCTTCCGGGAGCCGCGTGAATGCCGATGTTGAATTCGCTTTCGTCAGTGTCGGGGAAGAAGGACGTTCCGAGAAGTCCCATCAGTAAAAAACTCGAAAAGAACACCGCGATCGAACCGAAGATAACGGTCTTCCGGTGATGCAGCGACCAGCCGATCGCCTTCCTGTATTTCCGGCTGAGGAGCTGGAAGAAGTGATTGAAGTAGTAGAGTCCGCGGCGCAGGGGAGAGCCTCTGTTTTCGAGCTCCTCATCGGCGGTCGTGAGCCAGCGCGAGGAGAGCATGGGGGTGAGCGTGAATGCAACAAAAAGCGAGACGAGCACGGCGACGGACACGGTGAGTCCGAACTGGTAGAAGAACCGTCCGACTATTCCGGGCGTAAAGGCTATCGGCACGAACACCGCGACAATAGTGAAGGTCGTCGCCATTACGGCGAGGCCGATTTCCGCAGTGGCCGCCTTTGCGGCTTCCATGGGCGACTCGCCCTGCTGCATGTGTCTGAAAATGTTTTCGATAACCACTATCGCATCGTCGATCAGGAGGCCGACCGCGAGTGAAAGCGCGAGAAGCGAGACCATATTCAGGGTGAAGTTGAGCGCGTACATTATGATGAAGCTTGCGATGATGGACGTCGGGAGGGCGATCGCGCTAATTATCGTGGAACGCATATTTGCGAGGAAGAGGAATACTACTATAACCGCAAGCAGGCCGCCGTAAAAGATATCAAAAAGGACATCGTTTACCTCCTCGACAATGAAGGTGCTGTTGTCCTGTGCCACCGTGATTTTGAGGTCCGGTGGAATCTCCTTCTCTAATGCGGCCAGCTGATGCTGGATTCCCTCCGCGACACGGACAGTGTTGCTGCCAGACTGTTTCAATATGCTGAGACCGACTGCCGGTTTGCCGTTCACGCGCGTGAGACTTGTCTGTTCCTTCACCCCATCGATGACCTGTGCCACGTCGGACAGATATACCGGTTTGCCGCCAGGAGTCGCTACTATCACCCTGTTGAAGTCGCTGACATTCGAATATTTTCCCATTGTACGGAGGAGTATCTGGCGCGGTCCGTGCGTAAGGTTGCCTGCGGGTACTTCCATATTTGAGGCGGCCACGGCCTGTATGACGTCGTTTATGGAGAGGTCGTACGCCTTTAGTTTCGAAGCGTCCACCGATATCCGGATCTCCCTTTCGGCGCCGCCGACCAGGTCGACGCGACCGACGCCAGGTACATTCTCGAGTCTTTTCCTGATAACGTTCTTGGCGAAGGCCGTGATTTCCTTGTCTGGCCGCGGCCCGGAAACCGTAAGCGTGAACATCGGAGTACTTGCGGGGTCGATGCGTTGGACGACGGGCTCCTCAAGGTCCGTCGGAAGATCTGCCCGGACCGCGGCGATCTTCTCCCGGACCTCCTGCGCCGCCTGCCTTCCCTCCACCTCAAGCTTGAACTGGACAATCACGAATGACACGCCTTCACGAGATATCGAAGTGATGTGCTCGATGCCGCCGATTGTGTTCACCGCGTCTTCGATCTTCTTCGTCACGTCCGTCTCCATCTGTTCAGGCCCGGCGCCGGGAAGTACACTCGTGACCGTGACGTAGGGAAAATCGATGTCGGGGAACTGGTCGATGTTGAGCTTCATGAACGAGAACAATCCGAGCACGATGAGCGCGAGAATCATCATTGTCGCGAATACCGGGCGCTCGATTGATGTATCGGCAAGTTTCATTTCTTGTTTCTCCTCCGGACCGAACGGGAAATGTTCGTCTCTCTGATCTGAAATCCCTTCGGTCTCTGCGGTTTGTCGGGCGGTTTGAATATTTCACGAATAGCTTCGAATACGACCATGAACCGGGCATCGTACTTGCGCTCGGGCGCATCGAGTATGCGTGTCAGCTCCGCGTTTGACGCAAGCATCCCTTTCATGATCACGAAGGTGTGCATGATGGCAATGTTGACGTCAATCGCCCGCCTGCTTCTAAGCACGCTCGAAATCATCAGTACTCCATTTCGAGCATTAGCTTCTCCCCGCGAATGAAGAGAATCGCGCTCTCGATTCGGTCGGCAGGCACGAGGGATCCGTCAGTCGCCATTTTGTCTGCCGGTGTTTGCGATGCTTACATAACCGCTGTCGCGGGCGCTTGTCGCACCGGTCGTGATGATGGTGTCGCGTTCCTGCAGGCCATCGAGTATCTCTATGAATTGTCCGTCAGTGAGCCCGGTCTGTACTGATTTCAGAAACGAGCGGCCGTCCCTCACGATGAAGACGCGGCTTGTGATCCCGTCGCTCTGTATCGCGATCGCGGGGACGACGATAGGCATGTTGTGTAACGAGACAGGTACGTTGACCCTGCAGAACATCCCGGGCCTGAACCAATTGTCAGGCGTGTTGTCGAACAGCGCCTTGATCTGGAACGTACGCGATCTGACCTCTGCAGATTTGGAAAGCTGAACAATATTGCCGGTTATCTTCACGTCCGGCCGTGCCTCGGAGTATACCTGCACCTTCTGACCGATGGACAGGCTACCGAGATCGGTCTCGTTCACATCGAAGTCGACTTTCATCTTTCCGATCCTGGCCACTGTCATGAGTACACCTCCCGGTGAAGCGAGGTCGCCGACGCTGACGTTGACAGCAGTGACTACGCCTTGAATCGGTGTGGTGAGTTCCACGGCGCTCTTCGCGGCGTCGAAATTCGCCTTAGCGACCTCGTAAGCGGTCTGGGCACCGTCGAGCGATTGCTGAGAAATTGCCCCTTCGGTGAACAGAGCTCTCATCCTCTCGAAAGTCTTCTGCGCATTGATGAAGGCGGCCTGTGCCTGATAGTATTGCGAGGTCGCACCTCTCCTGTCGAGAACGACCAGTACCTGACCTGCCTTCACAGGCTGCCCGACCTGAGCTTTGATAGCCGTTATGCGCTCCGATATTTTCGCGACAATGTTCGCCTGCTCTTCGCCCTCGAGCGTACCAGAGAATTGCCTGGTGACCGAAAGCCTTTGTCTGTGTGCGATTGCTATCTCGACGGGGACTGTAGAGAATGCCAGTGTCCCCGCCTTCTTTTCGGCGTTGGGCGTTCGCCCGCAGCCGCTCACCAGCACACCAATCGAACTTGTGATGACAATTATCAGCACAGAGAAAAATATGATCCTCAAGTTCAGCCTCCCTAGTGTTGATGAATCAAACTCCAAGAATCGTCCTTTGAAAGTATATGTTTGCGTCCGAAATTGCGCATCTGTCTTCATTTCTCTCTCCCTATGGCGTACTCCCAGTCGGCTTTGGCAACGAGGTAATCGTAGATGGCCAGGGCGTAATTTGTCTGAGCGAGAGTCATCGCCACCTGCGCGTCGAGCAGTTCGAGCTGGGTGCCTACGCCGCTCTTGAATCTCGTCTCAGAAATGGCCACCGCTCTCTTCGCCTGCTCTATGTTTTTCTCCTGTCCCTGGACCCGCTGTTTGGCTTCGTTCATCTTAAGGCGGGCCGATTGGAGTTGTATCGTCAATCCCTCTTCCGCCTTCAGCCTCGTCAGCTTCGTTTTCCTGAGATCTATCCGTGCCTCCTCCACGCGGGCCTGCGTGCGCAGGCCGTCGAACAAATTCCAGGATAGAGTCACGCCTACGTTCAGTATCTTCGCCCAGTAATAGTTGTTGAATTGAAACGTGTTGTCCTGAGTCTGCCACTGATACGCTCCGAATGCGTAGACAGAAGGGAAGTAGCCCGACTGTTCTATGCTGATGTTCTTATCGAGCATCGACTGCTGGAGAGCCAGCTGCTGAAGGCCGGGGTTTGTCTCGATGGCGTTAATAGAACCGGCGTCGAGAACCGACTGAGGTACTTCGGTGAATGTGAAATCACCTTCCAGGTCGATCTCTCTGTCGAGTGGAATCGCGAGAAGCGACTTGAGGCCGTTCTTAGCGAGGACCAGATTGTTTTCGACTGAGATGAGGACGGGCTCAGTGTTTGCAACCTGTACCTCGGCGCGGAGCAAATCGAACTCCGCTGCGTTGCCGTGTTTATAAAGCGACCGCACGTTAACAAGATTTGCCTTCACGACTTCGAGCCCCTGTCGGTTTGCCTCAACAAGCTTCTTCATGAGAAGAACGCTGTAGAATGCTTTCTTCACCTGAACAACGACGCCCGATTTTGTCGCGGCCAGTCCCGCTTCGGAAAAGTCTTTATAGGTGCTTGCGATTTCGAGTGCGACACCCACCTGCCTGCTGTACAATGCCTGAGTGAGCTGGCCGCCCCACTGGTATGAATTATTGGAACCGATCGGAAATGTCTGCACGTTCGGGGTCGGGTTGAAGGCAGAGTTTGCTGGCAGGAACAGCACGGGAAGTTGTATGTTCCTCATGTATTGGCCCGAGAAGGAGAGTTGCGGAAAGGCTCGCGACCTTGCTTCAGCGATCTGGGCTTCCGCCCTCGATCGATCCTGATCGGATATGAGGACGTCTCTGTTTTGAGCCAGCGCTATGGATATCGCTTTGTCGAGAGATAGATGCAGCGTGTCCTGCGCCGTGGCTCTGCCAGAAAAAAGGATGACAGCCGCAAGCGCGGCGACAATTCTCCTGTCATAACATAATATCATAGTCCGCATGCCCTGGAATTTTGATATGATTATATAACGTATTGTGAAATCCGGGACCTAAGCCACCTGACAATGACTGATTAGCCGCCCTGAAATTTAGAAACAACAGTCTTTCATACGGAAGCACGATTTCCGTGTTACGACTATCGATCTACAAGCTAAACGGGGGAGAAGTGAGATTCAAGGTGGGCATGGGGTAGTTAGTTTGCACTTCCTCTGGCGGCGGAATATCTTCGAGTATCAACATTCACGGCGGAGGAGAGGACAGATATGAAAACACTTGGACTTATCGGCGGCACCGGCTGGGTTTCGACGGTCGATTATTATAGGATTATCAACGAAGAAGTAAACGCACGTCTCGGGGGACTCAGCTCCGCGAAGATGATTCTCTACTCTGTCAACCAGCAGGAACTAAGGCCTGCAACCGATGAGCCGGGATTGAGCGAATTCGCCTCTTACATAACTGACATTGCGAAACGTCTTGAAAGCGCGGAGGCAGAATGTCTGGTTCTATGTGCGAACACCGTACACCTCGTGGCCGACATCGTTCAGAAGAATATCGGCATTCCCATAATCCACATCGCCGACGCAACAGGGAAGGCAATTCTCGATCAGAACATGAGGACCGTCGGCCTACTGGGCACCAAGATTACCATGGAACATGCTTTCTATAAAGACCGGCTGAAGAAGTTCGGTATTACTACATTAGTTCCTGATCAGCCTCAGCGCGAGTACATAAACAGGACCATCATGACCGAGCTCGAACTTGCCGTGCTTAAAGACGAAACGAGAAAGAGGTATCTGGAGATAATTGATAGTCTTGTTGCCAAAGGCGCGGAAGGGATCATACTCGGCTGCACGGAGATCCCGCTGCTCATCAGGCAATCGGATTGTCAAGTCCCCGTCTTCGACACTACGGCGCTGCATGCTATGGCGGCTGTAGCGTTCGTACTTTCGGATGAAAAGATGGCACAATGATCACGCTGAGCCTGCATAGGTCTGTGGATCGCGGCAAGACAGGAAGCGCAGGCAATGCGTTTGACGTCGCGATTGACCGTTAGATCGACCAGATGCTTATGCTGTTTGCACTTGCGGGATTGGGCCGATAAATTTCGAGGCCTATGCTTCAGAAGTTTCTGCCGGAGGCCTTTTTGATGTCACCGGCCGCTCGCCTCGAAGCGCAATTCGTCGGAACATCTAGTGAAGTAATTTAAATCGTTGGAGGAATAGATGGATCACTCAGTTCGCTACGGTCTTAAGGCAGCCATTACCGCGCTGCTTATTTCGATATTACTCGGTGCCGGTTCGCTATCAGCCCAGACGCCGGCCGAAAGTCATCACGGATGGAACCACCTCAAGTATGCGATCTTTTTCACCTCGTATGATATGGAGAACCTTCTTGCCGATCCGGTCCAGTTCAAAAAGACTATGGAATACTTTGCTCCCGTGATGCCGGACAGGGTATACATTGACGGAGTCGGCCGCGGCGGAAAGGTAGATGTCCCGCTTCTCAAGAAGATAGCTGCAAGGTTCCGCGCGATGGGAATAAAGGCGGACGGCGCCATGGTCGCGACTTCACTCCGCGGCGGACCTTCTGCGTACAACAATCCGGAGGACCTCGCATCCCTCAAAGAAAGGATGCAGGGGCTGGCGCAGGTATTCAATAAGATCATACTTGACGACTGGCTTTTCACAAATGCGACAGATCCTAAGAGCGTTGCCGAAAGAGGCAACATGACCTGGGCCGAGTACCGGACAAAATTGATCCTCGAACAGTCTAAGAAGTATATCATCGATGCCGCGAAGGAGGTTAACCCGAAAGTCCAGGTAATCATAAAATTCCCCAACTGGTACGAAGGGTTTGCCGAGAACGGCTACGATGTGAAAGATGAGGTCAAGCAGTTCGACAAGATGGCGATTGGGATCGAGACCCGCGTGCCGGAGACACAGCACCAGCATATTCCGATTTACACGGGTTACTTTCTTCAGAAATGGGAATCGAGCGCCGATCCCGCGAAGTGGGTCGGATCGTGGCTCGATAACTATGGGATGGAAGGCCAGTCGAACGACTACAACGCGCAGGTGTGGCAGGCGGTCCTCGCACGAACACCCGAGATCATACTCTGGTGCGCAGGTCAGCTCTGGCCAACAAATCCTTCCAGCAACGTCTACCCCGACTTCGTCGCTAAACTTCCGGAGTTCAACCGTGTTGCGGGGCTGTTGAACGGCAAAGCCCGCGGCGTGCCGATATACATGCCGTTCGGATCTACGGGGGAGTACAACATAGCTGGATATTTCGGCATGGCAGGGATACCGCTCGATCCGGTGACGACGTTTCCGAAAGAGAGCCCAATATCCATGTTCTGTCTGAATTCCGCGAAAGACTCCAACCTGGCTTCTGAGCTCCTCGGACAGCTTACCGACGGCAAAAACATATTCATCACTTACGGCCTTTGGAAGAAGCTTGCCGAAGAGGGAACTGAATTTAAGAACGTCCTCAATCTCCTCCCATACAGCGGCCAGGTGAGCGGCTCGACATTCGGGCTTCTCCAGGGGTTCCGCGAAACGACCGTCAAGGCGGACAGGAAATTCACATTCCCCGGTATTGAGGTGACTACCTGGCCGGAAACACGAGACGTTACGCTTTCCCGGGAAGACTTTGACTTTCCCGTCCTCATGCGAGTGCCCTACCTTAACGGAACGATTTACATCCTCAACATGCCGAGCAATTTTTATGACCTTCTCCGTCTGCCGGTTCCCGTTCTCGACGCCATTCGTCAGCCATTCGAGAAGGAATTGGGAGTGCAACTCGATGGACCGGGTCATATAGCAATGTACCTCTTCGGCGAAAAGCAGTATGTCCTTTACAACATGAGCAACAGGATAGAGCCCGTCTCCCTGAGATTCGACAGAACAATTCAGACGCAAGGATGGAGAGAGCTTGTCCGTAACGAGCAGGTGAAGGCAACGGTCGACTCATCCCTTGCCCACTTCCCCGGCTACCCTGATTTTCACGGACCGGTTTTCAGCAACGTCTCGTTGACATTACAGCCTTATGAGATCACCATAGTCCAGGCACCGTAACGAGATTTATCGGGTAGTCCGGAGTTTCTTCCGGGCTCTCCCTGAAGGTCGTCCCGCGCACATCGGATTACCGCAATGCCACCGTCGAGACCATGACGGCACCATTTATTGCAGGACGAAATCGTTTTTCGTAGCAGTTCAAACATCACATTACAGGAAGAGGAATAATGAGTGATGCGGCTATACCCGTGAACCAACCCGCCGATATACCTGAAATAAGATGGCGAAACATCATTTGGACGTTGGTTGCCATCGGAGCTATGGTAGTGGTAATTGTCATCCGTGATTTCCGTTTGCTCAATTTCATACACGTGCTGGCGGGACTTTCATGGACGGGCACGGATTTGTTCATGGGATTCGTAATCGGTCCTATATTGCGAAGGCTTGACCTGCAGGCACGCAGGGGTATGATTTTGCGCCTGATACCGAAAATGATTTTCTACATGCCTACACTTGCGATCATTACGCCGACAGCCGGTTTCTATCTCGCGTCCATGATGGGCTATCTCAATGTCGGCTTTCCGCAGTACTGGTGGATGATCGCTGTATATTTTATACTTGCCGTTCTCACAATACAGGGTCTCGGCATTCTTCTGCCGACGAACCTCAGAGTATATTTTGAAATGAGGAAGGAAAAACCGGACGGCGAGAAGATACAAAGGCTGATGAAGAGTTATTTCCGAACCGTGGCGATTCAGGGTGCCATGCAAATCGCGATCATATTTGTGATGTCTCACCTCGCTACCGGTATTTGATTTACCTGTCCACGGCCGTTTGTTGAACATGGATCTCGCGGATCGACAGCCAGTGAATTCATTGCTCCACACGATTACCCCGTCAGGGTCCATCTTCTACCGCGTGATCCGTGTTCCGATCGAAACGATTGCATTTGAAAGTTGTTGCGGATAATTTAGCGGGGTCGGGCGGTTGCGATGAAGCCCATTGATTCGTGGCGATCTGCCATTAAGGATTCTTTCCAATCTGGAAAATTGTCGGAAGGGCTAGTCATGGAAAAAGTCAAAGTCGAAAACTCATGCTTCGGAATTATCTGGGTAATCGGTTGGCTGTTTACCATCGGTTTTCTCAAACTTTTATTCTGGCAGGGAGTATTGGCAATCCTAATTTGGCCGTACTATCTCGGATCGGCACTCAGCGGGCTCCTTAAGTAGCCAACCGCCCTCTCCGCGGGGTTATAGCTTCCGGAGGATGCTGTGAAGGCTCTGATTGCGTTCTCAGCCGTATGCACGTTCTTCTCACCCGAGTCTTTACATGCCAGGTGGATCTATGCGATATCCATGTCACCATGATTAGCCTGAGAAACGACCGCGGTGAGTACCCTAAGTAAGCAGTTTGTCTCCCATTCTTACCGTTTCCCTGACGAGTTCGTCGAAATCCTCCTTCCGGCTCCGGTGGTTCGTATTCGCGACGCGTATCGCGTATTTACCATCGAGTATCGTCGAAGACGGTGAGGCGATCCCATCTTCCTGGAGTGACATCACAATCTCTTTGTTGAGCTTGTTAAGCCCTTCATTTGAGACATCGTTTCTCTTATACCTGAAACAGACCACGTTCATGCTTACAGGCGTCAGAAGTTCGAGACGCGCTTCCCGTTCAATGAGTTCTCCCAGATAGAAAGCCTGGGCGATGTTCTGCCTGATGGCAGCGGCATATTTCCGGATACCGTGCTCTTTCAGAGACATCCACACTTTGAGCGCCTTGAATCCCCGCGACAGTTCGAGTCCGTAATTACCCATCGGGTCGGGTCCGGCGGCGAGTCCTCTTTCGTGGTTCATCAGGTAATTCGGCTCGCTTGCGAATGCTTCCCTATGAGCGGCTGAATCTTTAATAAGCACGCATCCGACCTCGAACGGCATGTACATCCACTTGTGCAGATCGAAAGCCACGCTGTCGGCTTCTTCGGTTGGACCGAGCTCGTCGGAATATTCGGGGACCATCTTAGCAAGCGCGCCGAACGCGCCGTCGATGTGAAACCAAAGTCGGTATTTTCTGGAGATTGAAAGCAGCTCTTCGAGCGGATCGATCGCGCCGGTGTTCACGGTTCCGGCGTTTCCGATCAGACAGAAGGGCGTGTTGCCGGCACCGATATCAAGTTTGATCGCCCGCTCAAGCTCATCGGTTCTGATACGGTAATGGTTGTCGACCTCAATTTTCCTCAACGAATTCGATCCGATACCCATCACCTCGACCGCCTTTTCGACGCAACTGTGCGTCTCGGCGGAACAATAGAGCGTCATATTACCTGTCGCAGCTCTGACGCCTTCTTTTCGGACGTCCTTCCCGGTCTGGTGATTTCTCGCTACCATGAGCGCCGTTATGTTTGCCATCGAGCCGCCGCTGACGAGAATTCCCGACGATGATTGCGGATAATTCATCATCTCCTTGCACCAGCTCAGGACTTGCCGCTCGACGTACATCGCCGAGTGTTCGCCGAGTGCCGTGTTCGGATTCATTCCCGCCGCGAGCATTTCCGCAAGCATCCCGAACGGAGTGCCGGTTCCCTGTACCCATGCCCAGAAACGCGGGTGAATGTTCCCGCTCGGATAGGGAAGGATGCGTTGCCTGAACTCTTCGTAGATATCGGTAATGGCCTGCGGCTCCTGCGGAAGATTCATTTTCAAGGATTCCTTCGTCTCGCCTGGTATTTTCCGCCACGATGGTTCTTGCCGTATGTTCTGGAGATGGTCCGTCATGTCGTCGATCATTTTGTGACCGAGCGTTCGCATCTCTTCCCAGTCCGGCGGGTCGAGCGAGATTTCGTCGGAAAGAAGTTTGTGATAATCCTTCATTTCTTTTCTTATCTGGTTTCAGTCGATTGCCGCGCGGCGATGGTTCACTTGTGTCTTATTTTCATGCCTAATATTGCGGCCGTGAGGATGAAAGTAATTCCGTTCGCCAGGATGATCGGCAGCGATCTGAGCCGGATCCCGAAGACAAGCCACAGGAAAACTCCTGAGCACATCATCAGGTACATTCTTAGACTTATGTCTTTGGTTGAGCGTGTCTTCCATACTTTGACGAACTGCGGAATATATGCTGCAGTCGTGAGTATCGCGGCCGCGAAGCCTATAATTTCGGTGAATTTCATCGTGTGCTCTTCTAGTCAATCCTTCTTATCTCGGACATCTTCTTCGCGACCATCTTCGCGTTATAGTCTTCGAGCTTCTCGAGCTCTGCGACAATGTTCCTGTAATCTTCTTCGTCCCTGTTCTGGCTCATCTTGCACGCGGCTTCGACTTTTTCGATGTCTATTTCGAATCCGACGATCCCGCCGATCTGTTTTTCGATCTCGCTCTGCAGAACCTCCTCTGTCACAGGATGCGACGAGATTTGTTCGTGGTAACGCGTCATCTTCTCCAGCGATTGCCTCAACCGCTCGCCTTCAACCGTTCTGAGATGACCGTAAACGTGAACACTCATGTAATTCCACGTCGGCACGTTCGGGTGGTGGTACCATGAAGATGAAATGTAATGCTGGATCGGCGACAGGAAAATCGCGAGGACGTCCGGCTGCGATTCGAATAGCGTCCGGTGACGGTTTGCTTTCGCGACGTGACCGGAAAGAACCATCTCGCCATGCTCGTCTTCTTCCAATTCCAGGGGAACATGAGTCGCGACCGGATACTCGTCTGCCCGGCTGATGAGCGTTGCAAGCGGGTTGTCCGTCACAAATCGTGATATTTCCGGCCAGTCTTTTATTTCAAAGAATTTCGGAACGTACATAGCATGGTATCCTTGCTATATTTCTTTACGACGTCCTGCTCGCACACAAGTTAGTCAGAAATTCTCCTCGTTTACAAGTAATCGCAAATAGTGGAAACAGCTTTACGGATAGAGATGCGTCAAGCAGAGCATCATGTGCGATAAACTGCGCAGTTGAAGCAGCCGGGTCTCGCATTATGGATGTGAATGTATTCAACGGAATCATTCCCAAACACGTTCTCGATTATGGCCCGGAGCTCGCTGCCTTGAACGACTTCCGCAGAGATGAGATATCCCATGGCATCGTATCCTCTCACGGACAGAAGCCGGTGATGGAGCATCTTCGGGATTTCATTGATTGCCGGTTGAGCCGTCTCGCAATGTTCCCGTACAAAAATCGGCCCCGATGCCCTGTAAGGCGAATCGGCGTCATGATGAGTGTACGGAACCAGCAGCACCCTTTCCCCGATTTTGGCATCCTCCAGAGATACGCGGCAGGGGTATCCCGGCTCAGCATCTACTTCAACCCACTTCGCATGGCGCGACTGCAGTTCTTCGTCGCTCATTCGTAGCAGGTTGTCGAACCGTTGTTTTGGGAGTGCTTCGAAACGAAAATTTGTTGACATCGTTGTCCTCTTTATCTTGTCAAAGTGCTGATGTAATAAAATGATCATGATGGGTTCTCGCAATCGCCTGGACGGAAAGTCATTCGCACCGATCCGGGCTCGACCTGCGCTCCAGTCTCGCTGCTTCCCATCCGACAATTACCACTTTGCGTGCGTTCCCCCAGTGATAATGGCCGATTGCCCCCGTCGACCTGATCACGCGGTGACATGGAATCAAGTACGCGACGGGATTGCTGCCGATAGCCGTTCCGACCGCGCGCGTTGCAGTTGGTTGCCCGATCGTCTCTGCAATACGAGCGTAAGTGGTGATGCGGCCGAAAGGTATTTTCAGAAGAGCCTCCCAGACTTTTATCTGGAACGGAGTACCTTTCAGGTGAAGCCTGACCCTCGGGAGATTACTCCAGTCATCCTCGAATATTCGCAGGGCATCGGTCTGGAGCACGTCGCGTTTCTTAACGAACGTGGCTTTCGGAAATCTGTCACGCGATCGCCGCAAAGCAATCTCTTCGTCATCCGCGAATGAGAGGTGGCAGATTCCTCTTGCCGTCGATGCAGCTATTATGTTGCCGAAAGGCGTTTTGGAAAAGCTGTAGTTTATGACCAGGTTCTCTCCGCCGTTCTTGAACTCCCCTGGAGTCATCCCTTCTATTTTGATGAAGAGATCGTGTAGCCGCCCGGTTCCGGAAAGTCCGGTTTCGAAACTTGCCTCCGACAGGGAAGCCTGCTTCTTCAGGAGCGACTTTGCGTGTTCGATGCTTATGTATTCGAGAAACTTTTTCGGGCTGACTCCCGCCCATTTCTTGAACAGCCGCTGGAAGTGAAAGGGGCTCAAGTGAATCTCTCCGGCGACCCTTTCGAGATCCGGCTGCTGGTGGAAATGCGTGCCGATGTATGATATTGCCTTTGCTACTCTTTCGTAATCGTTCATTTTCTTTCCTCAACAAGAATTTATTACGAATCTCTCCCGCAGCAAACCCGATTCTTGCTTATCTTTGCCGAGAATTACTCGTCGAAACCCCGGGCTTCTGTGATTTTAAAGGAACGGCCAAGGCGAGGGTCGAAAAATTCATTCCAGGGTGTTAGATTCGTTCGTTCGACCCGGTGTCGCGTGCCCCGTTGCTGTCGACGATTGGCGCTTGTATACCATCGCGCGCAGATTGAACGGTGTGAAAGCGGGAATCGCCTCCTCAATTTCTTAGATTATGTTTCATGAAAACAGGAGCACGAATGGAACTTTCGCGGAATATCCTTTTGTGGGCTTCGGAAAATCAATATCTGCTCGAACACGTTCCCAACTACCGGTTCGTCCGCAGGGCGTTGAAGAGGTTCATGCCTGGAGAGGAACTCGACGACGCGATCGGGGCCGCGAAGACTTTCCAGGGTGACGGCATCCCAACGGTTTTTACATTCCTCGGTGAAAGCATCATCGACCTCTCCGAAGCCGTTAAGGTCCGCGATCATTACATCGGCCTGCTGGAACGGATCGCGAGGGAGAAGCTTGACATCGAAGTTTCCGTTAAGCTCACTCAGCTCGGTCTTGATCTCTCCACCGATCATGCTTACGAGAACTTTAAGGCCCTCGCCATCAAGGCGAAGGAACTCAACAACGTCGTTTGGATCGACATGGAGCGAAGCAGTTATGTGGACGCCACTCTCGATCTTTACAGGAAGGTGAGGAAAGATTATTCGAACGCGGGGGTCTGTTTGCAGTCGTATCTTCGGCGAACGAAGAAGGATCTCGAAAGTCTCATCGAAATGTCGCCGCTTGTAAGATTGGTGAAGGGAGCGTACAACGAGCCTGCGTCTATCGCGTACCCGGACAAGGAAGATGTGGACAAATATTACTTCGAGCTTTCAACTCGTCTTTTGAAGGGAATACAAGATAACGGTGTCCGGGCAGCGTTCGGGACTCATGATACTGATCTGCACAGAAAGATTATGAAAGTAGCCGGCGACTTAAGCGTGCCGAAGGAGAAGGTCGAGATACAGATGCTCTACGGGATCAAGCCGAACGAGCAGAAGCGTCTCGCTGGTGAAGGCTACAACATTCGTGTCCTCATCAGTTACGGCAAGGCGTGGTACAAATGGTATGTCCGCCGTCTCGCCGAGAGACCGGCGAACGTGGGATTTGTGGTAAGGAATATCTTTTCCAGTTAGCCGGAATTTTAACGTTAGCTTTGAATGTCTATCAATCACTAAATTCGAAATCCGAAACTCTAAACAATTTTCAAAATTCAAAATCGCCAACCCGAATGGCCGAATTGTTGGTTTTAGAATTTGTATTTTGGATTTGTTTAGGATTTAGGGATTCGAATTTAGGATTTTGTCTTATTGCTTTGAGGAAACGAAAAAATGATCAAAGGTATAATGCCTCCCGTCACCACTCCTTTCTTTAGTGGAGAGGTGGCCTACGACAAACTTGCGGACAATATCAAACGCTGGAACAAGAGCGGTCTCAGCGGCTACGTCGTCATGGGTTCCAACGGCGAGAGCGCGTACCTCACGCGTGACGAGAAATTGAAATTGGTCGAGGCGGCAAAGAAGAGTCTTGCTTCAGGAATGTCGCTCCTCGCCGGGACAGGATCGGATTCGATTAAGGAGGCCGTTGCGCTTTCTAACGACGCTGCGGATCGCGGTGCCGATTACGCGCTGGTTCTGACTCCATCTTTCTACAAGGGACAGATGAACGGTGCTGCATTCGTGAGATACTTCACTGAAGTGGCAGACAAAACGAAGATTCCTATTGTCATTTATAACGTGCCGAAGTTTACGGGTGTTGATATTCAAGCAGACGCGGTTGCTGAACTCGCGAAACACGGGAACATCGCCGGACTCAAGAACAGCTCTGAGAATGCGGCACAGACCGCCGAGATGATCGCATCCGTTCCCAAAGATTTCTCCGTCATCGTCGGCACAGCATCCGTCTTATACCCCGGGCTTGCGGCTGGTGCAACGGCCGGCATACTTGCGCTCGCCAACATCGCGGCGGAAGAATGCGTGGAGGTTCAGCGGCTCTTTGAAGCCGGCCGGCATCAGGAGGCTTCGGCACTTCAAAAGAAGCTGATTCCCGTCAACAAAGCAGTGACTTCAAAGTACGGCGTACCGGGCTTGAAGGCCGCCATGGATATGCTCGGTTATTTCGGCGGTGAGCCGAGAAGCCCGCTTGCGCCGCTCGGCGACCGGGAACGGGAGAATATGAAATCGATTCTAAAGACTGCCGGACTGCTTGAATAGGTCGGTGGTTGGAAATGCTTCCTGGCAGTAATCACCCTCCCTTTAATTGAAGGAGGATCATCGGAATGAAGAGCCGACTGACTCCTATCGCTCGCGGTCTCCGGAAGCGCATGACCGACTCGGAGAAGAAGTTGTGGAAAGTTCTTTGAGGTAAACAAGTGGAAGGTCTGAAGTTTAGAAGACAGCAGCGAATCGGGCCTTTCATCGCCGACTTTGTCTGCTTTGAAAAAAAGCTGATCGTTGAAGCCGACGGCCGCCAGCACTATGAAGGTGAACAAAAGAAGAAAGACGCCGATAGAGACAGTTGGCTGCGTGAACATGGATTCGAAGTTTTGAGATTCAGCAATAATGAAATCATGTCGAGCACCGATGGTGTTATTCTGAATATACTCGAACACGCTTCCGCTCGGTTGTCTGCGTCGCAAGCCCCCTCTCCCTTGAACGGAGAGGGTTTGGGAGAGGGTGATGTTGACGGCTGTCTCTAAAGCTGAAAAAGACCAGGAGATGCACATGAAAATTAATTCCTTTCGTCCTCCCGACAGGATCCTCATGGGGCCCGGCCCATCGAACGTTCATCCAAGAGTTCTGCAGGCAATGGCGCGTCCGACAATCGGCCACCTCGACCCGGAATTCATACGCATGATGGACGAGCTGAAGGTTCTCCTCAGGGACACGTTCCTGACGAAGAACGAAGTGACGTTCCCGATCTCAGGTCCGGGCTCGCTCGGCATGGAGGCGGCCGTTGCCAACATGGTTGAACCCGGAATGAAAGTCGCCGTCTGCGTGAACGGCGCCTTCGGGGGACGCATACGTGAAATGGTCGAACGCCACGGCGGAATCCCGGTCGTCGTCGATGCCCCATGGGGCCAGCCGATCGATCCGGCAAAACTCGAGGACACGCTGTCCAAGAACAAAGATGTGAAAGTCGTCGCCTTCGTTCACGCAGAGACTTCGACCGGCGCTCGCTCGGATATAGCTGCGCTCTCGAAGGTCGCGCACAAGTACGGATGTCTCACGATTGCCGACACCGTAACTTCGTTCGGCGGAATACCCGTTAAGGTGGATGACTGGGAGCTGGACGTCGTTTATTCAGGAAGCCAGAAGTGCCTGTCGTGCCCGCCCGGTCTTTCGCCGATCACTTTCAACGATCGGGCGGTGGACTATGTGAAGAAAAGAAAGACAAAAGTCAGCAGCTGGTTCATGGATGTCAGCCTCATTCTGAGTTACTGGAGCGGCGCGAAACGGACGTACCACCACACCGCTCCCATCAACGCGCTGTACGGCCTTCACGAGGCGCTTCTTCTCGTGCAGGAGGAAGGACTCGATAAAGCGTGGGCGCGTCACGAAAAGAACGCCGCGATGTTCCGCGCGGGACTCGAGAAGATCGGACTCAAAAGCTTTGTCACCGGCGAGTCGAGCCTCCCGGAACTCGCGATTGTCACCGTTCCGGATGGAGTCAACGAAGCTGCGGTGAGAGACCACCTTCTTAACAAGTATAATATCGAGATCGGCGCCGGGCTCGGGCAGCTTGCCGGGAAAATCTGGCGGATCGGTTTGATGGGCTACACTTCAAATGAGAAGAATATTAAATTGTGTCTCAAGGCTCTCAAAGATGCACTCTGAAACAGTAAGCTCCAACTTCCAAACACCAAGCTCTAAGGAAGTTCCAAATAGCCAAGAATTAAAGGCTAATTCTGTACGGGTAGCAATTATTCCAGATTTTGATTTTGGAACTTGACGTATGTTTGGAACTTGGAATTTGGTGTTTGGAACTTAGTTTCGCTGAGGATTAAACAAGGAGAAAGTCAGAAATGCCAAACGCAAAGTACGAAATACCGATGCCGCCCAACGAGCCGGTGAAGAATTATCTCCCCGGTTCACCCGAGCGGGCGTCTCTGAAAGCAAAACTTGAAGAGATGCAGGGCAAGCAGATCGAGATCCCGCTGATAATTGGCGGCGAAGAAACTAAAACCGGTAAGATCGCGAAGTGTGTTCTTCCGCACGACCACAAAACGGTCATTGCCACTTATCACCAGGCTGGCGAGAAGGAAGTCAACATGGCGATCCAGGCGGCCCTCGCCGCGCGGACGGCATGGGCGGCGCTCGACTGGGAAGAGCGGCTCTCGATATTCATGAAGGCCGCCGCGCTTCTCTCCGGACCGTGGCGCGACACACTTAACGCGGCAACGATGCTCGGCCAGAGCAAGAATGTATTCCAGGCAGAGATAGACGCCGCGGCGGAGCTGACCGACTTCTTCCGCTTCAATGCCTACTACGCGATGCAGCTCTTCGAGCAGCAGCCGCCCCACTCCCCGATGGACGTGCGAAACAAGATGGAATACCGTGCGCTCGAAGGATTTATCTTCGCGGTATCGCCTTTTAATTTCACATCGATCGCAGGCAATCTGCCGACTGCGCCCGCGATGGTCGGGAACGTCGTCCTCTCCAAGCCCGCTTCGAGTGCGGTCTATTCGGCATACCATATCATGCAGATACTTAAAGAAGCCGGAGTCCCGCCCGGAGTGATCAACTTTGTACCGGGTCCGGGCGGAGCCGTCGGACGGCCGGCAATGACCTCGCCTTACCTCGCCGGAATCCACTTCACCGGAAGCACATCAGTGTTCCAGGATATGTGGAAGACCGTCGGGACGAACATCGCGAATTACAAGTCTTATCCGAGGATCGTCGGCGAGACTGGCGGCAAAGACTTCATCTTCGCCCACAAGAGCGCCGACATTGAAGAGCTCGGCGTCGCAATCATCCGCGGCGCGTTCGAGTACCAGGGACAGAAATGTTCGGCCGCGTCGCGCTCGTACATTCCGAAATCGCTCTGGGCCGATCTGAAGGATTACATGGTGAAGGAACTGAAAACAGTGAAGATGGGCGACCCGCGCGACTTCAGCAACTTCATGAACGCGGTGATCGACAAAGGCGCCTTCACGACCATAACCGGGTACATCGATTACGCGAAGAAGTCGAGCGACGCGGAAATCGTCTCCGGCGGAAACTACGACGACTCGAAGGGATATTTCATCGAGCCGACGATCGTACGCGCGAAGAACCCGCACTTCAAGACGATGGAAGAGGAGATCTTCGGACCTGTCATGACTATATACGTTTATGACGACGACAAGTACGAGGAGACGCTCCATCTCTGCGACGAGACCTCGCCTTACGCGCTGACAGGAGCGGTTTTCGCGCACGACAGGTACGCGGTCGCGACCGCGAACAGGATACTTATCAATGCGTCGGGCAACTTCTACATCAACGACAAACCGACCGGCGCAGTCGTCGGGCAGCAGCCGTTCGGCGGCGCGCGTGCGAGCGGGACGAACGACAAGGCCGGCAGCTTCCTCAACATGGTGCGGTGGATGTCGCCAAGAAGCACGAAGGAGAACCTCGTTCCTCCAAAGAACTACCGGTATCCGTTTATGCAAGAGAAGTAGAGACGGAGGAATGGAATGCTGGAATAGTGGAATTATCGATTGATTGCCGAGGAACAATTGGAATCATGATAAGACCAGCAACCGGGACGGCCCATCTGTCTCTCTGAGAAACACGTCGCCGAAGGAGTGAACGAACAGGAAATTTTGAAGAACTATCCTTCGCTGAAGCTTGAGGACATTAAGGCGGCGATATCGTACGCCGCTGAACTTTCCCACGAAAGGGTTTTTTCTACAACTGCGTGATGACAAGTGCGATTCAAGATTGATGAAAATCTGCCCGTCGAAATCGCACAGTCCCTGCTTGACAAGGGACACGATGCTAAAACGGTAGCCGGCTAGCAACTCAAGGGCATTGATGATCGAAGCCTTGTGAGGTTGTGCAAGGAAGAGAATCGCGTTCTTGTCAGTCTGGATACAGATTTCTCGAATATCGGCGCTTACCCGCCGGAAGAATCCAGTGGAATCATCGTCCTCAGAGTCAGGAATCAGGGGAAAACGCATGTCGTGAAGGTGTTCACCAGGGTTCTCTCGGCGATCGAAGCCGAACCGGTCGACCAACGTCTGTGGATAGTTGAAGAGGAGACTATTCGCATTCGAGGAAAGGAAAGCTAGTGCCATTCCAATCCCGCCCCAGGCGGGACAAACAAAGTGCAGCCAAGATTATTGTCCGAAGGATCCTGCGGATTGGAATGAGCACTTCGCCGGTTTCTTCCTTGATGGAATTAGCAAATGATAGTTGGAGGAGCGCTTGTTCAAGAGACACTGCTCCCCGGCCGGGCAGTCAGATTTGTGATCGTCGAGGCCGGACCTTCGGCGTGAAGTGTGAAGAAGCTTTTATGTCTCTGACAAATAATTGCTCTCTGTTTATGGAATAGATTTAACCACTATTCGACTATTCAGTCCGCAGAAGCCTGCCAACGAGGAGTGAGCTCATGAAAAACCGGAATCATCTGGTCACGTCATTCATGCTTCTTTTCCTATCGGTCATTTCGGTCGCCGCTGGACAACAGCAACCAGGCGGCGACGAGGTGAGCGTGAAGGTACTGAAGACGCCATCCGTCGCTGTCCCAAACGCGTTCTACCAGGGAAACAGGCAACCGCTTATCCCAAGCCCGCTTTATAAACTCCCGATAGGCGCGATCCAACCGGAAGGCTGGTTGAAGACTCAGCTCGATTACATGGCTGACGGATTCACGGGACACCTCGACGAGATTAGCAAATGGTGCAACATAAAGGTGAGCGCCTGGGCAAACGGCGAGGGCGAGGGAGACTACGGCTGGGAAGAGCTGCCGTACTGGTTGAGAGGATACACCGACCTCGGCTATATACTTCATAATAAGCGCATCATTGACGAGTCAACAAAGTGGATCGACTCGACGCTCGCGAGCCAGGATTCCAGCGGATGGTTCGGACCCCGCGTGAATCTTGCCAACCACGACATCTGGCCGAACATGCTGATGCTCTTTGTGATGAGAAGCTATTACGAGGCGACAGGCGACAAGCGTGTAATCCCGTTCATGACGAATTACTTCCGCTGGATAAGCAGGCAGCCTCTCGCGAACATACTTCCCGGTAGCTGGCAGAAATGGCGCGGCGGCGATAACCTCGAGCACATAATCTGGCTGTACAACCAGACCGGCGAAAAGTGGCTTCTTGATGTCGCACGAGTTAACCATGAGAGGACCGCGGACTGGGAGGGCGGGATCCCGACATGGCACGGCGTGAATCTCGCCGAAGGATTCAGGGAGCCGGCCGAATATTACCAGTTAACTGGAGACAGACGATATCTCCAGTCTACGATCGACAATTACGATTCTGTGATCGATACATACGGCCAGGTGCCGGGCGGCCTCTACGGAGCCGACGAAGATTGCCGGGTGGGTTACACCGGCGCGAGACAGGCTACCGAAACGTGCACCATGGTCGAGATGATGCACAGCACGGAGATGCTCACGCGTGTCACGGGAAAGTCGATCTGGGCAGACCGATGCGAGACCGTCGCGTTCAATTCTCTTCCCGCTTCCATGACTCCCGACCTCAGGGGGCTCCATTACTTCACCGCCCCAAACCAGGTTCAGCTCGACACCGCCAACAAGGCACCGATGATCGAAAACGACGGAGACATGTTCTCGTACGACCCGTGGGATTACAGATGCTGCCAGCACAACGTCGCGTTCGGCTGGCCGTACTTCGCCGAAAATCTCTGGATGGCAACCGGCGGCAACGGTGTCGCCGCGGTTCTCTACGCACCGAGCAGTGTCGATGTGAAGGTTGGAAATGGTACACGCGTGAAGATCGAAGAGGCTACCGACTATCCGTTCAGGGGAGCGATTGAATTCAAAATCCCCGCATCCTCTCCCGTGAAATTTCCATTGATGCTTCGAGTTCCCGGCTGGTGCAAGCACGCGGGTGTCAAAATTAACGGGAAAGATGTTGAGGTCGGCGCGTCCCCCGATAGCTGGATTTCTCTCGAGAGAGAATGGAAAAACAGCGACGTCGTTACGCTTACACTTCCGATGGAAATTTCCGTGAAGGTCTGGACGAAGGATATGAACTCCGTATCCGTGATGCGCGGCCCTCTTGCTTACTCGCTGAAGATAGGAGAAAAATGGGTGAAGTACGGCGGGACGGAGAAGTGGCCGGCATACGAGGTCTTCCCGACGACGAAATGGAATTACGGGCTCGTAGTAGATCTTGAAGATCCTTCCCGCTCATTCAAAGTTGAGGAGAAGACCGGTTCGTTGGCGAAACAGCCGTTCGATCTGGACAGTGCTCCGATTGAATTGACAGCCGAAGGAAAACTCATACCTCAATGGAAACTGGAGAGCAACGGTATGGTCGGAGAATTGCAGGAGAGTCCGGTGAAATCGGATGAGCCTGTCGAGAAGATTACCCTCGTGCCGATGGGATGCGCGAGGTTGCGGATCTCGGTTTTTCCGACAATTGTGGAAGGTATACGAGGAGCCCCCTCGAAATAGCTGGTCAACCGCCCCGCGCGGGTTGGAGCTATCCGAGAGAAAAGAGCAGTCCCGCCTCACGACGGGACTGCCAAAATTGGACGCTAGAGACGCGGCCGAAAAGTCCAACCACGAGAGCACGAAGATTTTTCACGAAGGACACGAAGGGATCTATTCATTTATCGCTCTTTCTTTGTGCTCTTTGCGCCCTTTC
>JAJZVO010000116.1 GCA_021845665.1 Bacteroidota bacterium | reverse complement strand
TCCCAATCCTGTCAGGATTGGGATAAATTGATAGCCGACTGCTCCAACATAGAGGGGATGACTAAATCCGGGATCGAAGAAGCGCAGTTGGGCCTTGCGTATTTCAGAGAATTGTTCGGGAAAGACTTCTTGGAGAAAGGGTTCCACGAAAGACACCCGCTCACGTGGGAAATCATAAATCGAACACCGTTCTCTCGAGGCGCCATAGCGTGGTTGGCAAAAGCTGTAAAATCTCTCGAAGGTCAGGAGGAATTTCAAAATATCACAAAAAAGAAAAAGTAGCAAAAAGAAAAAATTATTGTTATTATTGTAAACTTTTTTCAGGACAACACAGTGTATTCGAAAAGGGTACGGTGGAGCTTGTCTTAGAGTCTGTCTATCGAGTATTACCCGTGTGGGTAATTACGACAAACGCCGGCCTGTCTCACGAAATCGAGGCGGGACTTAGCGACATTGCCTTGCTAAAATTCGGTGGTACATTCGGAACGTGGCAATCCGCGTTCGCTCACATAAAAGACAGACAAAGTCAAGAAGGGCAAATACTACTCGCAGACGAAATCGGGAATGGCCGCTCTGCTTTCAACTGGGTTACTATCATAAAAGAGACAGTTCCAACTGTATCTGTGATCGCAGTTTTGGACGAATCGGATAGCGAAGCGATCGAATCAGCCCTGAAAGTGGGTGTCTCGGGCTTCCTTGCCCGCACAAGCCCGGTATCGCAGATCGTCTCAGCTCTCATAACGACCGCAACCGGTGGTATCGCACTTAGCCCGTCAGTAATGAATAAGATCATCGGAATCGGCGCCGGTAGAAACTTGTCAAACAGCTCCCAAAACGTGACGAAAAGAGAAGTAGATATCCTCCGGTTGCTCGCGGATGGTCGTTCAGTCAAAGAGATCGCCGACAAATTGTCTATAAGCTACTACACTGTGGATACGCATATTAGGAACCTTCATAGAAAGCTACGTGTGAAGAACAGCCGCGGTCTGATAACTGTCGCGATGCGGAGAAGGCTGATTTAGCATCTCAAGTTCCGGAAAAATACCGGATTTCCGGTATTGTGGATCGAACACTCCTGAGGTAGATTCACAGAAAGATCGAAGAACCTTCCGTACCATGATACTGCGGAGAGAGTTTATTGAAGAACCTGGAGAGCGGAGTGAGAGATTCAGACAGTACATACTGGCGGGGGCCGGTGAAAGGTGAGGAAGGGTACGCACTCGCCTACGTCCTGATCTTAATCACGATACTTACCATCCTTTCCGCAGCAATACTTCATATCCAACTGTTCCGACGGGATCTTGCCTCACGCTCAGTTGACCACATCAGAGCAGAATACGCCGCAAATAATGGGATAGAGGCCGCCGTGGTTGCGCCGCTACCAGTCGCGCGTGCGGATTCATCATTCTCAGTTCGTTTTCCCGACAGTAGTTACGCCGAGGTCACTGTATTTCACTGGGGGTTTTTCGAAGAAGTATTGTCTTACGGCTATGCAAATTCAGCCCGCGTTTCCAGAACTGCGCTCCTCGCCAACAGACTTTCCGAAAACGATTCCCCCGCGCTGGCGCTTGCAAATCTGCAGCACGGTCTGACGCTCACCGGGAAAGCGCTGATCAGCGGAAACGTCGCCGTCGGTCCGCGCGGAGCTTCCACCGGAGATTTGCCTGGTTCCGTAGAGCCTTATCAGCTTCCAGTGTATGGGAAAGTGTTACAGTCGACTTCTCCATTGCAGACCATTGATACTTCGCTCATCGACGAGGAAACCTCATTTCTTGAAATGGCATTGCCTCTGTCGCATCGGCGCAGGATTGACCCGGAATATTCCGGTTTTGTTATCGATACAGCGGGATACATTGATCTATCGGAATTGGATGATACTGTGGCGGGGGTGTTCTCGTCCGGCAATCTCACTCTAATCGGAACGGTAATGAAGAGAGGGCCGCCGCTAAGCATAGTCGCAGCCGGAAACATCACGCTCCTTCCCGGTCTGGTTCTCGACGGTCCTATCGCAGTCGTCTCCACGGATTCGATCCTCATCCCTCCTCACGTTAATCTGATAAACTCATTAATTATTTCTCCCAAAAGCATTCACCTCCAGCGCGGCGCTTCGATAACTACTCAGCTTATCTCGCCCGTCATTAATTGTGCTTCCGACACAAGGATGTTGTACCCTTCACTGCTCGCTTCTCTAAACCTTTCCGATTCATCCGGAATTAAACAACTCATCCGAATTCAGAGCGGTGCATCTATCTCTGGATCCGTAATAATGCGCGTGGGGCGGGGCATCCCCTTCACCGACGCGGTAATAAACGTCGAGCGTGGCTGCGAGGTGACAGGAGCTATATGCACGGATGGATATCTGACAATGGACGGAAGTGTCGACGGCTTTGTAAGAACATTCGATCTGTATTTCTACAAATCACCGACCACATATCTCGGCTGGATGCGAGGAGGTGTGATTGACAGGAACAAGCTCCCGGTCGGGTTTCTCATTCCTTTCGGTGTAACCGGCAACGGCGGTATGGAGGTGCTCTCATGGCTATGAAACCTGGGACTATACGAGTGTCATCTCAGTACGGCTTTACTCTGATCGAGTCTGTCGTTGCAATGGGGCTCTTTGCCGGCGCGGTGTTTATGCTGATAGCAGTATTCAACCGCTTCATGATGGACAATTATCCGGCGAGGTGTTATAAGGCTGCCGCACTCGCACAGGAAGAAATATCAGACGCGGAAATTCACCATGATTTCTCGGAGACAAAAAAAGACACGCTCGGTTATCAGATAACTCGAAAGGTGTATTTGAAAAACTCACTGATTGAGATCGACGTGGCGATCAAATCAGCAAGGCCGCCGTTTATAAACTACGCTGAATTCTCGGACGTATGGCCAGACCGCTGAAACATAGCTCAAGCAGCGAAGGCTTCACAATCGTCGAGCTTTTGGCGGCGATGGTCATCTCGTCGCTTGTCGTCGCGCTGGTTTATTCGATGTATGTGTTCGCCGCGAGGCTTATGTCCGGCTGGGAAAGAAGGAGCGACCTGAACTCCATCGTCGAAGAGTGTTCACATACGATCGAGAGCGACATCTTGAATTCAAGCGGCGTGGTGGAGTGTAACGATTCCTCGCTGGTCTTTGAATCCGACCAAATGGACACTATTAGTTACATGTTTCCCAAAGGGTCTGTTTCGAGAAACGGAATTCCGTTCGAAGCCGCCGGTCAGGTCTCACAAGGGAGAGAATCTCTGAAGCTGGACGCATCGGTTCTCGCTTCGGTCGACACAAGTACCGCTCTCGGCTGGCCGGTAAGACTCTGGTCAATCAGCATCCTTGGCAGTACCGGCAAAATGAGAGATTTATCGGTCATCTGTCTGTCTACTCCCTTATCGTCTCAAGAAATCTTACAGGCGGATTCTGCGGGTTCGGCTAAAGACTGAAGTCCCCGCAATAAGCAAGAAAGACATACAGAAATTTATGAAAAAGCCCACCAATGTGACTGAGATGGCGAAGCCATGGGAAGCGGAATGATGGAATTGTGGAATGTTGGAATACTGGGGCGAAGGTCTTGGGAGCCCCCTGAAATTAACGACAGACTACCCATGATTGAGTCTCTTAGGAAGCCACGTAGTGGCGACCTGTTTGAAGAAATCTCGGCTCCTGTGAATCGCTCGCGCTATGCTCTTTGCGCATTGCATCCAGAAAACAGCTATGATCAGACACTCCGAAATAGAGATTCTGCTTAAGGGCAACGCGGGTATCAGGCCGCGTGCTGGCCGCGCTCGTAAAGAGCTGAATCTGTCGGCTCTTCCATTCCTGAATCGGGTGACCTCCCAGGATAAGACAACATTCCTTTCCCAGCTATCGATGATGCTCAAAGCGCATGTGCCGATAGTTAAAGCCCTCGAGCTCCTCGCTGTCCAGACCAGAAGCATCAGAATGAAATCGGTCATAAGAGATCTCCTGACGAGTGTAAAAAAAGGCAACGCACTCTCCGCCTCTCTCTCGAAGCATTCTGAAATATTCGACCAGGTTACAATCGTGACTGCCGAGGTCGGCCAGGAGAGCGGGAGGCTCCCAGAAGTTCTCTCGGCGCTGGCCGGGCACATGGAGCGGATGAACCTCCTCAGGCGGAAGGTGACGCAGGCGTTGGCTTACCCGCTGCTCGTGCTCGGTGTTGCTGTAGTAGTAGTTACTTTCATGCTGCTCTACATCGTTCCGACCTTCGCCTCGATGTTTATGAGGTCGCACGTTGAGCTTCCTTATGCCACGAGGGTAGTTATTTCGGTGAGCCATTTCCTTGCATCAAACTGGATCTATCTTCTTTTGGCATTGCTCGTATCTCTGGTTATTTCGAGATGGCTATTCGGCTCAGGCCTGAAGCAGGCTGTTGCCGATAGGTACGGACTAAAGGTGCCGTGGCTTGGAAGCGTCATGGCGCGGAATTACACTGCCAGGTTTTGCCGGACGCTGGGTACGCTTCTCCAGTCGCAGGTACCGCTTGTAGATGCACTCGTAGTTACGAAGAGAATCTTCCGTAACAAAAGTCTGAGGGGCGAGATAGAGCGGCTCATCAAGTTCGTTAAACAGGGCAGGTCAGTGGCGGAGCCGCTTTCAACGTCAGCGATATTTTCCCCTGTTGTAGCTCAGATGATCGCAGTAGGTGAAGAAACGAGCGAGCTCGAGACGATGCTCATAAGAGTTGCAGAGTTTTACGAAGCCGAGATATCGGATATGATGGAAACCCTCACAACCGTGATAGAACCCATTTTCATCGTGTTTCTCGGCGCGATCATCGGAACAATTCTGATTGCCATGTATCTGCCGATGTTCGCCATGGCGAATGCGGTCGGGGGTATGTGAGTTAAGTCGTCGGATCGGCGCCTTTTTGCCTGCGGGTGGTAGGAACAAAATGAGTTTAGTAAATAAAGCACCAAACCATACTTAAAGGAGCCTAAAAATGAAGAACGTCATTTCGTTTTTGGTGGCAATCTGCTCTCTGACAATGCCTTTGAGCGCTTCGGCGATTGCTCAAGACATTGTTAATGAGAGCGATGCTGTACTAGGCAGCAAGAGTCCCGTTCCTTCCGTTCAAGCCTCACTCTTGGATTACACAAAGAACGAAGACTTCACTGGAAACGTCTCACTTCCGATACCTTTGGTTAGTCTAGGTGGTGAGACAGTTCAGCTCAAATATTACAGTCAAGGAATTGGGGCAAAGGTTACAATGGAAAATCAATTTGCTCCTTCAGGGGAGGTCGGCTTGGGCTGGCAGTTGCTTTATGGTTCGATCTCAGCGGAGATTAATGGGACTGCGGATACTTCGGACGACAAATATTTCTTTAATGGTCCCGAGGGTAGCTTTCAGCTTCAAGAAGGTGCCGACGGTGCCTTCAGAATACCTAACTATAAGGCTTGGAAGATAATAAGGAATGTTAACAGCAGTGGAATTATTACGGGTTGGACGGTTATAAAAGAAGACGGAACAATTATGCGCTTTGGGAATTACGGTAGCTCCACTATGGCAACAAGGTTTTTCCTTGGGATCAATGACCTTGTCGCAGATGCGGTTCCCTCTCAGTACGACAGTCTCATGGACATACCATACGAATGGGATTTATCCAATATTCAAGATGTCGAGGGAAATCAAACGACTCTCATTTATTCGCAGGTCCAATGTCCACTGATATCCGGTACATCGAATTCCGAAAATTACGGCTGGGAATACACTCGTGAGTCCCACTTGTCAAAAATTCTTAACAACAAGGGACAAGAAGTTGATTTCATATACTCGCCGATGTCGGACAGTGAGTATTACAATGACTTTCCGCCGTACGCTCAAAATCTTGTCGATACTCTCTATTTAGACTCTGTACAAATTTATGGGAATACCCTAAACAATCGGCAACTCTACAGACAAATTGTATTTTCATACAATACCGCCGACATTGAAAATCTAGGAATTGTGAAGCGTTATTTGACAGGATTCACAATTCAAGATGCTGCTGGAGATACCTTACCATCTTACAGCTTCAAATACTATGGATTGAACGGTGTGTCTTCAGGAAGCAATCCAGGCGCGCTGAGAAGTGTAACTAGTCCTGAAGGAGGAGAAACGGTCTATAGTTATTCGCCCAAGACTTTGTCAAATGTCACACTCTCTATGTCCGAGCCGGTTGGATATATTGATTATTGGAAATACTTATATGATGGAGACTTACTTCTAACACGACCAAGGAACGATGGCCTTGCTGGCAGGAACTTCATCTGTGTTTCTTCGTCTATTGATTCTACTCTCGATTCTCTCCACGTCTATCGTCGAGGGCCTAATGGTTGGTACACCGACACAAGTTTCCCCCTTGCAGTTGTCCATCGTGCCTACGTCGGACCTGATTACGTCGTTTTTGAAGACCCTAATGGAGGTGGTGGATGTGCACGTCTCACCCCCAATGGGTGGGATACAACCAACGTTGCTTCCCTCATACAGCAAAAAACCGAAATCAGCGCCGGCGCCTTTGAGGTTGTCGGTACAGGTGCGAACTATTTCGTTGTCAAGTACAACCAGAGCGGCCCTAGTGGCTCCAACCAGGTATACTCATACAATGTATGTATTGTGATGCTGACACCAACCGGGCTTGTTGCCTATCCGTTATCTGGGAGTTACCTAGACGGAGGAGTGGATTATCTCATGCATGCTTATTGTGGGAAGGACTATATAGTGCTCAAGAGCATGTCTGCAAATGGCTTGCAAGTGTTCAGCCATTTTGTTTACGTAAATTCAAATAGTGGATGGATAACGCTTATCAATCAGGGCGATTCTGAATTAGGCGAAAATGAGGTGCCTGACCCCTACAATGTATCAATTGGAAAAGACTTTGTGATATTACGTAATCGAACATCCCCAGGCTATGAAAATTCAATTATCAAAGTCTACCGTCGTGCAGGTGACCAGATCGACTCAGTTGAAGAGTTTGGGTACTCTCCAGATTCTTACACAAATGCGTTCACTGCCGGTGATGATTATTTTGCCTTTGGAATCGGCAGTAATAATCCTTCGGTGGCGATTGAGACCTGGAACGGAAGCCAATTCGACAGCTCGACCGTCACTTTCAACGGTGCACTATACTTGAGTCTCGAAGCATTTGGTAACAAGCTAATCATTTCTTGGTCAGAAGACGACCCGAATTATGGGTATGGGTGTGCGACAATTTTGTAAGAGGTTTTCATCAAGCAGCAGCGCTGCCCCGCCTATATCGTATGCGGGGCCTGTAAGCCCAAAAATCGTCCCAATGATGGCTCATAAGGATACACCTGAGAGCGAT
>JAJZVO010000045.1 GCA_021845665.1 Bacteroidota bacterium | reverse complement strand
AGCGGCCTTACACGCGAGCGCGTAAACTGATGGACCGAGGACTGGACGAAGCTCGTGCTTGGCAATCTGCAACCGTACGTACGGTGGTGTGAGAGGACGGCGGGTGGAATCCCGCCTCCTACTCGATGGCCAATCGGAAAAAATATAGAATTGATACTAATTCCGCCGCTCTTTACTTTAATCGACAAAATGCCGAACCTGAATAATGAAAAATGACCAGACTCTTGACAGGCGGCACCTCGGCGAAGTCCGAGGGGCTGCCTTTTTTTGTGCTCTTCTCCTGATAGCCTCTCCCGCGGTTGTACGTGCACAGCCGCCAAGTTGGGATGTAAGTATCTTCAGAAGCATAAATGATGCGCGTTCTCCGTTCCTCACCACGACATTGGGCGCAAGCGACAACCTGGTACTTCCCATAGCCATCGGAGCACCGATAGTTTTTGCCGGAGTGGGACTTGCCCAGGACAATGCTTATACCTTCGATACCGGTGTGATTATCGGTGTTACAGATGTTCTGGCTTATGTCCTGTATTATCCGATCAAGAACTATATCGTAAAAAGGCCAAGACCTTATGCAGCCTTGACAGGCGTCCACACCGGTCACCTGGACAGCGCCGACAAGTACTCGATGCCATCCGGACATACCACCGCCGCTTTTGCGCTTGCGACCGCGCTGACGCTGAGGTATCCGAAACCGTACGTTTACATACCTGCATATGCGTGGGCTGTGGTCGTCGGCTATGGACGAATGTACTGGGGACTTCACTACCCTAGTGATGTCGTGGCAGGAGCTTTGCTGGGTACAGCTTCCGCTTTTGCTATACATTTGATCGCTCCTCAAATCTCGAAACTCCGCGAGCAGATCCTCGGCCGCGACATTGGAATCCAGCTGGCAGCAGCGCCAACGGCCCTGAGTTTAAGAGTGACCTTTTGAGATAATGCCTCCTCCAGCCCCGAAAAGGGTAAACCTGTTTCTTGGGTACATCCTGATTTGCCTGATCTGGGGGACCACCTGGCTCGCCATAAAGGTGTCGATCAATACTCTCCCTCCTTTCTTCAGCGCCGGAGTGCGTTTCTCTATCGCGTCTCTCCTGATACTTGCTGTCCTCAAATACAGAAAGTACAAATACCGGTTCGATATGAGAGAAACGTGTTTCCTTCTTCTCGTCGGATTGGCTTCGTTCAGCGTTCCGTACGGGCTCGTATACTGGGCTGAACAGCGTATCACCTCCGGACTGACGGCAGTTACTTTCGCCGTTATGCCGTTCTTCGCGGCGCCGCTTTCGAGGTTCTTTCTGAAGGGCGAAGAGCTGACATTTTGGAAAATCTTCGGGATCCTAATCGGCTTTTCCGGGTTGCTGGTGATTTTCGGAGGCGATCTGAAAATAGGGTCCACCGATGCGGCGCTCGGGATACTTGCTGTGGTGCTGAGCGCATTCTTCAATGCCGTCGTCGCGGTGGGAGTCAAAAAATACGGTTACCATATCGACCCTGTCTTCATCAACCTCATTCCGATGGCGATCGGAGCCGTAACACTACTCGCCACTAGTTTCTTCATCGAGGACTGGGGAACGATAAGATTCAATGTCTCGAATCTCATCGCGATATTTTACCTCGCCGCATTCGGCTCCGTATTCGCATTTGTCGTTTACTTCTATTTGCTTAAACATATCAGCGTCGTTTTACTCTCGATGACCTCGTTTGTGACGCCCCTTCTCGCGATCGCTTCGGGCTCTCTGATTCTGGGTGAGAAGTTCCCCGGGGGCACGCTTGTTGGGTCGGCATTGATATTAGCCGGCATATTATTGATGAATTTGTTCGGCGGGCGCCGTTCAGGAGCAGCGCGAACGGTTCCCGCGGAGGAGGAGTGAAGTGAAAGTAGTCAGATCCCTTCCTGTCCTGCTTCTTGCCTGGTCGGCTGCCTTTGCAGCAGTTGCGACTTCCAGGGTAAACGCCACCCTTCACTACACCGGTCCGGCAGCAGTCTTGTCCGCAAGCGACATTGCGCTTCATGCATACAACGTTGTCAATTACGATCTGCATATGGATTGGTACGATGCATTGTCCGGTAAGGCCCACGGTTTCAGCGGAAAAATGGAGGTGTCGTTCGTGCCGTCATTATCAAACCCACTGGATTCAATTCATCTCGACTGCAACCCGGCGTATTTGCATGTCGACTCCGTTTTCTCAGGAGTGGCACGCCTTGGAACTTCTCTCTCAGGTGAAAAATTAACGATATTCCTGTCAGCCCCGCTTATCGGGATTGACACCGGAACGGTTGTGATTTACTATCACGAGACAGACCCGGGCATTGCTCCGGCGCCGGATTCGCTGCAGAGAGGTTTCTACCTCTACTATGCGGGAGAAAATACCGTCGGGCCTAACAGCACGGAAGTTCCTGCAACGGTAGCCTACACCATGAGTGAGCCGAGCGATGCGCGTGACTGGATGCCATGTTACGACAAGCCTTCCGACAAAGCTTTGTGCGAAATTTCTGTACGAGTCCCTGACGGCTATACCGCCGCTTCGAACGGTCTACTGGTCGGGGACGTGAACAACGGAGACGGGAGCGTCACTTTCAGCTGGAAGGAGAGCTATCCGGTTGCGACTTACCTCATGTGTGCGACGGCGGCGCACTATGCTCTCATTCAGAAAAACGCCAACATAGGCGGAAGACAAATCCCCGTGCAGTATTATGTTTATCCTCAGGATTCCTTACAGGCGGTCGACGGCTCAGGATGTAACATCGACTCGGTCATCTCGATGATAAAATTCTATTCTTCCATATATGGCCCATATCCTTTCGAGAAGTATGGGATGACCGGTGTGGAACCGTTCCAATACGGCGGTATGGAGCACCAGACGATTACCACCCTGAACAGATCGGACGAGTTCAACAGGCGCGATGTCGCGCACGAACTTGCGCACCAGTGGTGGGGCGACATGGTCACACTGGGTACATGGAAAGACATCTGGCTCAACGAAGGCTTCGCAACGTACTCCGAAGCTATGCAGCTTCAACACGATAGCCAGAGAGATTTCGAGAACGAAATGGATTTCTATGCGAGCCAGTTCTTCGTCGAAGACAGCACGCAGCTCAGGTACGCAATCTATGCTCCGCCCCCCGGTTACATCTTCGGTCTCGCGGAATATTATAAGGCGGCCTGGGTACTTAACATGCTCCGAAATATCGTTGGAGACTCCACTTACTTCAGCGTAATGAGAAGGTATCGGGCGGATTACCAGTACCGGAATGCCGTGACGGCAGATTTTGTGAACGTCGCCGATACCGTCACTCATTCAGATATGAGCTGGTTCTTCGACGAATGGATTTTTGACGCCGGATATCCGGTATACACGAAGTCGTTCGAACAAGACGGTGATTCATTGGCGCTTACGATTCGTCAGACCCAATCGAATGCGCCGGTTTTCAGGATGCCGATGGAAGTCGGAGTCTGGTCGGGCGGCCGGATGACACTGGAAACGGTGCTCGATTCGCTTCAGTCACAAACTTTCAGCATATACTTCCCGGCCAGGGTCGATTCCGTAATTCTCGATCCGAACAATGAAATACTTGCGCGATACCCGGGGCAAAGCCTTACAAGCGTCGGGCAGGTCAATGTCGCCCCGGCGACATACGCGCTGCTTCAAAACTATCCAAATCCGTTCAACGACCGGACGGAGGTTGTGTACAGACTTCCGGAATCCGGAATGGTGTCGCTTGAATTGTACGACATCCTTGGGCAGCGGATTGAGACACTCGTTAACAGCTTCCAAACCTCCGGCACACACACCGTCGCCTTAAGCGGTGCGGCACTCGCGAGCGGAGTATATTTGTGCAGGCTTGTCGCCCCTGGGGGCCGTCTGACCACCAAACTTGTATTGGAGAAGTAGATTATTGAGAATTTGTAAGACCTGCTGGAAATTGCCGGTTGCCCTTTTATTGATGAGCAACCTCGCATTCGGATGGGGGAGAACCGGGCATAAAATCATCAACGGAACCTTTGAATCCTGTCTTCCCCCCGCGTTGCGTTTCATAACAGAGAAATCATCTTTCTATGTTGCCCACGCATCGGATGCGGACGACCGCAAGAGCTCGGATGCCGGTGAAAGTCCGAGGCATTTCATCGACGTCGATTACTATCCGGAATTCAACAAAGGTCTGCTCCCTCACAACTATGACTCGCTCTGCGCGGAGTATGGATCAAGCACGGTTTTAGAGAAAGGGACTTTGCCTTGGGCGATTAACTCCGCGTACAAGACGCTTGTAGTGTATATGGAAAACCGGGACTGGAACAACGCCGACCGTATCATAGCAGATCTCGGCCATTATATCGGCGACGCGTGTCAGCCGCTTCATTGCACTCAGAACTATGATGGCGCGATGACAGGCAATCGGGGGATCCACTCGAGGTTTGAGAGCGGACTTCTCGACAGGTACCAGGGAAGTGTCTCGATTAAAGTAAGGCAGTCGGAGAGGCTGGACACTTCTGCGCTTGAATTTGCGTTCCGGGTTGTAGCCGAGTCGAACTCGAAAGTCGGTGTGATTATGGATGCCGACACCTACGCCAGGAAAGTGGATCCATCCTGCGGCTCTGCTTATTATTCGGCACTGTGGTCGAAACTTGATACGCTTACGACCGATCAGCTCAACTATGCGTCGGAGGCACTCGCTTCGCTTGTCTACTCTGCATGGATCGAGGCCGGGTCTCCTTCGATTACGGGAATCGTTTCGGCGGCGGTCCCTGCCGATTATCTCATTTCCGATTTGTATCCCAATCCGTTCAACCCAGTAACGAATGTAGATGTCGGCATTCCGACGAACTCTCGAAAGTCGTCTGCCGTGCTCTCGGTCTACTCATCGGACGGAAGGCTCGTGCGAAGAGAGGACATCGTGCCAACTCCTGGTGGAAACCGATTGCGGTTGGATTTTTCCCGCTATGCCACCGGTATGTATTTCGTAGTGCTCGGCATGGATGGCTCGGGAATCCGGAATCTCTTTGTCCTGAAAGCTGTCTATCTGAAATAGTATAGTCGAAACGCAGTTATTTGTGTGCCGATTTGACTTTTCCTAATTCACCTGATAGCTTAAGCACTTGTACAAAGAGCAAAAATGAAACAAGAATACATAAACGTACCTAAAGATTCCGAAGGAATTGATTTAAAGAAAGTTAAGGTGGTTGTAATAACCACCGTGATGCTGTCGTTCATTTCTTATTGGCGGGCGTCTGCAGTTGTCGTGTCGGACCTGGGCTCGAGTGCCTTCTATGCTCTCGGCATCGCCGAAAAGGCTGTGGGCCCTTCCGCCCCTTGGTTCATCCTTTTCATTATGCTTTTCGCGTACGGTATACGCGCGGTCTACATCGAATCTTCGAGCATGTTCGTCCGCGGGGGCAGCTACCGTGTTGTCAAAAAGACTCTCGGGAGCGGATTCGCCAAGGTGGCGGTCTCCGCTCTGGTCTTTGATTATCTCCTTACGGCCCCCATAAGTGCAGTGTCAGCGGGTCAGTATTTTGAAGGGCTGTTGAACTCGATACTGCACTCTGCTGGAATGAATTACCAATTGCCCGGCAATGCCATAGCCGTTGGAGCGGCGGTACTTATCGAGATCTATTTCTGGCGGAACAACATAATTGGAATCGAGGAATCGAGCGAGAAAGCGCTCAGGATATTTCAGATAACTACCGTACTCGCAGTCGTACTTTTCGTGTGGTCGCTCATCTCGATCTTCATAAAGGGCGTTAAGCTTCCACCGTTCACTGTCGACCTGGATCCAACATCGTTAGGCTGGCTTAAGGGCATGAATTGGGTGAAAACCATCGGCTTAGTGGGAGTTATCATCGGCATGGGGCACTCCGTACTGGCGGTAAGCGGTGAAGAGACACTGGCACAGGTCTACAGGGAGATTGAGTCGCCCAAGCTCAAGAATCTCAAGAGAACCGCCTTCATAATGTTTGTCTTCAGCCTGATATTTACGGGCCTGAATTCACTTTTCGGAGCAATGCTTATTCCGCAAAGTGAGCTCATCGGAAAATACAACGACAATGCCTTGAGTGGACAGGCCATGAATCTTGTCGGCCCGCACGCCGTATTGCTCGGCTTGCAGATATTCGTGGTGATCGTGGGATTTCTCATCCTTGCAGGAGCCGTCAATACTTCCATCATCGGGGCGAACAGCGTGCTGAACCGTGTTGCCGAAGACGGAGTGCTTCATGAATGGTTCAGGAAACCGCACAAACGATACGGCACATCGTTCAGGATCATCAACCTTCTCGCGATAATTCAGCTGGCTATGATAATCGGAAGCAGGGGAAATGTCTTTCTCCTCGGTGAGGCATATGCTTTCGGCGTTGTGTGGACGTTCATCATGACGAGCTTTTCCATACTGGTGCTCCGTTACAAGGACAAGTCGCCGCGCGAATGGAAGGTTCCCCCGAACATAGTCATAGGAAAATTCGAACTACCCATCGGGCTCATTTTTGTTTTCATCATGCTCTTTGCTCTCGGGTTCACGAATCTATTCACCAAGCCGATCGCTACCGAAGGCGGCGTCACGTTCACGATCTTCCTGTCCGCGCTTTTTGTTTTTTCCGAAAGGGCTAACAGGAAAAAATACGAGCAGCAGTCGATAGACCTGGAGAAGTTCAATGTATTTGCGCAGGATAGTCTTACTGCCGAGGCGATAGGTTGCAGGCACCCGAAACGAAAGCTGGTGGCTGTCAGGGCACCCAACAGGCTGCATCACCTTCAACGGTGTCTCGAAGAGAACGATCCGGATGAAGTGGATATTGTGGTCATGACCGCGAAAATGATTCCCGGGCAGAGCGTTGCTGTGAGACAATCGATAGATTTACCCGAAGAGGAAGTGTTCAGCGAGGTCATAAAGATGGCCGAGAAGCAGGGGAAGACAATTCTTCCGATAGTCGTTCCCACGAACAACGCGTCCTATGCGATCGCACACACTACTGTCCAGCTTGGCGCAGAAGAAGTGTTCCTTGGTTCGTCGGAACGGTATCCCTCCGAGTACCAGATGCAGCAATTTGCATTGTACTGGGGGATGGTCGAGGCCGATGAGAACCATCACGTTGCCGTAAGGACCGTCGGGCCGACCGGCGAAATCAGGTTTGAATTGTGATTGGAATTAAACTGGATTGCTTTTTGTTCTATCTTTCGTGATATTTGCAACGGTACGATCATCAATTGAAGAAAAAAGACCGGCTGTGCCCACGCAGCCGGGGTAAGAGTATCAATCAAAGTTAGCCGAGAAGACACAGCAATCGTGAAGACTGTCGCATTCATTGGGACTGGGCTAATGGGGAAACCCATGGCATTGAACGTATTGAAGAAGGGGTTCCCACTCGTAGTCTATAACCGAACGGCGTCGAAGACGGAAGATCTCGCCAGGGCGGGAGCCCGAGTGGCACGTACGCCTCGCGAGGCGACGGAAGCGGCCGATGTCGTTGTCACGATGGTTTCAAACATTGAAGCCGTGGAAGCGGTTCTCACCGGGATCGACGGAATACTTCGCGGCCTGAAAAACGGGAAAGTATTCATAGACATGAGTACGATAACCCCGGATTCGTCGAGAAGATTCGCTGCCATGGTTGAGGAAACGGGCGCGAAGATGCTCGATGCCCCTGTCTCAGGAAGCACCGGCGTTGCAGAGAAAGGCGAGCTCACCGTCATGGTCGGCGGCGATCCCCGCGTCCTCAATGAGGTCAGGGTTGTGCTCCAGGCGATGGGGAAATTTATATTTCATATCGGCGATAACGGGTCGGCGGTCTCGATGAAGCTTGTAATTAATCACTTCGTTGCCGGTATGACCGCCCTTCTGGCTGAAGGGCTCAGCCTCTCCGAGAGCCTCGGCATCGATCCGAGCGTATTTTCCAACGTGCTGAACTCGAGCGCGGTCAAATCTCCGATGTACGATATGAAGACTCCCAAGATGGTCAGCCGCGATTTTTCGGCACAGTTTCCTCTGAAGCTTATCGTCAAGGACCTGGATTACATTACCCTGACTGCTGAAAAAGCCGGAGCGCGTATGCCGGTTCACGACGCAGTGAAGGAGCAATATTCCGCTGCAGCAAGGGAGGGGCTTGGAGAAAAAGACTTCTCGGTCCTCTATGAATTTCTTACGAAGAAATAATACGCCTTAACTTTAGGTGGGGATGCACGACACATTTCGTGCATTGGAGCCTGGTTGGAGCATAACGGCTATCAGATGGCCGTCAAGTCCCGCACCAGGAACGGAATGTCAATTTGAACATTGTTGATGCTGCAATCGTTTTGCAATTTCATCTTTCTGCCCGAGCCGGATCGGAAGTGATTCTCGAACCGTTGCTGTTATCAGCGCATTATCACTGCGGCCTAGCCGCGTTAGGAGAAATCTTTTGACGGAAAAGGAAAAAATCAGAAAAGCCGTCTTGAAGCTCCGTGAAGAGCTTGACCAGGAAGAAGCCGTACAGAGAAGCAAGAGCGTGCTGCGACATCTCGAGAATCTGCCCGAGTATAGGAACGCAGGCCTTGTCCATACTTATATCTCTGCGAAACCGAATGAAGTCGACACAATAATGCTGATCGCCCGTTCCTTTGCGAGGGGGAAGAGAATCGCAGTTCCGGTCATTACCGACAAGAAGGAAAGAAAACTCGAAACCTCCGAGCTTATGAATCTGGGCGACCTTGCCGATGGCCCTTTCGATACGAAAGAGCCGAAAGTATTCGACGCCGTGTCGCTTGATGAGGTGGACCTCTTCATAGTACCGGTTGTGGCTGCGGACAGGAATGGGAACAGGATCGGATGGGGAATGGGGTACTATGACAGACTTCTTCAATCCCAGAAACGGCCGATAGTCGCACTCGCGTACAATTTTCAGGTGGTGGATGCTATTGAATCCTCTGACATGGATGTGAAAGTTGACTATATTGTGACGGAGGACGAGATCATAAAGACCGGAGCCCGTCGTTAAAGTATTTGCAGCAGACTCAAGAGACCACCATGGATGAAGAAAAAACTGAAAACCGGACGACATCGCATAAGCTTTACAAGTCTCACGACGACAGAATAATCGACGGAGTCTGCGGAGGGATTGCTGAGTACGCCGGAATTGATGCTACAGTGGTTCGCCTTTTGTTGATCGCGTTTTCAATATTGAGCATCGGCGCCGGGGTCATCTTCTACATCATCGGCATGATCGTTATACCGACGAGACCTCCGAGTTTGGAGACTCCCGCGGAAGGGGAACCGGCCAAGTCGCGTTCTGCGGGTGGCGCAACGTTCACCCTCGTCATCGGGATAATCATTGTGATAATAGGCGTCACCCTCCTCTTCGACTATTATGATTTTATTCCAGTTTCACTTGTCTTCAGCCAGTTCGGAAGATTGGCGTTACCGATAATCTTCATACTGATAGGCGGTGCGCTGTTGCTGGGGAGAGAAAGAAAAGTGCAGAAAGAGGGTGAAAAGGAAGCGGAGGGAGCTGGAGAAAGTGTGGATTCGGGAGTGGAGAAGAAAAGACTCACGCGGTCTAGCAAAGACAAGAAATTGGCAGGTGTATGCGGCGGACTGGCTGCTTACCTGAAGGTCGATCCGACTATCGTAAGATTCGTCTACGTCATCCTTGCCTTCGCATCTTTCGGTATCGCGCTGATCTTATATGTGGTATGTGCTTTCATAATGCCAAAGGAGGTTAACTGATGAGCACGCTTACCGGAAAGAGCCACATCGGCACTTTCCTAGCAGGTCTTCTCCTTCTACTCTTCGGCGTACTTCTCCTGTTGAGTCGGGCGGGAGTTGTTTATCTGAATTTTACCAGGGTGGCCGCTTTCACGGTCCTGGCGGCCGGCGGATTTGAAGCCGTTGTCGCGTTTGCCTCTTCGAACCAGAAACGACTCTTCTGGGGGTCGCTGCTGTTCCTGTGCGCATTGCTGACTTTACTCGTCTCGTACAATTATGTGCCCGGCTCCTGGAGCCGGATATGGCCGACCGCGCTTATTATCCCGGGCCTGGCTTTCCTGATGCTGTTCTTTTCACATCCGCGTGAATACACGCTTCTTCTGATCGCTGTGCTGTTTGTCGTCGTCGGATGGGGAGGACTCTTAATACAAAGCGGCGACTTCGGATTCAGCTATGGCGCTCTCGGCACCTTGAAAGTCGTTATCCCCCTAGCGGTTGTCATCGCGGGTATTTATGTCATCTGGAGAAACTTCTCCAGAAATCGAAGTTAGAGGACCGATCTCCATCTTGTCTCCTGTGTCGTGATCAGGGAGACACCTTAGTTTGAAGAAGCGTTCGATATTGTCTCCGTTATGTCAAACGAAAGGGGGCGCCGGCGTATGGAACAGATTCTTTTGAGCGAGCAGAGGAAACCTGGCAGGACACACTTCGAAATACTGCTCATGAGCTGGGCGGGTTGGGTCTTCGATTTCTATAGCCTTGTACTTTTCACATTCCTTCTAATTCCCATAAGCAGAGAGTTTCATCTTTCAAACGTTGCCAGGTCTTATGTAATAGGATCGTCGCTCGCCGCAACGGCGCTTGGCGGGGTCGTGATGGGCGTCCTCTCAGACCGCTACGGGAGACGAAAGGTTCTTCAGTGGACTATCCTTACCTACAGCATTGGCACGTTCCTTAGCGGTTTCTCTCCAAGCCTTCCTTTCCTTGTACTGTTCTGCGTTATCACCGGGATTGGCGTCGGCGGGGAATAGGCGACGGGGCAAACGTATGTTGGCGAGACTTTTCCTCCGGAAGTGAGGGCGAGGTACGCAGCCTTCATGCAAACCGGCGCTCCGTTCGGCATCGTCCTCGCGTCTCTTGTGGGAGGATTTCTCGAGCCCGCCATTGGCTGGAGAGCGTGCTTCCTCCTTTCGGTGCTGCCGGCAGCCCTTGTGATAATCATAAGGAAAAGGCTTCCTGAATCGGACGTGTGGACCGCAAGGCGTGCCATGATATCGTAGACCGGTTTCGATGCGAAGAACGTGGATCGGGAGTGGAACAACAGGTTCCTTCTCCTCTTCTCGAACGAATATAGAAGACTCTTCCTTCAGTCGCTGGTTCTTTCCGTTTTTGATACGTCGGCATACTGGTTCACCTACTCCTGGCTGCCTGGTTATCTTCACGAGGAGCGCCATTTCCCGATGATTAAGTCCGCAATTTGGATGCTCGTAACGCAGGCAGGCGGACTGCTCGGATATTTGTCGTTCGGTTTCGCGGCCGATAAATTCGGCCGCCGTCCGGCCTATTCGGTCTATTCCTTCATCATGGCTGCTTCTCTGATCATGATTACACTGCTATGGAATGTCGTCGTCTACCCGGCAGTGCTCCTTTCGTTCATGTTCTTCGTCGGCTTCGGCACCGGGATGTTCAGCGAGCTTTACCCGACAGGCATCCGCAACACTGCCATGGGGTCGGCTTTCAACCTTGCTCGCGGAGTCCAATTCTTTACGCTCGTTATCATAGCCGTTGTCGCGGAAAGGTACGGTCTCGGTGGAGGGATTTCACTCGCCGCGGTATTTGCCGTGTTAACCGGAATCTGGATCTGGACTTTCCCCGAGACGAAGGGGCTGAAACTGAAAATAGTCGAGAGACACTGAGAGACTCCTTGACTTTGCTTTAAAGTCCCGCTTTCATAATATTGTTCCTCGGTCAAGACACGATTGCCGGCAAATGAGAAACAGACATGTTTTCACCGAATTCATAAAGAAGCACTATCTCAAGGGATATCTGTCCGGTATTCTCTTCGCGTCGCTGACTATCGTCGCGCTCGCGGTTGCATTTCAACAGTTCTATATTATCAACTTCAATACCGCCACGCGCTTCAGCCTGTGGTGGCATATCCCATTCAATCTTTTCTATTTCTGGTACTGGTTTCTCGTCTTCCCCTTCATATACAAAATCTCGAAAGACTTCAGAAATGGCAGATTGAAGTTCACTTACTGGATCTGTGTATATTTCTGTTTCCCGGTTCTGTTCGTCCTCGTCCATCAGGTGATCGCTTCGCTCGTCATAAATCTTTCGCTCCAGTACCTTAACGTCCCGACGCTCGTCTACAAACGAATACTCCGTAATCCATGGCTCGGTCTCGACTTCATCATCTATTTTGCCGTAATGATTGCGGTGAATGTGTTCGAGTACAGGCAGAAGAACAGCGACGACGAGTTGAGAATAACTCAACTGCACAGAGAACTAGTACTCTCACAGTTGAACGCGCTGGAAAGCCAGCTGCATCCCCATTTCCTATTTAATACGTTAAACACAGTCTCGACGCTCATATTGAAAAAAGAGAACGCCGAGGCCGAACGGATGCTTCTGCTGCTCCAGGACTTTTTGAGGACGACGATATACGGAAGCGACCGTCATGTGATTACTCTCAGTGAGGAGTTGAAGTTCATAAACGATTACCTGGAAATAGAGAAGGTGAGATTCAGCGACAGGCTTGAGGTTGTTGAAGAAATCAGCGCGGATAGTCTGAACGCGAGCGTCCCCAATTTCCTGCTTCAGCCTATCGTGGAGAACGCGATTAGATATGCGATTGCCCCCAGGAAGTCAAAGGGCCGCATATCTATCAGTTCGAGCCGTCGTGAAGGCAGACTGAGAATTGTAGTAGAAGATAATGGACCGGGCCTGGCGGCGGGCAAAGAATCGAATTCGTCCGGAGGGGTCGGCCTACGGGTCACCGCCGAACGGCTCTTGCGGCTCTTCGGAGAGAACCACATCTTTTCGCTCGCGAGCCCGGCGGGCGGAGGCGTGAGCGTGCTGATCGAAATTCCATTCATTGAAATGATCGCCGCTAAGAAGGTCGCGTTTCATGGCGCCTGATTCAACTTCTTTCAGCGATTTCTTTCCCGAACTTCGATCTGCCGCCCCGAACGGCGGTGAACTACCTGCCGACGCAACGAAATCCGATTCCAGGCTGATCGTACCTATCGTAGTCGTCCTGACTTTCATAGCTGTCGTCAATACTCTTCAAGCGTTCTACATGTTTTTTTCAGGCGACCATTCCGTCTTAAATATCCTCAGGTTCCTGATTTCAAATCTGTTCTACTCCTGGTATTTCGTGATTCCGGCACTTGCCGTTAGACGGCTCTCGAGAAAAGTGTCCCTGACAACCAAATCGCTTCCTTCCTGGGTATTGATACATCTTACTACGTTGGTTCTCCTCACGGTCGTTCATCAAACCGCTTCTTTCGGTCTGGACAGAATCGTGCTGGGATCGCGGCAGTCCGAGACGGTATTCAGCGTTCTCTTCAACAATCCAGCCGTATGGGGAGATTTTGTTGCGTATGTCCTCTTTCTACTCGGGTTTTACATGATAGAATACAGGAGAAAGAATCAGGAAAATGAGGTTAAGTACTTCCGGCTCCAGACGGAGCTCGTTAAGTCCAATCTTCACGAATTGAGAAGCCGGATCCATCCACAGTTTCTTTTTAATACTCTGAGTGAGGTGTGCTCGCTCGTGCATAAAAATCGTGACAGGGAGGCGAATAGGATTCTTTCTCTCCTCAGTGATTTCCTGAGGACGACTGTGTATGAAAACGACCGGGAGTACAGTACCGTGGAAGAAGAGATCAGGTTCCTTGACAACTACATCGCTATCGAGAAAGTGAAATTCAGAGATAGACTTGAAATCAGGAAGGAGATAGATGAAGACGCGGCTAGGGAAATTGTGCCTAATTTCATACTCCAGCCGATAGTGGAAGAATTGGTTCTCCGTAACCTTGAAAGTTCGGGGGAGCCGTGCGAGATTCAAATAAAGATCATGAGGGAGGAGAGTTCTCTAAAGCTGATCATCAGAGGAAGAAGAAACGAAATGCATCGTGCTATTCAGGCGGAGAATGTGGGGGAAAGTGTTTTCAATATTACCCGTGCTCATCTGGAACAAATCTATCAGAATAGGCATCAGTTTTATGAGGGGGTTGATGCAGATGGAAGCAGAGTTGTCCTGATGACTCTTCCCATCCGGACAGCGGGTCAGAACCTGATAGCCGCAGGAGGCAGATCGAATTGAAAGTAAGGACTGTGATCGTTGACGATGAGCCTCACGCGCGTGAAGGGATACGGATCCGCCTTAAGGAATTTCCGGAGATCGAAGTGGTGGGGGAGTCCTCTTCGGGTTCAGAAGCGGTATCGGCCATCGAAGAACTCCGGCCCGATCTGTTGTTCCTCGATATTCAGATGCCGGAGATGAACGGATTTGAAGTGCTCCGCAGTGTAAGCGTCGATCCGGTGCCGATCGTGATATTCGTAACGGCATACGATAAGTATGCAGTTAAGGCATTTGAGTTTCACGCACTGGACTATCTTCTGAAACCTATCGGCGAGGAAAGGTTCAGAGAGACTCTCAGAATAGCGCTTTCCCAACTCGGCCGGCGCCATCTCGAAGTTTACGCAATGAATCTTAAGAAGATGGTAAATGAATATCTGAATCCTGCCATCGGATCGGAAGAGTCGGTTGACGGAGAACGCAGTCGCGATCCGCGGAATTACCTCGATCGCCTCGCTGTAAAAACTCACGACTACATTTCGATGCTCCCGGTTTCTGAAATAGACTGGATAGAGTCGGCGGGTGATTATGTTTATGTCCATTCCGATTCGCGCAAATATATCATTCGGCAGACAATGAACTCGCTTGAAAGCAAAGTCGATCCGCATAAATTTGTCCGTATCCACCGCAGGACAATCGTGAACGTCGATAAGGTAAAAGCCCTTCGTCCGAATGAGCATGGTGATTTCGAAGTCTTTCTGAAAACCGGCGAGCGGCTCAAGCTCAGCCGGTCATTCCGCTCAAATTTCCAGAAAGTTATCGGTAACTCTCTCTAGCTCCGTTTCGTCCTCCGGTATCTCCGGTTTACCGCATCATTACACGTCCCGCCTAATAACAGTTTTACTTTTGTCCGTCACATTAGAATTTAACGCTGCAACTGGAGGGAGATTGTCGCCACGCACAGATCCAGCCTCCTTAACTGGATGAGGTGATCAATTGCGTGTTTAAGTCGACGGTTGCCGGCGTCGGAAGCCCGCGTGCCGGTAAGCCGCTCAAAGAGAGAACTCATCAACAACCCACGGAGGAAGTGGCAATGAGATCCATGTTACGAAGATCCACGATTGCCGTCATGATCCTGTTTTCATTAAGCAGTCTGGCGCTCGCTCAAAACGTTCAGTCCGTTGTGACCTGGCCTTGCCTTACAGATGGAAGCGTGCAGGTATCAGGCGCAATATCGGGCGTTCCCGAATTCATCACAAGTAACCTAGTCTATGGAAGCTACTCGGCGCCGGGTGCCAGTTTCTATACCCAGCGAATCAAGATGCCGACATGGCCTGTCAACCAGCTAACCCAGCTGGACAGCGTCTATATCCAATACGAAGCCTCCCCGGAAACAAACTATAAACTGCAAGTCGATTCGATCGTGTTGAGCCTCGGCGCCGTGTTCACGAAGGACATGAAGGCCAACCTTTACTATTCGACCGACCCCACATTTTCTAACAAGACGCAGATAAGCTACACCACGACCGGTACCGACAGCGTTTTTCTCAACAGCAGTCAGCTTGATACAATTCACGCCGCTGTTAACGATACGGTCAGCCAGGGACAAAACTTCTATTTTAGAATTTATCCATGGGTGGACAGCTCAAGCTCAGTCTCCGGTAAATACTTCGCTCCACAAAACGTCAAGATCTACGCGACTGCGATTCCCATCCCGGTAAACGCCGGCGCGATGTGGCCGCTCATGAGCGACGGCAACGCCCAGGTAAGCGGACTCATAAACGGCGGGACCGTAACATATGCCGGAGGCCTAAGAAACTACGGCTTCGGCTCGAATGGCGCTAGATGGACTACTACTACCGGCGCGTGGCCGGCTGAATCCAGCCCGAACATGACAAGATATGCGCAGTTTACCGTTGCTCCTCAAACGGGCGGAACATTCTACGCGAAGGCCATTACTTTCTCCCAGAACTATGAGTTCTCAAAAAATCTTCGCATGGCCCTTTACTACTCCAATGACCCTACTTTCGCGACAAGTACTTTTGTTGCCGATACAACCGTACCGCAGGCAAAAACGACATACACATATGCAATCGGCGACACGATCGGCACGGGCGATACGCTGTATGTAAGATTTTTCCCTTACGACCTTGCGACGGAGGGGTCTTACAAATTGATAGATGTCGACAGCGTTGAGATCGCGGGAGCCACAACGGGGCTTGCGATTCTACCGCCGACAGTAGCTACAACGGCGCCATCGTATGTTTCAACGACGTTCTTCACGACCGGTGGAAATGTCACCGCTGATGGTGGTGGTACAGTAACGGCCCGCGGCGTATGCTGGAACACGACCGGCAGTCCGACTGTATCCGACAGCCACACTTCCGATGGGACCGGCGTCGGCCAATTCACGAGCGCCGTCACGAGCCTTGCGAAAGGAACAAAATTTTATCTCCGCGCATACGCGACCAACATCGGAGGTACCGGGTACGGCGCCGAAGATTCAGTCAGCACGCTTGCAGCCATAATACCGCCGTCGGTAACAACCTCGACGCCGACGAATGTCCTGGCCGTCACTGCGACCGGAGGCGGTATCGTGACCGGCTGGGGCGGAGATTCGGTAAGTGCGTATGGTGTCTGCTGGGACACGACCGCTAATCCCACGACAAGCGATCCGAAGACTGTCGACGGAACCGGTATCGGTTCGTTCAGCAGCGGCATAACCGGTCTTAAACCGGGCACGCTCTACCATGTTCGCGCGTACGCTACTAACAGCGCCGGTACAGGCTATGGTTCTGATGTTACCTTCACAACCCAGGTCGCCCAGCCCGACACGACTGTGATAGTGGCGCAGGATGGGAGCGGTAATTACAAGACTCTCCAGGCCGCATTCAATGCCGTTCCGTATAACTACACGGGCAAGTGGACTATCTACGTCAAGAACGGCTCGTACAACGAAAAGGATACGCTGCAGGCAGGCCAGTCAAACGTGATCCTCGAAGGCCAGAGCGAAGACAGCACGATAATCTGGAACGACGATTACGGCGACAAGTACGGCTCCGGCAATCCGGGGACGAGCGGTACGTTTACGGTGGAAATCAACGCGAATGACTTCATCGCTAAGAACATCACTTTTCAAAACACCTATTCTCCACAGCCGGGAGTAAGCGGTACTCAGGCGGTCGCTCTTGAAGTGAACGGCGACAGGCAGGAATACATCCATTGCCGTCTTCTCGGTTACCAGGATACTTACTACACGCGCGGCGGTTCAGGCGTCGGCAGGATCTGGATGAAGGACGACAGCATCGAAGGCTCGGTGGATTTCATCTTCGGTCGTGATATCGTCGTCTTCGACAGTTGCGTCATCCATGAGACCAGAAACGACGGTACACTTACGGCAGCCAATACCGACCCAACCACGCTATATGGGTATGTCTTCAGGAATTGCAAAATAATCGCAGACTCCATCGGCTATGACGGCAATCCTGTCAGTACTTTCTACCTGGGAAGACCGTGGCAGTCCAGCCCAAGAACGGTATATATCAAATGCTATGAGCCGGCAAATCTCGATTCAACAGGGTGGCTTGCTTGGAACGTCACTCCTGGATTGTATGCGGAAAATCAATGTTACGGACCGGGCTCGGGTGCGAAATACAGGGTGAACTGGTCGTCGCAGCTTTCCGACTCCGTAGCCGCTACGTACACTCTGAAGAATATCTTCTCGAAGAATTCCGCGAGTTCTTCGCTGATGGTCGCGAACTGGATGCCGCCGGATGCGACTCCATTTGATAACGCCCCGTTTCCCGATTCAAGCTACACCGTTGATGTCACCTCGTTTACATCTTCCGTGAACACCGGAATTGTGACGCTCAATTGGCAGACGTCGGAAGAAGTCAACAACCTCGGCTTCAACATTCTCAGGAAAGGTCCGAACGACGCCAATTATGTGATGATCGCAAGTTATGTAAACGATCCTTCGCTCGTAGGGCAGGGAGCCGGAACGACGAACTCCGTCAGTTCCTATGCATACACAGACTCGACAGTTCAAAAAGGCGATACCTACTCGTACGAACTGCAGAGCGTTTCAATCTATGGAGTGAAGAAACAGTTCAGCGAACTTAGTGTGACAGGGGTTGAAGGAAAGCCCGTCACTCCTAAGCGTTTTGCACTGCTCCAGAACTATCCTAATCCTTTCAATCCGACGACGATCATAGAGTACGACGTGCCTTACACCAGCAGGGTCGTGATCGACGTTTATGATGTGCTCGGGAGAAAAGTCGCCACGCTCGTGGATGGGACCCAGTCTGCCGGCGAATACCATGTCACTTTCAATGGAAGCAGGTATGCCAGCGGGGTCTATTTCTACCGGATGATAGCGACCTCATCGCAAGGGAATCGCTTCAGTTCCATAAGGAAACTTCTTCTCCTCAAGTGACATACGAACCTGCGTTCACCTCGAAGGTGAGTCTCAGGTTACGATCTGTTCCGAAAGAGCCCGGCTGTGCCGGGCTCTTTTTTGTAGGTCCTGGTGCATATGCCGAAAAGATAACGCCGACCGATGGACAGTTCAGTCGCTACGGGCTGTACTCCACCGTTGCAACCCGCAGTCGATTTTTGTCCTTCGTTACGATCCGATAGAGAAGTACCACAACTACTGTCCCGGCAGCCGACAAGAGCATAATCACCAAAGGTATGTGGAGCGACGCCAGCGGCGTTGTCGAACTTCCGTTAGTGGATTTGTAGAGCGAAAGAACCGCGACAAGATTGTAAGCGAAGTGAGCAGTCATACTGGGGAGAAGGCTTTTGCTCCTATAGACAAAGTAGCCTATAAGCATTCCGAAAAGCGAGAGGGATACAAGATCAAGGGGCCGCATGTGATACAGTCCGAAGAGGATTCCGGCGACGATTATGCTCTTCGGACCCAAAGACCGCTCTAGAGTGCGTTGGACATATCCGCGGAACAGTGTCTCCTCGCATATCGCAGGAGTAACGCATACCACTGCGATTACGAGCAGAAGTTGCGAAGGTTTGTTCGACGTAAAGACCAGCGAGCCTATTTTTGCGAGAAAATCGGGGAAGTGGAGCTCATCCATCAGGAAGTTACCGATACCTGCACTCACCGGGTAAAAGAGTATCCCGCCAACGAGAGCAAGGATTATCTGAAAAGGAGGCGTTTTCCTGAACCTGACATAAGTGAATACATGTTTAGTGTGCCAACGGCGGACAAGCCAGATTGTCGGAAGGAGCAGAAAAATAAACTGCGAAAAGATAACCGAGTACAGGATAATCGGTTTGGTGAAAAGCGCTCTCGCGGTAAGGAGTTGCGTGACCGTCTCACGAGGATTGGATGTGCCGGCTGCGGCCTTACCTCGGATTACCACCGCGAGGAAACCTATCATGGTCTGGGCATAAAAGTATATAATCGCTACGATTATGAAACCCAGGATCGCGGTGGTCGTCAGGCTTCTGCCTGCTTTTTCCCGGGAGCCTTCGAATTCTTCGACCTCGCCCGGTAGGGCGCTGACCTTTTCCTCCTGATCTTTCGCGTCCATTCAAATGACCTTAACTGGAGGTGTATCTTCGGAATCAGCCGGGCTCTCGATGTCGGGAATATCATTATGACGTGCCCGAAGATCGAAGTACATAACCACCGTGAATGCGGGCGTGATGAGGAGCGACAGGATCGAACTGAGTCCGGTGCTGATGCCGATCATCGGGCCAAACCCGCTCTGGAGTTTGCTCAACTCTGCCGAAGGAATCCTGCCTCCAGTCTGTCCGAGGAAAGTGAAGAAATGTTTGTATGTGCCCCACATGCTTCCGAACGTTACGGGGAGTGTAATGAGGGAGATAGCGAAACTGGATACGACATAAAATAGGATTAGTAAGCCGAGGGTTTTCCACCAATGATCTCCTACAAGGAACCAGCTCTTCTTGAGCGCTTCAACAGGGCCGACTTCCTGCAGAGCCACCGCGGTCAACGCGAAATAAAGTCTTACGATAAAATAGAAGATCACCGCGACTATGACGAAAATAAGAAGGATGGCGAACATGATAGACACCAAGCCGGACGAACCGGGGCTCTTCCCGACGACCATGACAATGATTCCACCCACAATGGCTGCAAAGAATCCAAAGCCGAAGAAGATCACCATCTTCAAGAATCCCTCGCCGATGCCATTCAGCCACCTGCCGTCGAAGGTTTTCCTCAAAGCGTCCCGGTAACTGACACGTTCGGATCTCAACTCGCTTCCGATCACGATGCTTATCGCGACTTCTGCAAGCAACGCTGCGACAGCCAACAGAAGGGAAGCGCTGCCGAAATAGAAACTTCCGGCAAACATCGGCGCGAAATCGGTGAAATGCTTTCCGGCGCCTCCTATCGTGAACCCGGGCATTGTCGAATAGAAATGATGCGCGGAAATCATTAAAAGCAGTATCGGGAACGCTATGAAGGTCAACGCGATCGCCGCACTGCGCAGGAAAGTTTTGCCGATCATCGAGAAAGTCGTGTCGAATATTTCCCCGATTGTCATCGGGCTAAATGTGGAAGTCATGGTCCGGCTCCTCCTCTTTTGGGAATAGAATTAAGATGAATTTATCAGTGGGTGATCAGAAAACCAAAGACACGGCGCAGGAAGAAATTGCCCTTCCTGCGTGTCATTGCATACCGAAAGGGCACGGACTCATACGGATTAGGATCCACAGAACGCTGGATAGCCTGTCGCCACGCCTTTAGTCCACGTCATCTGTGCGCCATAGCCCCTTCAGCAATTGCCGCATTTTCGAACGGAAGTCAATCTTGAATCAGACCCCCGTTTAGGTTTATATTTTACAGAGGTTTACAATGATTACGCTTATGGGTGTTTCCGGTCTAACGACCGAAAATCAACCTCTTGAAATTGAAGAAACCACGACCGACTTACAGACGCCGGCTAGAGTGATCCTTTTCAACGATAACTGGCACACTTTCGAGGAAGTGATCGGTCAGCTTATAAAAGCTCTGGGTTGTGACTCGGACAAGGCGGGCGCGATAGCTCTGGAGGCACACACAAAGGGCAAGGCGCTCGTGTTCGAAGGTCCGATGAAGGACTGCCTTCAAATAAACAGTGTCCTGGAAGAAATAAGTTTGATCACTCAAATAGAAATCTGATTAATGAATTCAAACGAAGTACGCGAAAGTTTCATAAAGTTTTTCGAAAAGCACGGGCACAGAGCTGTCCCTAGCGCACCGGTCGTTCCTTACGACGACCCCACGCTTCTTTTCACGAACGCCGGCATGAACCAGTTCAAGGACGTATTTCTCGGGAAAGGGAAACGCGACTACACGCGGGCTGTCGATTACCAGAAGTGCATCCGCGTCAGCGGGAAGCACAACGATCTCGAAGAAGTCGGACACGATACGTACCATCATACCTTCTTCGAGATGCTCGGCAACTGGTCGTTCGGAGACTATTACAAGAAAGAGGCGATCGGATGGGCCTGGGAGCTTCTTGCCGGTGAATGGAGGCTCCCCAAAGATAAGCTGTACGCTACAGTTTTCGAGACCGACGACGAGGCAGCCGAACTCTGGACAAAAGTCACCGATATTGCTCCGTCCAGGATATTAAGGTTCGGCTCGAAAGACAATTTCTGGGAAATGGGCGAGACGGGACCGTGCGGTCCATGTTCAGAAATTCATATCGACCTTGGTGAGGGAATTTGCCGGAAAAAGCACCAGCACGGTGTCAATGTCAACGGCTGCTCGAGATTCATCGAACTCTGGAACCTGGTGTTCATCCAGTACAACAGGGATGAGTCGGGTGAGCTTCAGCCGCTCCCGTCGAAACATGTCGATACGGGAATGGGCTTCGAGCGAGTCGTATCTGTTCTACAGGGAAAGAGATCGAATTACGATACCGATGTCTTTACGCCGATCATTTCTGAGATAGCCGGACTCACCGCGAAGAAGTACGAGGGGGAGCGCAACCAGGTGGCGATGCGCGTCATTGCGGACCATGTCCGTGCCCTGACGTTTGCCATCGCCGATAACGCGAACCCTTCCAATGATGGACGCGGTTACGTCCTGAGAAGAATCCTTCGGCGCGCGTCCCGCTACGCGAGAAATCTAGATGTGCGCGATCCGTTTATCTATATGCTCGTAGATGTGCTCGTCGCGAATATGGGAAAGGCTTATCCTGAGATAGCTACCTCAAGAGAAAGGATAAAGGACGTCATAAAGTCCGAGGAGGAGAGCTTCAACCAGACCCTCGACCGCGGCCTCGAGATATTTGAAGAAGTCGCAGGCCGGCTGAAAGAGGCCGGGGGAAAGGAAATTCCGGGCGAAGATGTGTTCAAGTTGTATGATACTTACGGCTTTCCCGCCGACCTCACCAACCTGATTGCCCAGGAACGCGGCTTCACGATCGATAATGCCGGTTTCGACAGTCTCATGCAAAAGCAGCAAAACAGGTCGCGCGAAGCAACCAGGAAAACATTCAACGTCAATCTTGCCGGCGACTCTCACCTCGATGAACTGGTCAAAAATGTCCAGAGCCAATTCACAGGATATGATACTACAGAGAATGCGGCGAAGGTTGTCGGCGTGAAGAGAACAGGCGACGAGAGCTTCGTAGTCCTCGACAAGACTCCATTCTATGTGGAGGCAGGCGGCCAGGTTGACGACACGGGAATTATTCGCACTGCTGGAAATTCGATACCCGTCGTGGATCTCGTGAAGGTGGACGACAGGATCGTCCATGTCGTTGAAGGGGAAAATGAAGCGGCATTGAAAGTAGGAAGTGAGGTCACAGCCGAAGTCGACGGTAAGCGGCGGCTTGAAATAATGCGTAACCATTCCGCGACACACCTCTTTCACGCTGCGCTCAGGAAGACGCTCGGGACTCACGTTCACCAGGCCGGCTCGCTGGTCGACCGGGAACATTTGCGCTTCGACTTTGCCCACCACAAGAAAGTGTCACCGGAAGAACTTCGCGGCATCGAGCAGATCGTTAACGATAAAATCCTGGAGCGCATCGAGCTGGTCCACCATCGCAACATTCCTTACGGCCAGGCTACAAAGATGGGAGCGCTTGCATTCTTTGGTGACAAGTACGGCGACAGAGTAAACGTCGTGCAGTTCGGGGATTTCTCAATGGAATTCTGCGGCGGCACGCACGTCAGGAACACGAGCGAGATCGGACTCTTCAAGATCGTCTCCGAGTCGAGTATCGCGAGCGGTGTCAGGAGGGTCGAAGCGGTTACCGGCGGCGGTATCGAAAGGATTATCGCAAACCTTACGGCAAAGGCCGACGAGAAGGAAAGGGAAAAGGACGAGCTCGCTGAGCGGATAAAGAATTTAGAAAAAGAACTGGGTGGCTTCCGGTTGAGGACGGCGATGTCCGCCGCTGAGAAGCTCCTCCATGCCGCGGGTCAGGATGGTACGGTCGAAGGCGTAAAAGTGGTTTACGGTCTTGTCGATGTCGATTCGGATGACGAGCTTAAACAGGTCGCCGATTACCTGAAGGACAAACTCGGCAGCGGCGTAATTGTCCTCGGAGCCAAGATCCAGGAAAAAGCGATGTTTGTCTCGAGCGTGTCGCAGGACGCGATAACGCAGAAGAAGCTCCATGCCGGGAAGATCGTGAACGAAGTTGCCCGCAAAGTCGGCGGTGGAGGAGGAGGCAGACCGAATTTCGCGACCGCCGGAGGGAAAGACCAATCTAAGATTCACGATGCAGTCAACAGCGTGCCAGAAATTGTGAAGCAGCTTTTAAAATAGGAGGCCAATGAAAACTTTCGACTACCTTCTCGACTTGCGCGAGCAGAAGGGGGCTGGATTCCTGCTCCTTCTCGATCCTGATAAACTTGTGGGCGAAAACCTTGGCGCCGTCGTCAAACACGCTCAGGATTCAGGCGTCGACGCTTTCCTCGTCGGAAGCAGCCTGATGACGCGCGACATTTTTGAGCGGTCATTGACCGAGATAAAAAAATATTCGAAGGTGCCCGTCATCATATTCCCCGGCAGCCTCTTCCAGATTTCGGCACAGGCGGACGCGATCCTCTTCCTTTCCGCACTCACCTCCAGAAACACCGACTTCATTGTCGGGAACCATGTCCATGCAGCTCCCTTGCTGAAGCAGCATGACCTCGAGCCTATTTCGACGGCGTATTTGCTGATAGAGTCGGGTAAGCTGACCACGGCTCATTTCATGTCCGACAGCCTGCCGATCCCGCGCGAGAAAGCGGAAATCGCCTGCGCTTACTCGCTTGCCGCAGATATGTTCGGATTCCAGATGGTTTATCTCGAAGCTGGGAGCGGAGCTCTCGCTCATGTACCGAAAGAAATGGTTTATGCAGTCTCCCGGACGGTGAAGATGCCGGTGGTCGTCGGTGGCGGCATAAAGGATCCGGAGGCTGCCAACGAACTGGCCCGGGCCGGGGCGTCATTCATCGTGACTGGAAACTTCTTTGAGGAGAACGGCAATTCCAGTAAGCTCAAGGCTTTTGCCAATGCCGTCCATTTTAAGCAACCTGTCCCGACGGTCGTTTAGTCGGGTTTCATTTGATCATAACAGACTGACCGTGAAAGGAGCAGCCCTATAGTGGTAGATCGCTCGAAATTTATTAGAGAATCTCTTGAAGAAAGTGCGGCAACTAAGAAAGCAATTCTGAATTCATGCTTCGAAGATATTTCGCGCGCAGTCACTATTGTGAGAGACGCGCTGAAAAAAGACAACAAGATACTGTTTTGCGGAAACGGCGGCAGTGCGGCAGACTCGCAGCACATCGCTACTGAGTTCACTATTCGTTTGAACCATGATATTAAAAGGAAAGGGCTCCCCGCGATCGCGCTGACGACGGATACTTCCGCCCTGACCGCAGGGGGAAACGACATCGGTTTTGAAAATACATTCGCGAGGCTGGTCGAAGCTCTAGGCCGAAAGGGCGATGTTCTTGTCGGTATTTCCACAAGCGGGAACTCCGCCAACATTCTCTTAGCTGCCGATAAGGCGCATGAGAACGGGATGACCGTTATCGGATTCCTCGGAAAGGATGGAGGAAAGCTCAAGGCCAAATGCGATCTCCCGATCATTGTCCCGTCCGACAATACACAGAGAATTCAGGAAGGGCATATTACGATCGGCCACATTGTATCCGAGCTTGTGGAGATGGAGCTATTCGGCTGAGGCGGTGCCATTGTCTAACATTCAACGAGAGAGCGCAATATGAAACTCAAGAAGCAGGAAATAGATACGAGACTGTCGAAGCTGCATGATTGGCAGCTGGCGGATGATTCGATTAAGAAGGACTTCAAGCTCAAGGACTTTTCGGAAGCGATGGGATTTGTAGTCAAGATTGCCCTTGAGGCCGAGAGAGTTCAGCATCACCCGGACATAACCATCGAATACAACAGGGTGAAGATCGTTCTGACGACTCACAGCGAGGAAGGACTGACCGCCAAGGATTTTGATCTCGCCGAAAAGATAGAAAAGTTCGTGGGAGACTAGAACATAAATCTCTCCCGCCGATGGCGAAGATGCTCGCTGATTTGTATCTGCGCAAATCGACGTGAGCGGTCCGTAGGATCCTTCGGGCGGGAAAACGGCAGAGGAATTCATAAACCAAAATGGAAAAAGAAAAGATACTCGACCTCTTCAAATCGACAGGTGCTCTTCAGCATGGACACTTCCGCCTCACAAGTGGGCTTCACAGCCCTGAATATTTCCAGTGCGCTAAGGTCCTTCAGTATCCTCAGTACAACGAGCTCCTTTGCGGCGAAATATTCAGACACTTCCACGATTGGAGAGTGGATCTTGTCGTGGCGCCGGCGATCGGCGGCATAATGGTCGGGCAGGAAGTCGCACGCCAGCTCCGCGTTCGCGGCGTTTTCGCGGAACGCGAGGACAAAACCATGTCGCTCCGAAGGGGCTTCGAGGTGAAGCAGGGAGAGCGCGTACTCGTCTGCGAGGATGTCGTCACAACCGGTGGAAGCGTACAGGAAGTCGTGGAGCTTGTTAAGGCCCGCGGTGGCGTGGTCGTCGGAGTGGCGAGCATCGTGGACCGAAGCCGGGAACCGATAAACTTCGGTGCAGAGTCTTTTCCACTTCTGAAGATGGAGGTGCCGGTTTACCATCCCGATTCCTGCCCCCTCTGCAAAGAAGATGTACCCATTGTGAAGCCCGGCAGCCGTAAAGTGGAGCTGTCCGCGAAATGACCGGCCACAATTCATAAAATTGCAGCGGCACGGTTCGAGAAATGCCCGCCGGCCTCTCGCCCACTGTTCCGAAGGGAAGAATAAACAATGTCTCTGAAAATCATTGATCATAGAGTTGTCTTCAAAGGCAGAGTCTTTAACACCATCGTGGACGAAATCGAATACGAATCGGGGAACAGAGGCGTTCGCGAAGTCGCCGAGCACTCCGGCGGCGCCGTTGTACTACCGGTTACGAACGATGGAAGAATTGCATTCGTTTACCAGTATCGTTATCCGCTCAAAGAGTATCTCTACGAGCTGCCCGCAGGCAAACTTGAACCGGGCGAGCCCCCGGAAGTCTGCGCGAAGCGTGAGCTCAAAGAAGAAACCGGTTACGATGCGGGCCGGATCGAGAAACTTACGGCTATCTATACCACACCAGGTTTCTGTACCGAGAAGCTTCATATCTTCATCGCGAGAGACCTGAAGGGCGGCAAGCAGCAGCTTGAGGAGGGAGAACTCGGCCTGTCGATCAAATATTTCACTCCCGCAGAAGCATTCGAAATGGTAAGGCGAAACGAGATCGTCGACGCTAAGACAATTGTCGGGCTGTTCTTCTTAGAAAAGTTTCAGGGCGCGTGATGTTGTCTGCTTATGAGATAATCCGAAAGAAACGCGACGGGAATCGCCTCTCAGCGGAAGAAATCGACTATTTTGTCAAAGAGTACACCGCGGGTAATCTTCCGGACTATCAGGCCTCGTCGTTCCTCATGGCGACTTTCTTCACCGGTATGAGCGACGAAGAGATTCTCCACCTCACTAAAGCGATGATGTCGACCGGCGTTATCGTCGACCTTTCGGACATTCCCGGCCCCAAAGCGGACAAGCATTCAACCGGCGGTGTCGGCGACAAGATATCGCTCATTCTTGCGCCACTCGCTGCTGCGTGCGGTGTTAAAGTCCCGATGATATCCGGGAGAGGTCTCGGCCATACTGGCGGCACGGTGGACAAGCTCGAGTCGATACCCGGATTCAAGACTCAACTGTCCATTGACGAGTACAAGCGAATTCTTGCCAGCGTCGGACTGGTGATGAGCGCGCAGTCTGAGAATCTTGTATCAGCAGACAGGAAGCTTTATGCGCTGAGGGATGTTACCGCGACCGTGGAATCGATACCTCTCATAACTTCGAGCATAATGAGCAAGAAACTTTCCGAGGGAATCGACGCGCTGGTCCTTGACGTGAAAGTGGGAAACGGGGCATTCATGAAGAAGGCAATCGATGCCCGGAAGCTTGCGAAGAAGATGGTCAAGGTGGGAAAGCTCTACGGCAAGAAAGTAACCGCCTACCTGACCGATATGAGCCAGCCTCTTGGCAGGGAAATCGGCAATTGGGATGAAGTTGTCGAGTCGATCATGGTACTGCGCGGTGAATCTAAGTCCACAGACATTATCGAGCTGACGGAGCGACTTACGGCTGAAATGATATCACTCTGTACGGAGGAGGGCCTGGCGTCGGCTCAGAAACGCGTCCAGAGAGCAATTACCTCCGGCGCGGGTTACGAGAAATTTCTCGAAATGGTGAGGGCGCAAGGAGGAGATTTGAAAGTCGTCGAAACCCCGGGTAGTTACCCGAAACCACGCTTCGTTCTCGAAGCGAAGTCAGCCCGGAACGGGTACGTGTCGAAAATCGATACTTTCGGAGTCGGGATGGCGAATGTGAAACTCGGCGGCGGCAGAGCCAAAGTCGGCGACAAAGTTGACCCGGTGGTCGGCATCACCGTTATGAAAAAAGTCGGCGAGAAAGTTTCGGCGGGAGATGTCCTGGCCGTCGTCCGTGGAAACGATGACTCGAAGACGAAGTCTGCAGTTGAACAAGTCATCTCGTCTTATGTACTTTCATCGGGAAAACCCGTAGGATCCAAACTGATCAAAGAGAGGATTTCTTGAAAAGGATCGTGATTTATCAGAAGTCGACTTGCGGTACCTGCAGAAAGGAAAAGGAATACCTGACGAAAGCGAAAGTTTCTTTCGACGAGATTGACATCTTGAAATACCCGCCGTCCAGGGGATTTCTCGAGGAACACATCGATGCCGGTAACCTGGAAGCTTTCATAAACAAGCATTCGAAGCCGTATAGAGAATTGAACCTCGCGAAGAGGAAGGTCGATAAGTCTGATCTTATCGACCTCATGCTGAAAGATCCCAACCTTATCAAACGCCCGGTCATGATCGACGGAAAGAAAGTCTACTTCGGGTACACCGAGATTTAATGGAATAATTTTGACGAGACACTATATAGCCGCGGCTGCAATATTTGCAGTTGCAAGCCTCCTTGCCTTGCGAGCCGATGCACGGACCGGAGGCAGGGCGGTTGTCCACAACAGGCTCGATGCTCTGATCGACTCGACGGTCGAGAACACCTACAACTACAGGTTCGGACATGCGCTCGAGTTTACGGATTCCATGATGGCCGAGTACCCGAAGATGCCGGAGGGATATGTTTACAGGTGCGGGATCTACTCGAAGATGATTGCGGAAGATTGTTTCCGCTCGCCCGACAGCATTTGGAACGTGTACCATGTTATCGTCGACAAGGCATGTTCCCTTTCAAAAAAGCGTGTTGAATCGGCTACCGACAATGTGCACAGGCTCTTCTATTATGCAAGTGCGCTTGTCTACCGGTCAAGATACGAAGCCGCAAAGAGCGACTGGTTCGGTCTGATGGCCGATGGGCTCAAAAGCAGGAAAATCCTCGAGAAGGCTGTAAAGCTAGATCCTCATTTCTACGACGCTTATTCCGGGATAGGTGCATTCAATTACTATGCGGCTCATCTTCCCTGGTACCTGAAACCTATGGCGCTTATCCTCGGGATAAATGGGAATGAGAAGCTCGGGATTGAAGAACTGAAGAAGGCGGCGGAACGCGGGAGCTACTCGAAAGCAGAGGCGGCATCATTTCTCGCGGACATCGTTGACGTCGATAAGAAGAATTACTCCGGGATTGTGAAGCGCGCTCTCTCTCTCCACCGGATGTATCCTGGAAATCTCGATTTCGTTCGTTCATTATGCTTCGGGTACTACAGGCTGCATGAGTACGACAAAGTACTGCGCTTCGCGAATCCGTGCCTCGCCGATTATCGCGGGGCAGACTCCCTCCGGTTTGTGAGCCTTAGCTACATCCGTTTTTACAGGGGTGAAGCTTATGCCGCCCTCAGAAGGAACTACGGTGAGGCGATCGCGGATTTGAGCAAGATCATTGAAATGGGCAAGCCGAGTGTGCTCCTCTCGAGGGCCTATTATGGAAGGGGCTCGGTGTACGAACGTATGGGAGAAGAGGATAAGGCCATTTTAGATTTTAAGACAGCGATTAAGCTCAATGGGGACTACAACGCATGCAGGCAGGCGAGGATCGCACTCGACAGCCTCCAATCCCCATGAGGCCTTAAACCGTTGAAGCGTGTATCCCTGTTTTTGCCGGACCATGGAATGGATAACAGTGTAATCGGCTGAGCTATCCCTTTTTTCTGCCCCTGGAATCAAATTGCCTCGACTTGTGTTTTGATTCCTATGAAACTAAACATAGGTGATGAAGCTCCCGACTTTGAACTGCCGTCGACGGGAGGAGGGACTTTCAATCTCAACGAGAGTCTCAAAGACGGCAAGCTTGTCCTGTATTTCTATCCGAAGGATTTTACTTCCGGCTGTACCCGCGAGGCGTGCGGATTCAGGGATGAGTTCGCAGACCTCAGGAAATCTGAACTCCGGGTGTTCGGGGTAAGTACCGATACGATTGAGAGCCACGAGAAGTTCAAAGCCGAACACAAGCTTCCATTCGAGCTCTTGTCGGACAGAGATGGTACTGTCTCAGGTCTCTATGGCGTTTACAATAAGCTTTTCAGGATTTCCAACAGGGTCACCTTCATAATCAGCCGGGAAAAGAAGATCATTTCGATAACGAAAAACATGTTCTCCCCGAAGGCGCATATCGATGCGGCGAAAGGCGTTTCCGGGTAAGACCGGCATCTCGAGTGAAGTCCGACGGTGAGATAATCGAGGCTCTCGACGAAATAATAAACGGGAGAAACGTGAAAAGATTCGTGCACGACCTCCTCTTCGAAGGACGCGACCTCTCAAGTATTTTTGCCGAGCGCCTGGTAGCCGCAGGCTTCATCGCGACGACGGTCGGTCAAGTTGAAGTCGGATTAGACCAGCGTGCAGCCGCGTTTCTCCTACGTGAATCAAAGGCCTTTTTCGGCTGGGTATTCATTGAACGGTTCACCGAAACAAAGAGCCGGAAATTATTCGGAAGCGCCATCAAAAACTGGAAGGGAGATTGGGCAATCCAAATCCCTTTCAACGGCAAAGAAACCATTTACGTTCGCTATTCCGAACGGATCGATATGGAACCGGATTCGAACTTTGTCCTGGAATAACCTCAGAGATTCTTCTTGATTACTTCAAGCATCTCGTCGTGGATGGTGCCGTTCGAGAGAACGATATCTCTCTGGTAGATGGAATATTTTTCGCCGTTGAACCCTGTCACCTTTCCGCCTGCCTCCGTGGTGATTAGGACCGCTGCAGCAGTGTCCCATGGATGCAGGTTGACCTCCCAGAATCCGTCGAGTCTTCCGCATGCGACATAGCAGCTGTCGAGTGCCGCTGAGCCGAGCCTGCGGACAGCCTGTGTCTTCACCAGAAACTCCTCAAAATGCTGGACGCAATTGAACGGATTGTTCTTTACGTCGTACGGGAAGCCTGTAGCGAGCATAGACTTTTCAAGCGTGTTCGTCGTCGTAACCTGCAGTCTCTTCCCGTTGACGTGTGCACCGCCCCCTTTTTCTGCGGTGAACATCTCATCGAAGTTAGGATCGTAGACCGCTCCCGCTATCAGCTCCCCTTTTCTTTCGACGGCGATTGAAACGCAATACACCGGGAAGGAGTGAGTGAAATTTGTTGTGCCGTCAAGCGGATCGATTATCCAGCGGTATTCTGATGTCGGCGACGAAGCCCCGCTCTCTTCGGCGAGTATCCCATGATCCGGGAAATTCTTCTGAATGAACGCCTTAATCATCGCCTCCGACCCTTTGTCTATGTCGGTCACTAAATTGGTGAACGATCCCTTCTCTTTTATTTCCGAGATATTCCCCTCGTTTTCTTTTAGAAACGTGCCGGCTTGTTTCGCAATCTCAATTATTCTGTCGAGCATACTTTTCCTGTTTTTTATTTAATTTAAGTATCATTCGGAAGAAATCTGATGGTAATAGTCGCAAACGAAAAAGTATTCACTCGGTGCCCATCAGTAAGAATCGTCACTCTTGCTGCACCCTGCGTGTGCGATCATCCCAAAATGGCCCACGCTGAGATTCGCGCGGTGTTTGATTATGAGATTCGCGGGAAATATATTTCGAACGTGATTTGAGGAGTACCAGTGGCGCCTACAAGAGAGGAAGCATTATCACTGCTATTTGAGTACACCAAGACTGACAGCCTGAGAAAACACGCGCTGTCCGTCGAGGCTGTAATGCGCGCCTACGCCAGGAAGTTCGGGGAAGATGAGTGTCTCTACGGACTCGCAGGGCTTCTTCATGACTTCGATTATGAAATGTATCCCAACGCCGATCAACATCCGTATGTTGGGAACAAAATCCTGGCTGAGAAGGGCTACCCCGATTCGGTAACACAGGCTATCATGGGACACGCACCGTACACAAAGGTCCCGAGAGAGACCAGGATGGCGAAGTGTCTTTTCGCCTGCGATGAATTGACGGGGTTTATTATTGCGATAGCGCTGGTTCGTCCCACAAAACTGGCGGGTATGGAAGTATCGTCCGTCAAGAAGAAGCTCAAGGACAAAGCGTTTGCACGGAGTGTGAGCCGTGAAGATATCATGAACGGCATTGCAGAACTCGGTATACCCGAGGCGGATCACATTTCGTTCGTGACTAAGGCGCTTCAGGACAACGCTACAATATTAGGATTGGACTAATGGCGAAGATTACAGCGATCGTTAACGATTTGATGTTCATGACCAAAATCAGAAATACTGCTGAGTATTTCGGACTCTCAGTCGCTTTTGTGGGAAATGAAAGTCAGGTCGACCATTACCTCAAAGACTGCGAATTGATATTGATCGACCTGGAAAATGATTTTGTCGATTCATTGGGTCTGATCGAAAGGTTAAAGAGCAATCCTGGTACGTCGTCTATCAAATTGATCGGATATATGTCTCATCTAAATACGCCGCTGCGCGCGAAAGCTATGGCATCGGGATGCGATAGCGTGCTTTCCAGATTCGAGTTCAACGCGAATGTGAGAGAGATTCTCCAGGCTGCGTGTTGTTGAAATTGTAGTATGATGTCTGAAGCTCACCCCGTCCGCTTATCCCCATTGTTACTCTGAATGAACGATATTCCCGATCTGTCACTCATTATCTCGGTCTATAACCGCGAAGAGGTCTTACGCCTTGTTCTCGCGGCGGTTCAAAGACAATCGTTCAGGGAGTTTGAAGTCATAGTTGCTGATGACGGCTCGGGCCCCGGAGTGAAAGATGTGGTCGACGAAGCCCGCGCAGAGTTCGGACTTTCAATAAGACATCTCTGGCAGGAAGATATAGGTTGGCGGAAAAACCGAATTCTCAATTCGGCAGTGCGCGCCGCCGTTTCGCCCTACCTGGTTTTCATAGACGGCGATTGCCTTCCAGGGAAAGACTTTCTCCTGGACCACTATTTGGAACGAGAGGAGGGCAAAGTACTTCTCGGAAGACGCGTCGAGATGAGCAAACGCTGGGCGGCTAAGTTGACCCTCGCGAAAGTCATGTCCGGCAAGTTCGAGCATGTGGGGTTTCATGAGCTGCTTGATGGAGCCCTGGGAAAAGCTCTTAGGATAGAAGACGGGATAAGAATAACTAATCCTTCCATCCGTGAATTGATCGGGCGGAAATCGGCGACGATACTTGGGAGTAATTTCTCCCTCTACAAAAAAGAGCTGGTTGCGATAAACGGGTTCGACGAGGCTTACGATGGTCCCGGACACGGAGAAGATTCCGATATTCAATACCGACTTTCTCTAATCGGTGTAACCGGGAAATCGCTCCGCAACCTTGCTGTTCAATACCATGTGTACCATCCAAGAACCCAGCCATCGCAAAAATCGTTGATAAGATTTGAAGAAGTTAAGAAAAGCGGTGACTCCGTTTGCCGGATGGGACTCGGACAACTTGACGGCGCCAAGTCGATCTGACTGATCCGCAGATAAAATTCTAAAACACAAAATCGGAGTGAAATTAATGTTCGGATTCAAAAACGATTCAGATAAAGACATCTCTGTGACTGAACTCAAGGCGAGAATCGACAAAGGGGAGGACGTATTCATCCTTGACGTTCGCGAGCAGGGCGAATACGATCACTGCAACCTCGGAGGACATCTCATACCGCTGCGGGAGCTTCCAAAGCGTATAGGCGAACTTGACCCGAACCGTGAGATAATTGTCATGTGCCATTCCGGGGGAAGAAGCGCCATGGCTGTTCAGCTTCTCAAGAGGTCCGGTTTCAAGAACTCGAGGAATCTCTCAGGCGGGATAGACAAATGGGCAAGAGAAATAGATCCCGATATGCCGCGTTATTGACCGGTAAGCCGGATGCAGATGGGTAGAATTACTCGACGCGTTCGATTATTTTTATACGTTAACAATTAGGCTTCGCGATGAGAATAGTTTTCATGGGCACGCCTGAATTTGCCGTGCCTTCGTTGAGGGCGCTGGTGAACTCGGGTTTTGAGATTGCCGCTGTCGTGACTAACCCCGATGAGCCTCGGGGAAGAGGACTTAAAGTATTTCCGCCTGCAATAAAAAGTGCGGCGGAGGGACTTGGACTACCGGTTATCCAGGTCGCATCTTTGAAGGATCCCGGTTTCGCCGGCTCTATAAACAGTATTTCGCCTGATCTTATCGTTGTGGTCGCATTCAGGATACTTCCCAGGGAAATCTTTACGATCCCTAAACTCGGTACATTTAATCTTCACGCTTCACTTCTTCCGCGATACAGGGGAGCCGCGCCCATCAATTGGGCAATCATTAACGGTGAAAGGGAAACGGGAGTCACTACCTTCTTTCTCGATGAGAAGGTGGATACCGGCAGAATCATCCTGCAGAAGAAAATAACTATCGGCGGGGATGAAACTGCGGGGGAACTGGCGGACAGACTATCCGCAACAGGTTCAGACGCCGTCTTGGAGACTGTGAAGATGATCGAACAAGGTACGGTAAAGGTCATGGAACAGGACGGCACTCTTGCGACCAAGGCTCCAAAGATTTCAAAGGAGGATTGCCTCATCGAATGGTCGAAGCCTGCCGAAGCCGTGCATAACTTCATTAGGGGGTTTTCCCCCGAACCGGCCGCGTTCAGTTTCATGAACGGAAAGATGTTAAAGGTGTTCAGGACGAAGCGGACCGGCGAATCGAATACGGATCAACCGGGAAGTGTCTCTGTGGTGGGCGGCAGGCTGTTCGTAGGCTGTGGGGATGAGAAGCTCGAGATCCTTGAGCTCCAGTCGGAAGGGAAGAAAAAACTCGATGCGCGCGAGTTTGTCCGGGGTGCGCGTATCGAGTCTGGTACGAGACTTAACAGGAGCAGCATCTAGCTCTTCGGTTTGTTGTCTCCCGTGCTCGATTTCTCCGCCTTTGGGGGAGCGGCCGGTTCGGTCTTCTTTGCGTTTCCGTTTCCGCCTGATGTCGACGGCGAGGTATTGGACTTCTTATAATCTGTGAGGTAGAATCCTGATCCCTTGAATATCAGCCCGGCACCGGGCCCGATCAGACGTTGAACCTTTCCGCCGCACTTGGGACACTTGCTCAAAGGATCATCTTTGATCGATTGAAGTTCCTCGAAAATGTAGCCGCAACTGTCGCATTTGTATTCGTACGTCGGCATCGTTAGTACTCCATTTCCACTTTCTTCGACTTAAAATATGCAAAATCTAACCAATTCAGCGCGAACTTTCAAGATTGTGTTCGGGCAACCTGTCGCCTTTACGATTTCCTTTCATTGGATGAGAGTTCCTTTCAGTAGGTTCTGTTCATGCCATTAGTCCTTGTTTAAGAGCGAACGGCAAGTTATATTGTTTGCCGATCGCGGGGTGGAGCAGCTGGTAGCTCGTCGGGCTCATAACCCGAAGGTCGAAGGTTCGAATCCTTCCCCCGCTACTTCAGAAGCCGCCGTACCAAAAGGGTACGGCGGCTTCTTTTTTGTGCGCCCGGCAGGGCGCATCTGCTTGGAGATGCACCTGCGAGAGCAGGTAAGTTCTTTACACACCCGAGAGGGGGAAGTGTTAGTCGGACGGCAAGGGTGCCTGCCGTGAGGCAGGATCTGAAGGAAGCCGTCCCGCCAAAGGCGGGAACGAAGAGGA
>JAJZVO010000115.1 GCA_021845665.1 Bacteroidota bacterium | reverse complement strand
TTTGGGCTATTGGCTAACGGCAAGAGGGTATGAAGGAAACAGTTTTGAGTCTGTGAAAAAGCTGATGCTGATCAAGTAGTCCCGAATGGCGGGAAAATCCGGAAGAGATAGACGAATCTCTCCGGACTACGCTTCAGCAATTTATCGATGTCTTTTGATCTGCTCCACTGCCAACCCATATATCCCTTCGATATCGATCAGCTTCATGCACTCCAGATCGTACGGACATTTCTTCTTCCAGCATGGTGAACAGAAGAGCACCTCTTCTCTCGATTGGTCAGCTAAAGGGATGAATTTCCTCCCTCTGTCATAAAGATCGATCTCGCTCCAGCAGCTCACGCCGAACCACACGAGCACATATTTCCTGAGGGCGATGGCGAGGTGCATCCCGTAGCTGTCGCCGGTGATAACGATATCTGCAGCGTTTTCATAAATCATCCCGTCCCTGAGCCCCCCCTCGGTTGGAGTATTGAAGAGCTTGGTCATTAAATTCGGGTTGCGTTCGATTGCGGTGTTGTATATCCTCTTATTTCGTTCGGTATCCTCGCGGCCGCCGAGCAGGAGCATCTTTGTGTTTCCTTGCGCGGAGAACTTATCGATTAGTTCCAGGTGCTGTTCGATTGTCATCTTCTTGTTCGGGTAAAGGTTCGAGCATCCGGTGTTGAAGCCGATTACCGCATCGCCTTCCCTGATCCCTTTCGACTCCCGGTAAGCAATCGTCGCCGCGCTCTCCTCTTCGCTCAGATGCAAAACATATTGGTCACGTTCATATGGCAGCCTGAAAGTCTCGGCGAGAATGTCCTGGCCGGTGCGGTTGTTCATCCGGAATTTGAGGTAGTCGTCTACGCCGAGCTTGTAATTGTAAACGGCCTCCTCATTCAACGGAACAATTTGCCCGTTCGCATTCAGTCCGAATCCGAGTTTCTCTTTCGCTTCAAGCTTCATCGCGAGCGCCGCCGATCTCCTCGATTTGTCGGCATTCAGGATGAGATCAAATTTCATCTGCTCCAGTATAAGGAAACTCTCCGCGTCCCAGGGGAAGACATCGTCTATCAACGGGTTCCCGGCGAGAAGGGGCGCGGCGGACCTGAGCGTAATCCAGGCAACATAACTCTCAGCGTACTTCCTCTTGATTGGGGCGAGTTGGGCCGTCGTCATTAGTACGTCGCCCATCGCGTCGAGGTTGATTATGAGAATCTTCTTCCCGAACGGTCTATCCGGATGCGCGCATCCTTCATAACAGGTCTTGTACGGTATGCACGGCTTGTATCCACCGAAACGTTTGCAGTCGGGTATTTCGACATGGAAAGTTTTCATCCTATTTACGGATCCCCGCGAGTTTTAGCCCGACGATGTCGAACAGATCGGTAAGGCTATCATCCATCGCGAAATGTCTAGGTGCCGGTTGCGAATGACTCATGATACAATATCATGGACATTCACGCCACGCCGTGTGCCTGCCTTGGACGTTGATCGAGCAATTTCGACTTTCCTAATGAGGTTCTGCGACTCTTCGAAGACTGTCTCCGGGTGCAACTCATTCATGCAGAGATTTCCTATCGGGCATTTCGTAAGATTGCATTCGAGACAGTCCAGCTTTTCATTTCTAACGATTTCGGATATGTTACCGTAAGGGCCCTGCAAATGTGGACTCGTCGGTCCAAAGATTGCGAGTGTGGGTACTCCGAGCGCGGCAGCTATGTGCATTGGCCCGGAATCGTTCGTGATCAGGAGCCTCGATTGAAAAAGTATCGCTCCCATTTGTTTCAGTGATGTCGGTGGCGCGAGAATTGCCCTAGACGACCTTGCGATCTTTGCCGCGCCGGCCTCCTCTGAAGGGCCGTATAGAACTACTACCCGACGATGAAGCCTGAGCCTGATCATCGAAGATAGTTCGGTGAACTTGTCCAAAGGCCATCGCTTTGTTCCCCATCCTCCGCCGATATTGATGGCGAGAAATTCGCCCGCAGCCAAATCGTTTTCCACGAGAAAAGAGTGGGCAAATTCCCCGGATTCCTCGTCGAGGTAGAACGACGGCGCGGTAGAAGTCACTTCGATCCCGAGCCTTCGAAGGGCATCGAGGTTGAATTCGACGTTGTGAACCTGTCCGCTTCTTGGGGTAACAATGATGTTGTATGCGACTCTTCTCCACTTGAATGGGAAGCCTGCCCGGTAGCGTGCACCGCTTAAGAGAGTGATTACCGCCGTCCGCGGATTTGCGAAAAGGTCGATGACAAGATCATAATGATTCTTCCGGACTCTCGATACTATAGAAGCGGAAGAGTCCACTCGGGTGTCATACGTGACGACTCGGTTTATGAAAGGGTTGCCGTCAAGAACCGGTGAGGCGAACGACTCGACGAGAAAGTCTATCTGCGCGGCCGGGAATTCCCTCCGTAGATCCGGCAAAACCGGTGTAGATAGGAGGACATCCCCGATCGCACGAGGTTTTATCACGAGTATCCTTCGTATTCGGGATCTATCGATGGAAGCGTTATGCATAATTTTCTCTGAAAATATAATATATATGGGTGGTCTTGAAAAATAGGATTGCCGCCGGTACATTTTGAAAATGAAATCCTTATGTATCGCGGTAGTGCTTCTTGTCACGGGTTCTGCTTTCGGTCAGAGTGTTTATCAGTTTCTCAATCTCGATGTCAGTGCAAAGGAAGCGGCGCTTGCCGGCAGCGCGCTCGCTAGGATAGATGATCCGAGTGCGTTCTATTATAATCCCGCCCTCTCCGTTGCGTCGGGGAACCGTGCCGTGACGTTCGGTTTTCTCAAGCACGTCCTTGACATAAACGGAGGTTATGTATTCACGACCTTTCAAGTCCCGAAGGAAGGCTATTTCGGCGTAGGGATAGGGTACCTTAGTTACGGATCGTTTGCTGAGACCGACGAGGCGGGCAATCAGATCGGAACCTTCGGTGCGGGTGACGGAGTCCTAACGCTTAACTATGCAAACTACCTCGGCAAGAACTTCAGCTACGGGATTAATCTGAAGGGGATCTATTCGTCGATAGCATCCTACAATTCGTCCGCCGTCGCTCTCGACGCTGGGCTCTACTACGATTTCCCGGATGAACTCCTCGGAGTCGGTGTTTCGGTGGTTAACGCTGGGCAGCAGCTCAGCACTTATGACGGAGTCAGAGAACCCCTCCCATTCGACCTGCGGATAGGAGTGACTAAGCAGCTTGAGCATCTTCCTCTGATACTTAATGTGGCGCTTCAGAGACTGGGCGATCCGACACTCAGCCTCTCGGAGAAGCTGCGTTCTTTCGTTATCGGCGGGGAATTCCTGCTCTCCAAGAATTTTCATGTGCTCATCGGCTACAACAACCTAGAACATCAGCAGATGAAGATTGGTCTCAACTCGGGTATCGAGGGGCTTTCGTTCGGAGTCGGCATCAAGTTCCTCGGATATGCATTCGACTACTCCTATTCTTCGTGGGGCGCAAGAATCGGTGGCCTTCACCGCATCAACGTAACGACGTCTTTTTAGAATATAGATTCCATTTTGTGAAGTACCACGACCGGCAGAGAATACATTCTGCCGTTCAGGGTCTGTTTAAGTAATTCGGTCTGCGGCGAAGGCGATTATGCAGGGAAGCAAAACCAGATATACGATTTTTGTCGTAAACTCCGGATCGACATCCACAAAGCTCGGTCTTTTCTCGGAAGGCACGGAGGTGGCGTCGGTTGCCTATCGTCATACTGTGGATGAACTGGAGAGGTTCGGAAACATCTGGGGGCAGTTGGAATTTCGAACCGGAGTCGCCCGAAGCTGGTTGAATTCGCGCGGTGTGAAGCTCTCCGCAGTTGTGGGTATCGGAGGTTTGGTGCGCCCTGTTCCAGGTGGGACATACCTTGTGAACGAGCGCATGATTGCCGACGCTCACGCGAATCTCCAGGGCGAACATGCCTCAAATCTCGGATGTGCAATAGCTGCAGCAATTGCAGCCGAGAATGCCTGCCCGGCATATGTTGTCGATCCCGTTTCCGTTGATGAGTTCGAGTCACTTGCCCGGATTTCAGGACACCCGCTCATCGAGCGCCGGAGTCTTTCCCACGCGCTTAACATTCACTCGGTCGCACGGCTCGCCGCCGGGAAACTCGGTAAGCCTCTCGATGAAATTAGGCTAGTCGTGGCCCACCTGGGTGGCGGCATCTCCGTTGCACCTGTTGTCGGGGGAAAAATTGTGGATGCCAATGATGCTTCCAGCGACGGGCCCTTTTCGCCTGAGAGAACCGGCGGGCTTCCACTTCAACAGTTTATCGGGCTTTGCTACTCAGGGAAATATTCGGAGAGCGATGTGCGGAGGCTGGTAATGGGAAAGGGAGGACTGATCGCCTATCTCGGGACGAATTCCGCCCATGAAATCGAGCATCGTATCTCGCGCGGTGATGTCGCTGCACGGCATATCTTTCAAGGGATGGCTTATCAGATCTCGAAGGAGATAGGGGGTATGGCCACCGTGCTTAAAGGACAAGTAGACGCAATAGCACTGACTGGCGGGCTCGCCGGTTCGAAGATACTTGTCGGATGGATAAGGGAAAGAGTAGAATTCATATCGCCGGTCGAAGTCTTTCCGGGCGAAGATGGAATGAAAGCACTTGCGCTAGGCGCGCTAAGAGTAATGCACGGCGAAGAGAGAATCATGGAGTATTAAATGGAACCGACAGCCGTTAACAATTTCAACGAACTTCTTGAAACTGCCAAATCTCTGGTCCCAAAGACAGTGGCGGTCGTATGTCCAAACAACGCCGCAACTTTTTCGGGAATTTTCGAGGCAGGCATGGTAATGCGGACAAACTTCATTTTGTTTGGCGACAAAAGGACGATAACGGAATCGCTGGCGTCTGCCCCCGAAGAAGTGATGGAAAGAATCAAGACGATTCCATGTGAAAACGTCACGGATGCCATTTCCAGATCGATAGCTGCGGTAGGGAGCGGCGAAGCGCAGATTCTTTTGAAGGGAGGAGTTGATACCGCCACGATGATGAAGGCGGTACTCTCTGACGGAGGCGGGCTTAAAACGGGGCGACTCCTCTCCGACATTTTCGTCCTTGAGTACCCGAAGCGGCCCGAAAACCAGCTTATAATGATAACGGATGGTGGAATGACGCTTTCGCCAGATCTGAAGAGCAAGGTTGATCTGATCGGGAACGCAGTCCAGGTAGCTCATGCGCTCGGCAACACGATGCCTCGAGTCGCCGTTCTCTCCGCGACAGAATTTGTTATGCCTAATCTTCAATCGACAATCGATGCAGCTGCACTTTCCAAGATGAATGAGAGAGGCCAGATCGCGGGCTGCATAGTCGACGGCCCACTCGCCCTCGACAACGCAGTATCTGCCGAGGCAGCCGAAGAGAAGGGGATTAAGTCGCCGGTCGCAGGACGAGCCGACATACTTGTCGCTGCTAACATAGAAGCAGCAAACAGTCTCGCCAAGAGCACGACCTATTTTGCAGACCTCCGATTGGCGCATATCATCGTGGGTGGAAAGGACCCCATTCTTATTCCGTCTCGGGCAGACAAGGGCGATGCCAGGCTATTCTCGATTGCTCTGGCAAGCCTGGTGCTTGAACATGGCAATAGGTTGAGCTGAGATATACTGCACGGAAGACAACGAAGGAAGTTGCATCGCATAATTAGGAATCGAATAGTTCTCTGCCGGCGCTCATCTCGCCATTGTCCCGTTTCCTATATGTGCCATTTCGTTTTTCTAAAACCTCTACCTCCGGGATTTTCTGAATCTTGAAATTCAATCGCGCAATGGATAGATTCATTCTACGATATGAGTAAAAAACGAAGCCTCCTGTCCCGGATATTCTGGTCGCGATTCGCGAAGAAGTTCTATATATGGTGTGTCATCCTTATCGCCCTTTTTTCATTGATGAATTGGGTGGTGATGCCATGGTACGTTCGTGACGGCGGGATTGTGAAGGTCCCCGACGTTGTCGGCCTGAGATTGACGCTGGCAAAAACAGTCCTTGATACCATGGGACTCCAGTATGAACCGGGCGGGACACAGCCGAGCAAGCTTCCGACGAATACAGTTCTTTCTCAAAATCCGGATGCTGGGTCGATCGTCAAGCACGGGAGAAGAGTTTACCTGACTTTAAGCGGTGGTGCGGAGAAAGCTGAAGTTCCCAATCTCGTAGGCCATACCCAGCTGGAAGCTCAGTTCATGCTTCAGAGAGTCGGGTTCAAGGCTGGTACTATTACAAACGATTCTTCCAGTGAATACCCTCAGAATGTTGTGATGTCTCAGGCCGTACAGCCGGGGAGCCTTCTTACAATGGGGTCTGCTGTCCCTATGGTAGTGTCATCCGGACCCGTTGAGGCGGGCGAGGTATCTGTACCCAATCTGGTCGGAAGACCTCTCTCCGAGGCTCAGAGACTCATACTCAGTTCGAATCTCGTCCTCGGTAGCATTACATTCCAGCCGAATAAGAGGCTTGTGCCGAATACGGTGCTCGAACAATATCCGCGGGCAAAGGACATTGTACCCAAAGGAACTGCAATAAACCTTTATGTGTCATCGATCAGCACCCAGCCTCAGGGACCGGAAAACTGATGCACCTCGTAGCGCCTTCAATTCTTGCTTCCGACTTCACCAGGCTCAAAGATGATATCCAGCATGCTGATCGTGGCGGTGCCGACTGGATTCACATCGATGTGATGGACGGCCATTTCGTACCAAACATCACTTTCGGACCGGTACTTGTCTCTGCCGTGAACAAGGTTACCCAAAAGTTCCTCGACGTCCACCTGATGATCGAGAATCCCGACTCTTTCCTCGAAGATTTTGCCAGGGCTGGTGCGGACTCGCTGACAGTTCATTATGAGGCAGTCGTCCACCTCAATAGAACCGTCAACACCATCAAGGAACTCGGCTTGAAGGCAGGGGTAGCGATTAACCCATCTACGCCGACGGAAATGGTGAAAGAAATCATAAACGATGTCGACATGATTCTTGTCATGTCGGTCAATGCCGGCTTTGGGGGACAGAAATTCATCGAAAGCTCTTACCGGAGATTATCGGAAGTAAAGGCTCTCATCCCGAAGGGGAAGAACGTCCATGTGGAAGTGGATGGGGGTGTCACAGCCGAAAACGCGGGGCAGCTCGTGAATGCCGGAGCCGATGTGCTCGTCGCCGGAACATCGGTTTTCAAATCTGGCGATATCCCTTCCGCTATAAAGCAGCTCAAATCCGCACGTCCTGCGTAGTCAAGAAATCTCCGCCCTTTTCCGGAGAAAATACGGAACGCTTAACCACAAAGTTCACAAAGATAAATCACAGAGAACACAGAGAAAGATGTGTCCTTGATTGAGGGTCTGCGACAAATTTGTGAGTGGTCTTGCATTTTTCGATGGTTTTGGGCATATTCTGGATGCTTGTAGGCAACCAGAAGAGAGGAGATCTATGGGAAATACCATCGAAAGCTTGCTGGGGAAACGGGAGGAGATTTTAAGAGAGATATCGGGGTTAGGAGAATTTCGCCGAGGAAC
>JAJZVO010000044.1 GCA_021845665.1 Bacteroidota bacterium | reverse complement strand
ATAACGCACCATCGGCATCGATTAAAAATGGACGCCTGTGAAGGTGCCCGAAACCCCGAATGGGGTTTTGAGACTTTTTGAGCCGTTCATTTTAATGAATGGCGATAGTTTCACAAATTTGTCGCAGACCCACCTGCGGGTCAAGCCGTCGAACAGCCGGTCTACCAGACTTCGGATTGGTCGTCAGCAACAAAATTCGAATGAGGTATTACTCACTCCGATAGGTCTTGCCCCCTGGACGAACTGCGGCGCTGCATTTTGCTGGCATGTGCACTCCCCCCGTTGTGATTACTCGTACCTGAGGGCCTCGATGGGATTAAGGTTTGCTGCCTTTCGTGCCGGGTACCAGCCGAAGAAGATGCCGATGATCGCTGCAAAGGCGAAGGCCAGGCCGATCGACTGCGGAGAAATGACGACCGGCCAGCGCTGGATGTCGGAGACGAATTTAGAGGTAAAAACGCCGAGTACCACGCCAATTATTCCGCCGGCAAGACTCAGAGAAACGGCCTCGATCAGGAACTGGGTCAATACATCACCGCCTCTGGCTCCAACCGCCATCCTTATACCGATCTCCCGCGTGCGTTCTGTGACAGAGACGAGCATAATGTTCATGATCCCAATTCCCCCGACGATCAGAGAGATGGCCGCTACGCTGGCAAGTAAGAGAGTCATCGTTTTCGTCGTCGCATCGGCGGTGCTGGCGATTTCAGTTTGGGTTCTGACGGTGAAGTCGTTTGGCTGCCAGGATCTAAGATTGTGTTTGATGCGAAGGAACTGACTGATTTCCTGGACGGACGTTTCTACTGCCCTGGCGGAGATGGCGGAGGCAAACAGGATATTGGCGTAAATCGTCCCGGCGAGTTTCTGCTGAACGGTGGAAAAGGGAGCAATTACAATGTCGTCGTTGTCCTGCCCCATTGCGCTCTGTCCCTTTGACGCGAGGACTCCGATCACTTTGAAAGGAAGGTTCCTTATTTGCACGGTCGCCCCGAGAGGAATTGCTCCTGGCCCGAAGAGATTGTCGGCAACCGTTTGGCCAAGGAGACACACTTTCGCCGCCGTGCGTTCGTCAGTCTGTGTGAAATAGCTGCCGCTTTGAACCGGCCAGTTTCTGATCTGTTCGAAATCCGGATAAACTCCCATCACAGATGTTCTCCAATTCTGGGTACCGGCTATTATCTGCGTAACGACCCTGACCACCGGCGTTACATACTTAACGGCTGGACATTGTTCGCCAATTGCTATTGCGTCGCTCTCGGTGAGCCGCGATGTTTCGCCCGCCTGGAAGCGGACCTGGCCCTCGGATGAAGCGAACGGAAAGACTATCACGACATTGGTTCCCAATCCGGCGATCTGCTGCTTAACCGCATCGCTGGCTCCCTGTCCGATTGCAAGCATTGCTATGACTGCAGCGACGCCGATTATTATCCCGAGCATAGTCAGAAAAGACCGGAGTTTGTTTCTTGCGAGCGAGCGGTACGATACGCGCAGCACGTTAAGCACATTCATCACTCAGCCTCATCGATAGTCACGGGTATTTTGGGAAGTTCTTGAGCGGCAATTTTCCGATTTTCCACATGTACCATCTTGCTAATTTTTCCGTCTCTGAACACTATGTTCCGGGTGGCAAACTGCGCGATATCGGTTTCATGCGTCACGAGTACTACAGTTATTCCTTTTTCGTTCAGCTTCTGGAATATCTCCATGACCTCGACACTTGTCCGGGTGTCGAGATTCCCGGTAGGCTCGTCGGCCAGAATGACGACCGGATCATTGACAAGAGATCGGGCTATTGCGACGCGCTGCTGCTGACCGCCGGAAAGCTGATTGGAGTAATGTCCGGCACGTTCGGCGAGGCCGACAGCCGCCAGAGCGTCCATTGCTTTCTCGCGTCTCTGCACCGATGAATGATTGTTGGAATAGAGTAATGGTAATTCAACGTTCTCAAGCGCGGTGGTTCTCGGGAGAAGATTGAAAGCCTGGAAAACGAAACCGAGTTTCTTATTCCTGAGCCTGGCCAACTCGTCCCTGTCGAGCTTGGCGACCGATACTCCGTCGAGCAGGTACTCTCCGCTGGTCGGTATATCCAAGCAGCCGAGGATGTTCATGAGCGTCGATTTGCCGGATCCGCTCGCGCCCATGATGGCGGCAAACTCACCCTGCTCTATGTCGAGGTTAATCCCTCTTAGCGCGTGGACCTCGATGTCGCCCATCTTATATATCTTCACGAGGTGCTTGACCGAGATGATCGACTGTGCCACGTGCTTAGAACCTCCGCTGCATCGCGAATGGATTTGACTGACCTTGTCCTGACGGGCCGTTTGAAAGCATGCCTACGACGACAGACTCACCCGGCCGTAGGCCGCCGCTCACCTGTGTACTTGTCCCATCGGAAAGCCCAATCCGGACCCTGACGGGTCTTATGTTTTTTCCATCGAGCACCCAGACCATAAAATAGCTTCCGGGTGTGAGGTCCCTGTCCTGGTAGTTTTGACCGCCGCCGGCCTGACCAAACTGGCTAGATCCCTGGCTGCCGAAGCCAACCGCTCCGCCGCCTCCATTTTGCCCATGAAAACGTTCAAACTTTTTGCGGAACTTCTCCCTGACGGAGTCGGGTATCGCTCTTCTGAGCTCAGCGAGGTACCGCTGCGGAGGCATAAACCTCAGCGCTGTAGTTGGGACCTTAAGCACATCATTTGCCTGTGCAACATCTATGGTAAGATTAGCAGTCATTCCGGGAAGAAGCTTCATGTCGGGATTGGGAACATCGATAATGACCGTATACTCGACGACGTTTTGAACCGTGGACGGTTGCAGGCGAATCTGAGTCACCTTGCCTTTGAACACATCATTCGGATAAGCGTCGACTGTGAAACTCACGTGTTCGCCCACCTTCACGTTCCCTATGTCACCTTCGTCGACCGAGGCCTGCACCTGCATATCGGACAAGTTATTAGCTATCGTGAAGAGGGTCGGCGTGTTGAAACTTGAAGCGACTGTTTGCCCTATGTCCACATTTCTTGATATCACGACGCCGCTGATGGGCGACCGAATTGTAGCATAGCTCAGATTGATCCTGGCCTGGTCCAGTGAAGTTTGCGCCTGAAGCACACTCGCCTGGGCAGTCTGATAGTCGGAAAGTGCCGTATCATAATCCGACTGCGAATCCAGGTTGCGGTCGTACAGCTGCTTGACCCTTTCGAAGGTTCTCTTAGCCTGTTGCTCTGCGACTATGGCCTTCTGCAGGTTGGCTTGCTCTTGTTCGACACTTGCCCAGAGGAAAGTCGTGTCCAACTGAGCGACGATCTGCCCCTTTCTGACACGAGAATTCCAGTCGGCATAAAGTCTCGCAATTGTTCCCGAGACCTGAGTGCCGACCTGGACGGTCGTATCAGGTGCCAGAGTTCCCGTTGCGGTAACGACGACATCGACGTTGCCCGTGCTTACCGGAAGAGTGAGCCACTGAACGTTTTCCGTATTTCCCCTGCGTGCAAAGAACGTTACGACGCCTGCAATCATAATCAAGACGACAACCGCTGCAACAATCCTCTTCTTCTTCATACCTTACGTTTCCTGAGTTTACTTGATTGTTCCCATTGCCCGTTGCAGTGATGCATACGACACGTTGTAGTCGTAGAGCGATTGGATATACGAGATACGGGCACTTCCCAGAGTCACCTGTGCGTCAGTAACATCGAGCGCACTGCCGGTCCCTGAGTTGTATTGTCCCACGGCGAGACGCAAAGCTTCGGAAGCTTGATCGACGAGCTTTCTGGCAGCCTGAATTTTTTCGGCCGCCTCCTGGAGTGCGTACTCCTGCTGCTGGACGTCCAAATACAACGTTTGCATAACTATGTCATTGGACGCTTCCGCACTCTTAAGGTTTGCTTTCGCCTGGTCGATTCCGGCATCGAGTGCAAACCCTTCGAAAATCGGGACGGATAGAGTGAGGCCCACATTCCAGCTTGGGAAAAGAGGCTGCGGATCGGCACCGTTCCATTTATATCCCGCGGTAGCGTTTATGTCCGGCAGGACCTGGGTCCACGCTTCCGTCAGGAGCGATTTACTTGCCTGCAGCTGCGCGCGGCTCGCAAGAAGCTCGGGTCTGTTTTTCATGGCGGTCTCGATGGCTGTACTCATCGGGATGTCGACATATTTGACATTGAGATCGTCCTCTAGTTCTAATTTGGGAGGCAGGTTCACGCCGAGAACATTCTCGAGCTGGACTCTCGCGATTTTCACGTTGTTAACCGCCTGGATCATACTCACCCTGGCGTTTGCGACTTCCACTTCAGCATTCACGACGTCATATTGTGGTACAGTGCCCGCTTTATAGAAAGCTTTTGCCTGCCTGAGATGACCTTCCGCTTCCGAGACTGTTTCACTGTCGACTTGCACGACTCTTACCGCGGCGAGGTAGTTGAAGTAAGAGATATGCGTATTTAATACAACATCCTCGGTAGTGCTTCTGAGATCTTGATTCGAGGCCCTCACAAGATCGGAGGATGCGGCAACCCGGGATATGGTTTTGCCGAAATCGAATATCGTTTGTGATGCCGTGAAGCCTGCCGAGAAATTGTCGAAATAGCCCTCTCTTGCAATGGGACCGAACACGAAAGTGCCGCCGTTCCTGGCAGCGCTTGCCGTTCCCATTATTTGCGGCATGTAGGCCGATGTGGACAATTTCAGATTTGCCCTTGACGCATCTAGGCCGCCTTCGGCAAGCCGTATCTGCGGATTGTACTTCAACGCTATCCCGACGCACTGATCCAGCGTCAACGAATCGCTGCCGGCAAGTGCGGACGGTGATCCTTTGACACTCTGACCGAGCACAACCATAGGTATAAGCAAAAAGGAAAGGATATACTTATTCATAGTCTCCAGCGTTAATTGTGATTATAGACGGCGTTCCTGGAAAGAAGTTCGATTTAGAGCTTGTATCCGATCTTCCTCAAAAAATCGTGGCGGGATTCTCTGTCGGAATCGGTTTCGATCCCTTTGGTTTTAACCCCATCGACGACTCCCAGTATCCCCCTCCCTTGTTCCGTTTCCGCCAGGACAACCTCTACCGGGTTTCCCGTCGCGCAAAATATTTCGGCGACTTCGGCAACGTTCTTAATCGTATTTAGAATATTCACAGGGAAGCCGTCTCTCATGAAGATAATGAACGAGTGTCCGGCCGAAATTTCCATCGCACGTTTCTTCGCCAGTTCGGACAACTCATCGTCGTTGCCGCTGAATCTCACAAGCGCCGGTCCGGATGACTCACAGAAGCCGATCCCGAATTTCATCTGCGGGACAGTCTCAACGATAGCCTCGTGCAAATCCTCCACGGTTTTTATGAAGTGAGCCTGACCAAGTATCAAATTGACATCCTCAGGTTTTTCAATTTTCACTACCTTTAGTTCCATCGTATGCTCCATTTAGTTAATGAATCACGATCGCCCGGCAGGTCAAGACTCAAGGTGAACTCCACGCGCGTGCGAGCGGACTCTCGTAGACGAACCTGCCTCCGACAATCGTTGCCATAATCGTGTCATGAAGGATCTCGTCATGCGGCATGCGGTGGAGGTTTGATTTCAGAATTGTAAAGTCCGCATACTTACCCACCGATATGCTTCCCTTCTCAGACTCCTGGAAAGCGGCATAGGCCGGCCAGACGGTGAAGGACTTCAGCGCATCGGCGAGGGACATCCGCTGGCCCGGGAAAAAGCCTCCGTCGAAGTCCGAGCTGTCGACGGCCGCGTTGGGGCTGAGTTGAAAATATCTTTCAGCATTGGCAAAGGATTGCGGCAATCCGTTCAAGTCGCGCCGCGTGACGGCAGAGTATATCCCGATCCTCGGATCAGGGCTTTCGTTCGGAAAGTCGGAACCGGAGACAATGATGTTCCCCCTGCTGAGCAGCGACTGCCACGCGAAAGCGTTCCGGGTTCTCTCAGGACCCAACCTCGACTCCACCCAATACATATCAGATGTACACACGGACGGCTGCATAGACGGGATGATGCCGAGTTCCTTGAACCTGGAGAAATCTCTGCTCAGGAGAACGTCCGCGCACTCTATTCTCAGTCGAGGATCGTCAACGTTCGCAACCTTCAGCGCTTTCCCATAAGCATCCAGAACGACGTCGTTAGCCCTGTCGCCATGAGCTTCAGTGCAGACCTGGAAACCCGACGACAACGATGCGATCGTGAGATTCGCCAGGCTCCCTTCGCTCATCAGCGTAGCCCCGAACTGATCCGGCGCATCCGAATATTCCCTGACGAGCGCCGCCTGGCGCGATGCCAGCGGCCCGTCCATGTCGACCCTTATGGAACGCATTGTAAAATAGTCTTTGTAATTGACGATAGGGCCCGACTTCAGAATGGCCGGAAGGGTGGTGTCGTCGCCGTCGTACATAGCGTAGATTCTAATTTTCAGCTTACCCCGGTCGGCAAGAAGTTTGTAAGCATCTAGCGTGTGCCGACCGATTCCGGCATCCTGCACTTCCGTAATTCCGTAACGTGCGCACGTATCCGAAGCCAGCTCGATCGCTTCTTGGATATCGTCTTCGGAAGGACGAGGGAGCATGGATGTGACGAGCGATATCGCGGAGCCAGCCAGTACACCGGTCGGGTTACCCTTGCTATCCCTGACGATCACCCCACCCGGGGGGGCTTTCGTGTTACGGTCGATCCCGACTAATCGAAGGACTTTCTCATTCACCCAGACGGCTTCACCGTTTGAACTCACAAGGAAGACGTAATTATCGGGGGCGGCCTTGTCGAGGAGACCTCCGAGGTCTGTGAGACTCTCGTGCCATTGCGTCGGGTTCCAGCCACTCCCTCGGATCCAACCGCCGAGCCTCGTCCTTGCAGTCGCCTCTTCGACCAATGTAGCTACTTGCTGTGGAGAGCGCGCACCGGACAGATTTATAGTTTGAAGACTCATGCCGAGATCCACCATATGCGCGTGGCCGTCAATTAATCCCGGAAGGACATACGCACCATGGAGGTTCAGCGTCTTCGTTCCGGAGAAGTGAGATGTGACGCCATCGTCTGTACCGACGCCTACGATTTTGCCGCCGTTGACAGCGACGGCTTCCGCCGTCGGGAAGACAGGATCCATTGTCTGGATTTCTCCGTTCGTCAGGACGAGGTCCACCTTAAGTTTCTGCGGTGAACAAGAGGCCAGGATTATCGCGAGGATCACGACTGCGGCGAGTTTGATGTACTTCATTTATTCCTCATCTGATTCGTTAGAATTTACGAAACCATAGAGGAATACACCACACTCAGGAACTGAAGGATGTCTGATTAAGAGACTAAGAATCCCCCGCCTGACTTATTCACTAATCTAACCGGCGGAAGGCCGTTGCTTAATATTATCAAGCGCGGTGTCGGAAGGAGAGATCGCGCCGAGCGTCTTCTTCATTCAATGTTCCATCCTGTTGCCAAACGACATTGTGAAATATGTATCGCGCGGCTATATTCACTGTACAATTTGTTGCGAGTCGTAACAAAACCTTAGACACAAGGAGGTCTTCGATGGACCATTCAATGACCACAACGACATTCGAACTCGAAGGGTATAAGATCTCAAGGCAGCTGGGAGTCGTCCGCGGCATCACCGTGAGATCGAGATCCGTGTTCGGCACTATCGGCGGATCACTGCAGACTCTTTTCGGCGGGAATATCACACTCTTCACCGAGCTTTGCGAGAAGAGCCGCGAAGAAGCCTTCGAGATGATGGTAGAACATGCCGAGAAGGTCGGTGCGAACGCAATCGTGGGCGTGAGATATGACGCGACAGAGCTAATGAACGGCGTCACCGAAGTTCTTTGTTATGGTACAGCCGTCGTGGTATCACACACCTGATTTCAAATTACATCTTATATGAGGAATGCGTGACAATACCCAAACACAAAAACAGGGTAAATCTATGCCGGACACAAAACATGCGATCAGCTTTTTCGAAAATGTAAACCGCAATTTCGACAGAGCCGCCCAATTGACAAGCTACCCACAAGGTTTGCTTGAACAAATCAAAGGGTGTAACAGCGTTTACTCATTTCAGTTTCCCGTGCGGACATCAAAAGGATTACAAGTCTTGCGGGGATGGAGGGTCGAGCACAGTTACCACAAGCTGCCCGTGAAGGGCGGGATAAGATATTCCGCCATGGTTGACGAAGATGAAGTAAAAGCCCTTGCGGCCCTGATGACTTACAAATGTGCTGTAGTCGATGTGCCATTCGGAGGGGCGAAGGGCGCAATAAAGTTCAATCCGAAGGAGTATACAGAAACGGATGTTGAAGTAATAACGAGACGCTACACTACTGAGCTTATCAGAAAGAACTACATCGGGCCGGGTGTCGATGTGCCGGCTCCGGATTACGGTTCTAGTTCGAGAGAGATGGCCTGGATCGCGGACACGTATTCGACTTTCTATCCGGGAAAGATCGACGCACTCGCATGCGTCACCGGAAAACCTGTAGCAGAAGGAGGTGTTCGCGGAAGGACCGAAGCAACTGGGAGAGGCATTTTCTACGGTCTTCAGGAAGCGTGCGATAGCACAGAAGACATGAAGAAATTGGGATTGACGCGCGGGTTGTCCGGAAAGCGAGTCGTCGTGCAGGGGCTCGGCAACGTCGGTTACCATGCCGCAAAGTTCTGCCAGGAAGGTGGTGCGGTGATAGTCGCGCTCGCGGAGTACGAAGGAGCCATTTACAATCCCAACGGTCTCGACGTCGACGCGGTCGTAAAACATCGAAAGGAAACAGGGTCAATCCTCAAGTTCCCCGGCGCGAAAGACATCGCGCATTCACTGGATGCCCTCGAGTTAGACTGCGACATCATTATCCCTGCTGCGCTGGAGGAACAGATAACCGAAGAGAACGCTCCGCGAATAAAGGCCAAAATTATCGGCGAGGGTGCGAACGGTCCGACGACCGTCGGCGCTGAAGAAACATTGCTGAAGAAGAGCGTGATGGTCGTCCCTGACATGTTCCTTAACGCGGGTGGAGTGACGGTCTCTTACTTCGAGTGGCTGAAGAATCTCTCGCATGTCAGGTTCGGAAGGATGGACAAGCGGTTCGAACATTCAGCATTCGACAAGATACTTCACGCCGTCGAGCAGACAACGGGGAAGTCTTTTACCGACGCCGAGCGGAGTGCGATAACGAAGGGTGCCGACGAGATCGACCTTGTCAACTCCGGGCTCGAAGAGACGATGACGGGGGCGTACAATCAGATAAGGGAAATATTGAAAAGCGACAACAGGATACCGGACTTGCGTACCGCGGCATTCTTAAACGCGATAAACAAGATCGCGACGGCTTATATGGAACTCGGAATATTCCCTTGAGGACTACTGTTGGCTTCGATGCGAAGCGCAGTTAGAAAACAGGGAGAGACGATACCGGCACCTCACGTGGGATCGTGGCGGTGCCGGATCACGCAGTCGCTAATTAAGCTTTCACTTCGTTTTTAGAACGGCCTCGCAATGCGTATACCGAATGTTGGTGGGGCACTGATATCGGTCCTCCAGGCAAGGAAAATCCTGAAGCTTCCGGAGCCGTTGCCGAGACCGACTCCATAGTCGGTCTTCAGGCCGGTAAGTTTCATCGACTCCCAACCGCTCGTCATTCCAACCGTGCCGGCATCCTGCACCTCCCCGACGTCGCTGAAGAGTATCAGCGTCACGGTGTTGAGCGGGAAGAAATGGGAACGCTTGAACAACTCCGGACTAAGTAGAAGTTCAGCATTGAACAGCACGAGCCTGTTGCCCGTGAATTCCTTGTACGGGAATGCGTTAAGTGTGTTGAATCCGCCAATCTGGTAGTTGCGCTGAGGTGGAAGGAGGCCGCGGGAGGTACCGCCGACCAACCTCATATTGAGCTGTACTCCCCTGAAGAGAGGCTGGTACCTGACGATATTCGCCGTCAGCATTGAGAAATCAAACGCACCGCTTACAGTTGTCTCGCCGCGCAACCCTGCCAACCAGCCGATGCGCTTCGAGTCTCCCCTGTACTCACGGTGCTGCAGCTCGATAACCACACTTCTCATCCAACCGTCCGTGACGGGAGGGTTAGGGCGAAACGATTTATGTCCACCGAAAATCGACCAGTTTGTCATACCGGATAGAGAAGAGTACTTGTCGACATCGAAGCTCAACTTCACCCTTGAGTTCATACGGTAGTATTGAGCAATGTGGACCGACATCCCGTCTCTGGAAAAGTAGTCCATGAAATCTTCCTTAGCGAGGATGGAATAAAGTGAATTTTCCTTGGGGCCTATTATCCAGTAGTCCTTCGAGTCTGTCAACGAATGAGCCTCGATGCCCACTTCAAATCTGTCGCGGTTCCCGAACCATTTGTCCAGTCCGACCTGGTATCGCCACCTATGCAAGGCAAACGCGTAGCCGACGAATCCGAACGGGGAGAAGGTCTCCGCGCCGCTCCAATAATATTGCCTGCGCTGTCCAATTCCGAGAAAGAGTCCGTCGACGCGGTTGTAATTAGCCGCCAGCCTGTCGAAGAGAAAGTTCGGCTTTGCCCATATATCGGGATTATTCAGGAAGTGCAATTTTTCCGTAAGGCCGTGCCTCATTTCAATGTCGGCACCACCGCGCTCAATAATATTGCCCGACACTTCAGCGTCCCGGCTGACATGAGCCCGGCCGTTCACCACGATTACGTCCCCGGTTACTTTTGCTCCGCCCCGGACATAGGCATCACCGTTCACGACCACGATGCTGCCGTTAAGGGTACCATGAATGAACGCATCCCCGTTCAGGACTTTGATATCATGGTCCACGACTTCATTATCGGAGATTGTGTAGTCACCATTTTTTACCACGGCGTTCTTCAGATCATAGACACTCGCTGCATCATCCGCAAGACGCGAGGCAGTCTCGGTTAAATGTGTAAGTTGTTCCCCGATTGCAGTCATCTCCTGTGAAAGCTTTTCGAGCTCGAGCCTGTCGGATTCTGTGAAGTGCTTGGTGGAGTCTGTACGCTCCTTGAGCAACATGTAGGATTTCTCTATCCCGCGCATTTGCGCCCTGAGCGAGTCGATAATGCCGCCCTGACCCGATGCGGTGGAGTCAGCCTCTTGAGCGGACGCTGGAGTAATAGCATACAGCAGGGTAAATGACATGAGAAGCGGTAGCAGCCATTTCATTTCAAGAGCTCCTTTTTCTCAGGGAATCTACGAAATCGAAGGAATTTGTTACAAATTGCTAATTGTATGGAGAAGACTCCCCGGCAGGTGACTCAAGGGGGTAGAAGTTAACGAGAGGCATATAGTCAAGAGCGCCGTGATAGTAAGCCATCTCGAAGTATTGCTTCATACCGGCAATCTCCTCTTCACCGAGATCGAACTGGATGTTTTCGGTAAGATAGGATTTAACCAGAGTGAAATCCGCGTTGTACTCAGCCGCTGCGGCCCGCGAGACCGCGTCAATATTGTCCAGCCCCAGATTCTTGGATGAGATAATTGCCTGTGTATCGTCGAGACTGATGGCTCCGTCCCTTCCCGCCCAGACTGCGAAAACGAATGGAAGGCCAGTCATATCGCGCCACTCTTCCGCCAGGTCAAGATAATTCACGCCGGCGGACTGCGTTCTAAACAGGGCGGCATCTCCAATAACGAGAGCAGCATCCGCGGAGGCGAGCATTTTGTTTACATCGGGACGGGCCGCAATGAATTCAGGTTTCATCTCGTATCTCTCCGCAAGAATGATTTTTGTGAGGACGACAGATGTCATCGAGCTGACATCGAGCGCAACGGTTCGAATGCTCTTTAAATCCTTATTGAAATAGAGCCGGATGCTGTTCACTTCAGCGTGGGCAATGATTCCACATTCAGGTACTATCCGGAGCGTGGGACTGTTTCTGGCGTAAGCGATACTTGGAATCAAGGCAACATCCAGCTTGCCCGCATTCAACTCGACCGCGAGTTCAGACGGTATCGCTTTCACAATCTGGAAGTTGTGAGGGAATAGGTTATTCTCGATACCGTAGATAAGCGGTTTCGTATTTAAAAAACTAACCGCGCCCAGACGTTTCTTCGCGGTGCGATCTCTTGGACCAGCCAATTCTTCACTTTCATTTACCCGGCTTGTGGCTCAGGCAAAGCTTTCTAGTGTATTGTACAGGGCGTCGCGCTCGATCGGGATTCTTCCTGCATCTTTGATGAGTTTCACAAGCTGCCGCTTCGTGAGGGCGGTCTCAGTGGATGCGCCCGCCATCCTGAAGACGCGCTCGTCACGTACTGTGCCATCCAGATCATCGGCGCCGAAGCCGAGACTTATCTGTGCTACTTTCGGCCCCATGGAGATCCAGTACGCCTTGATATGCGGGAAATTATCCAGCATGAGCCTGCTGACGGCAATACTTTTCAGGTTATCGACGCCTGTAGCCCACTGCGTGGAATCTTCAATGTGAGGGTGATAGGCGAGCGGGATGAATGCGAAAAAGCCTTTTGTTTCGTCCTGAACTTCACGAAGACGAATAAGATGGTCCACTCTTTCTTCGATAGTCTCCATATGTCCGTACAGCATGGTGGCATTCGAAGGGATCCCGAGTCTATGGGCGGTCTTTATCACGCCGATCCACTGATCCGCGCCGATCTTGTCGGCAAACATTTTTGCGCGGACACGGTCGCTGAATATTTCCGCGCCGCCTCCCGGCATCGCGTCCAGTCCTGCGTCCTTAAGATCGAGCAGGACTTTTTCGACCGAAAGTCCATATAGCCTGGCGAAGAAGTCTATTTCGACAGCCGTGAATGCCTTGATGTGGATTCTGGGATCTATCTTCTTTATCCCGCGGAGAAGATTCAGGTAATATTCATAAGGCAGACTGTTATGCAGCCCACCGACCATGTGCATCTCCGTGATGTTATCCTTGTCGCTCTCGACGGTCTTGAAGATATCGTCGAGGCTCATCAGGAATGCGCCTTCCTGTCCTTCCTTGCGGTAGAACGAACAGAACTTGCAGTCGAGCTCGCAAATATTGGAGTAATTCAGATAATAGTTCTTGACGAAATATGTTCTCGACCCGTTCAGTCTTTCGCGGACCAAGTTAGCCATGTACCCGAGGGCAAGAAGGTTGTTAGACTTATAAAGCCTGATTCCGTCCTCACGGGACAACCTCTCGCCTGACACTACTTTCTGCCGAACATCCTCTAAGCCGGTGAACGCGTCGATTTCCTGCAGATCCAGCATCTCTCTCCTGTCTCTCCTGGCTGATGCGCCCCACTTCCCCGCTCCTTGAAACGGGTGGCAGCAGCGGTGGCGACCAGCTTGATAAAAATTATTAGGTAGTCTTCTGACGGACCGCTTTGCTGGCAAGATCCCTGAGATAGAAAAGCTTCGCGCGTCTGACTTTTCCGCCTCTGACCAGCTCGATCTTTGCGATACGTGGTGAATGTATCGGGAAGATTCTTTCCACTCCGACGCCGTTCGAGATTTTCCTTACCGTGAAGGTTTCTTTCAGACCGGCGCCGCGGCGGCTGATGACAATGCCTTCAAAGTCCTGAATGCGTTCCTTGTCACCTTCAACGACGCGGAAATGAACGTTGACGGTATCACCCGGCTTGAAATTCGGTAGGTCTGTCTTAATGTGGGCTGCTTCAACCAACGAGATTTTGTTCATTTTTAGTTCTCCATTTTCTCAAAACTTTTGGGCCTGCGCCTTTTCCGCGCCGGACTCCGAATAATATTTTCCCAACAGATCGGGCCTGCGCCTCGATGTTCTCTCGAGACTCTTCTGTTCGCGCCATTTCCTGACCTCTTCGTGATTACCGGCGAGGAGGACGTCAGGCACTTTCATTCCTCTGAAATCTGCCGGGCGCGTGTACTGCGGCGAATCGAGAAGGCCGGTCTGGAACGAATCATTCAGCGCACTCTCGCTGTCTCCGAGAGCACCGGGAAGAAGTCTTACGACGGCATCTATGACCGTAAGGGCCGCGATTTCTCCTCCCGTCAGGACATAATCTCCTATTGAGATCTCGCGAGTGATCAGGCCCTCCCTGATACGCTCGTCGACTCCTTTGTAGTGGCCGCAAATGAAGAGAAGGTTGTTCTCTAATGAAAGATCGTTCGCGGCTTTTTGAGTGAACGTATCGCCGTCAGCGGCAAGGAGAATAACATCGTCGTAAGCCCGTTCCGAAAGCAATTTTTCGACAGCTTCAAAAACCGGTTCCGGCTTAAGGACCATCCCTGCTCCGCCGCCGTAAGGTGAATCGTCGACAGTCTTGTGTTTATCGTGAGCGAAGTCCCTGAGATCATGTACGACAACATCCACGACATTCCTTTCCTGCGCCTTTTTCAGCATGCTCTCGCCGAGGGGGCTCTCAAACATTTTAGGAAAGGCCGTGATGATATCGATTCTCAATGCATGCGCTCCCGCTTCCGGTCCGAATCTTCAATGAGTCCATCGATCAGTTCGACCGTGATTTCTTTCGAGGTCTCGTCGACTTTCTTTACGAATGCGTCCACAAATGGGATATTGATTTCTTTTCCATCGACGGAGCTGATAAGAAGGATACTCTGCTTCAAATTTGACAATACATTCACGACATTGCCGAGCTTTTCACCGACCGTATTCACCACATTCATCCCAATAAGTGAGTCGACAAAGTATGTCCCTTCGGGTGGAGCAACTCTCTCCGACTCGTGGACAAGGATCTCCGAGCCAAGATAAGAGGCGGCATCGTCGTAAGAATCCACGCCCTTCAATTTCATTACAGCATAGTTTTTCACAAATTCACTCTTTTCGAGTTTCATTCTCACTGCATCACCGCAATCAGGCTTTCGGACAAAGACCTCGCGGAGTCCGTTAAATCTATCGGGAAAATCACTCATGGCCTCGATCTTAAGGTCGCCTTTATTCCCTCGCACTTTTTTAGCCACACCTATTAGAACCAGTTCGTCCACGTTTACGCTTTCTTACGGCAAGCAATCCCTTTCCCGTGAGGGAGCCGGCTACTCGGCCTCCCGCGGACCTGGGCAGCAAACCTGAGGATTAAGTTCTGCGAGGGGGAACTACTTGTCGACGATCTCCAGAATCGCCCGTTTACCCTCTCTTGCGGCAACGGCGCTCAGCAATGTTCGGATGGCGTTGGCAGTCCTTCCTTTTCGACCGATCACTTTGCCTACATCCTCCGGATCGACCTTGAGTTCGAAGACCACCTTATTGGCCTCATTTTCCTCCTCGGTCAATTCAACGCTATCAGGTTTGTCCACCAGTTTCCTAACCACATAATCAACGAAGTCATGCATTGCGGACCTCCTTTTCCTCCTCGTCGGCGGTTCTCAAAGAGACTGAAACCGCAAACGAGTCTCACATGAGCCTGATAACTGCCCGTACGCCGATGGCGGACGGACCTCTTAAGTTACACTCCCGAAAGAGGCGGGAGAGAATTAGTTGAAGCTTCGCCGGCAGCGCGACATATCGGCTCATTTGACGGAGATGCTTTCCGAACCGACATGAGACGACTGGCCTCGACTAAACTCAAAGCTCAGAGGACGGATCCTAGGCGGGCGGATTGCCGGACGGTAGCGGCGCTGCGGCGGCTTCTGCTCCCGCTGCAGGCGGAGCTGCTTTCTTTGCCTTCCTGGATGCCCTGCGGCGCTGCTTTCGAGCAGCCTCACGTGCGAGCTTGCCTTCCTGACTCGCCTGCCATTCGGCCAACTTCTGCGCGACGGCAGACTCGTCCAAGCCTTTCTTCATCAGGTACCACTTGTACCATAAACCTGTTTTACGAAGCAGACTACGAACAGTATCGGTCGGGAGCGCTCCGCGCTTCAACCATTTGAAAGCTTTTTGCTCGTCGAACCTGATTTCAGCAGGGTTCTTCAATGGATTATATGTTCCAACTGTCTCCAGAAATCGACCGTCGCGCGGGAATCTCGAATCCGCAGCAACCACCTTGTAAGATGGTTGGTTCTTTCTTCCTGTCTTTCGTAGTCTTAACCTTACCGCCAAATTATCCTCCGGATTTTTTAAATAGCGTCAAAAATGTATCAAATTCATATGCGCCGCGATCAGAGTAATACTCTGGACTAACCGCCACACCGGCGCTCATCGAAAACGCATGTTTGCCAACGCAGCCGCCCGGCCGAGCTTTCCTTTGGAAAGGGTCTTGAACATCTTCTGCATTTCGGCGAACTGCTTCAGTAGCCTGTTGATTTCCTGAACCGACGTGCCGCTTCCAGCCGCAATTCTTTTTCTCCGCCTTCCATCTATGATATGCGGCTTGTCTCTCTCGGAAATAGTCATCGAGTTGATGATCGCTTCGATCCTGACCAGGGCCTTATCGTCGATGGTTGCATTCCGCATCGCGCTTGACACTCCCGGTATCATCGAGAGCACATCCTGGAGCGGTCCCATCTTCTTGATCTGCTTGAGCTGATCTCTAAAATCCTCGAGGGTAAACTCGTTGCGTCGCAGCTTCTGTTCAAGCCTCTCAGCTTTCTTCTCATCGACCTGTTCCTGAACCTTCTCGACAAGGGTGACCACATCGCCCATACCGAGTATCCGGGAAGCCATCCTGTCCGGGTGGAAAATCTCGAGCTGGTCGAGTTTTTCGCCGAGACTCACGAACTTGATCGGCCTCTGAACTACCGATCTTATGGAAAGGGCGGCTCCACCACGCGCGTCGCCGTCGAGTTTGGTCAGAACGACCCCGTTGAAATCGAGGCGTTTGTTGAATTCCTGCGCAGTGTTTACAGCATCCTGTCCGGTCATCGAGTCGACGACGAAGAGTATCTGGTGAGGCTTCACGGCGGAGCGGACACTTTCGGCCTCCGCCATCATTTCCTCATCGACGTGCAGACGGCCCGCGGTATCGATGATAGCAATATCACGGGCATTCTTTCTCGCATACTCGATCGATTTCGAGGCAATGTCGACCGCAGAGGCACCTCGTTCGAGAAACACAGGGACACCAATTTGTTGGCCGAGCGTTTCGAGCTGGTCGATGGCTGCGGGTCTGTGGACGTCGCATGCGACGAGAAGAGGATATCTCCCCTTTGACTTAAGATGGTTGGCGAGCTTTGCGGCAAATGTCGTCTTACCTGAGCCCTGCAACCCGGCGATCATAATCACCGATGGAATATCCTGGCTTAGCTCGAGTTCGCTTGTCGTACCACCCAGAAGCTGAACCAGTTCGTCGTAGACAATCTTGACAAAGACCTGACCGGGGTTGAGACTCTTTACGACATCTTTGCCGATGGCTTTCTTCTGGACCTCTTCCGTGAACTGGCGTGCGACCTTGTAATTGACATCGCCCTCAAGAAGTGCACGACGCACTTCTTTCACCGCATCTGAGACATTCTCCTCTGAGATGCGCGCCTGTCCACTCAGCCGGTGGAAAATACCTTCGAATTTCTCTGAAATCTGTTCAAACATGCGACAAAAGGTTCAATTTTTGCCTGAAAATTTACGCAAAATAGGAGACTGTTGCAAATTCGAAGGCTGCTGAATGCGAGATTGACAATGAGAACGAAGAAAAGCCTCTAAATGATAGAATTGATCGATCTACAAGCGAAATGACCAGAAGGCTTTCGTGCTATTCAGATTAACTGAAAACTCATTTGTGCAAAATATGTTTGAGTGATTTTGCGATTTGAAGCACACGGCTTTCCGATTACAAACGGAGGGGAGAGAGGTTCCACTAACGGATTTGTTTTACAGGAATTGCAGAAATTGACGGAGACCTTAAGGTCCCCGTCAATTAGGTAATAAGCCTTTCCCTGTGCGACAGAAGCAGGCGAATAGCCTGCGTTCAAGTTTCAGTGAACTACCACAGGCAGTGGGTTCTTACGTCCTGCCAAGTCACGATTGTCAAAATTCTTGCGAGGGGTTACACTTTGGGACCTGCAACCACGATCTCAGGCGGGCAATTCGGTTCAAACTTCCTGAAGTTCTCGACAAAGCGTGAAGCCAGCTGTTTATATTTCTTCATATACTCGTCCACGCTCGGCCATGATCCGGCCGGGTCGAGTACGTTCGAAGGGACGCCTTCGCAGCTCGTGGGAACCTGGAAACCGAAGACCGGATCTGTGACAAACTTCGATTTCAGAAGTGAGCCGTCGAGTGCCGCGTTCAATAGTGTCCGGGTATAGCCGATGCTGATCCTTTTACCTACGCCGAACGCGCCGCCGATCCAACCCGTGTTCAGGAGCCAGCAGTTGACGCGGTGGTTTACGACCTTCCGCCTCAATATGTCCGCATAGAACATGGGGTGGTGTACCATGAAAGGTGCGCCGAAGCATGTGCTGAACGTCAGCTCGGGCTCCTTCCCGAGGCCGACTTCCGTCCCGGCGATCTTGGAAGTGTAGCCGGAGATAAACTGGTAAATGGCCTGTTCGGGACTCAGCTTTGAGATCGGGGGCATGACTCCCGATGCGTCGCAGGTAAGAAGTATGATATTCTTCGGGTGTCCGCCCTTCTTTTCCGGGACCGCATTTGCAATATAATCGAGTGGATAAGACGCGCGCGTGTTTTCCGTGACGGTCTCGTCATCGAGATTGATCATTCGGGTCACATTATCGAACACGACATTTTCCAGCACTGTGCCGAACATTCTGGTTGTCGCGTAGATCTCAGGCTCGGCCGATTCGGATAGCCGGATCACTTTCGCGTAGCATCCGCCCTCATAATTGAAGACGCCTTCGTCGCTCCAGCCGTGCTCGTCGTCGCCGATGAGCCTTCGCCCGGGATCGGCGGACAAAGTAGTTTTGCCGGTGCCCGAGAGGCCGAAGAACACAGCACTGTTGCCGTCGTCGCCGATGTTCGCCGAACTATGCATCGACATCACGCCTTGCAACGGCATCAGGTAGTTCATTATCGTGAAGACAGATTTCTTTATTTCCCCGGCATAAGCGGTGTTGCCGATGATACAAATTCGGCGGGCAAAGTTGAGGATTATGAAAGTCTCGCTTGCCGTTCCATCGATCTGGGGAATCGCTTTGAAAGATGGTACGGCGATGACCGTGAAGTCGGGCACATGCCTGCGATAGTCTTCATTGGTCTGCGGGAGGATGAACATGTTGCGGGCAAACATCGCATGCCACGCTTTCTCCGTGATGACGCGAATCGGCATCCGGTACTGCGGGTCGGCACCGACGTAGCAATCCTGGACGAACATGTCGCGTCCCTGCATGAACCCGAGGAGGCGGTTGTACAATCCGTCGAATTTATCGGGTGGGAAAGGCTTGTTATACTGTCCCCACCATATGTGTTCATCCGTCGACGGTTCGCGGACGATGTATTTATCGCTTGCGGAGCGGGCGGTGTGCTTTCCCGTGAAAGCGACGACTGGACCGAGACGGGTTATCCGACCCTCTCCCCTGAAAGCGATTTCCTCATAAAGAGCTTCCGTGGGTAGATTCCAATACGACATTCTCAGATCAAAGATGCCGTGGCTGTCCAGCCCAAAGTCACTTTTCAGAGCTTTGGCTTCGCCTTCAGCGGGTGTTTTTATATTAAGCAGGTTGTTCATAACCAATCCCTCACTAGTTTTCGTTCTCCGATGTAGATCTCTTTGGGTGAATTGGGATCGAGCGCCCACTTGATGCGGGCGACTCCTTCGGTCACGTCCTTCAACGAACCGGCATAGCTTAACCTCAGGTGTCCTTCCATTCCGAACTCTTTTCCGGGTACGGTCACGATGAGTGCCTTCTTGAGAAGCATTTCGGACAGCGCGACAGAATTTCTCGAGTAGGCGCTGAAATCAGGCAGGCAGTAATAGGTGCCGTCAGGTTTCACCGTTTTCACTCCGTCGAAAGACCGCAACTCCTCCAGCATAACATTCCTGTTGTTCTCAAGAGTCATGCGAAGGCTCTCTACGGCGCTTTGCAGTCCCGTTAGTGCACCCTCGGCTGCGGCCTGTAGAAGAACGGCAGTGCACGATGTAATCTGGCTCTGGACATTCGTCATGATCTGTGTCAGCTTTCTGTTGGCAATCGCCCAGCCTATCCTGAAGCCGGTCATGCCGTAGAGTTTCGACACCCCGTTCACTACAATAACATGTGTCGACTCGACATCTTTTTTGGTGTACTTGTATGCGGAAGGAGCTTTCTTGCCGTCAAATACCAGCTTGTGATAGATGTCGTCCATGATAACATAGATATCCTTCTTCTCACAGAACTCGACAAGCTCGGCGATGAACTCTTCCGGATATATCACTCCCGAAGGATTGTTGGGGCTATTGACGATGATCGCCTTTGTGTAGCTGCTGACGGCTTTCATAACATCTTCCATCCTCGGATAGAATCCGCCGTCTTCGGGAGTTGCGATCACCGGCACGCCATAGACCATCCTGACCATCTCCGGGTAGCTGACCCAGTAAGGCGCAAGAATTATGACTTCATCCTGAGGATTGATGATCGAGTAAAGGATGTTGTAGACAGACTGTTTTGCTCCTGCAGAGACAATGACATTTTCGGGAGCAACAATCCGGTCATAGTTTTCTTCCGTATACTTGATGATCGCTTTTTTAAGGGAAGGTATACCATCGGTAGGAGTATATTTCACGTCGGCAGTGTTGAGTTTCGCGGCTGCACCGAGGATCGCGGACAATGGGGCTTTATTTTTCGGCTCACCCGCCCCGAGGTGAATTACTGCTTCGCCCTTTTCTTTGAGCACCCTGGCTTCTTCATTAAGCTTCAGTGTCGGCGATTCAGCGATCGAATTCGCTAGCTGGCTTACACTCATAATATTAACCAAACTCCTTTTCGAATTTTCGTTTCTGAATGTTGCGCATACGCTGTCATATATGATCATTTATCTGGAACAATTTGCAGAAGGTGAGCGCCGATGCCCACGACTCTAAAGCTCCCGGAATCCACAGGTGCTTTCACAGCCATTCCGGAATTCATTTTGAATATATAAACAAAGGGGTACTCTATGGCCGAGCTCCGGGTGCTTACTTTATCACGTTGAAATTAGCCACGCCGACTTTAACGACCGCGGCATCATTCCTTCCAAGTTCGACTCTCGGAACCCGTTCGGTCCACGCTCCATAAACTCGTCCATCGAACGCGGCGACGCCGTTGTAGTCTCCGATGAACGCGCCATCGGGCGCGAACGACGAGTCGCTCATCAAATAATTGCTGAAGGTATTTCCGCCGTCGGAGGAACGCGCGACGACGACCCACGCGCGCACGTTAAGCGGATCCATTCTCCGGTCATAGAAGATAACATACACATCGCCCGTCGCCCTGTCGACCGTGAGCCATTGCATAAACTGGTCGGCGCCGTCATGCAAAGAATCGTTGTTCACGCGCACAGGGGGCGACCATACTTTACCTGAATCGGATGAGTAAGACTCGAATACGTCAATGTCGCCGTTACGATAGTCACTCCAAGTAATATACAAACGTCCGCGGGCATCCGAGGCAATTTGAGGAAAGCCGTTTGCACGGTAAACGCCCGCCGGTTTGAACATAGCAGGGGCGGTCTTTATGATCGCGCGATCGGGAGTAAATGTCTTTCCTCCGTCAGCCGAAGTTTTGTAGATGATCTCGTCACCGTTCGTCCACACGACGTGAAGCACTCCGTCCGGAGTGACTGTCCCATCGAATCCTTCCAGCCCGCCGTTATCGTCGCGCGGCAGGCCGTGAACATCACTTATGTCGACCGGTTTGGACCATGTTATACCGTCGTCCGCAGAGCGGGAAAAGAGTATGACAGACTCGGTCAGCCTCCACTCAGTCCAGCCGATGTACAGTCTGCCCGCGAAGGGACTACCGGTGTTGTCCGCAACGATGTACGGTTTGTCCTCGAATGGGATGCCCGGCTTAGTTCCCTGTGAATCAACAACTACGGTATTTGCTTCCCACTTCTTTCCGCCATCGAGAGAGCGCTTAATGAAGATCCCGTTGCGGGTCGCGCCATGTCCCCAGTAGTCCTCGGTGCCGAGATTGTCGAAAGCGATGCAAGACATGATCGCATGGCCTTCATTGTCGTATACTACAGAGACATCGCCTGAACCCCGGTAGGAAGGTATGGAGAGCCCCGACGACCGCATCCAGTGGTTGCCCCCGTCAGTCGAGTAAGCGGCAGAGACATTTCGTTGATACACCACGGTGACCTGTCTTGGATTTTTGTAATTGACTGCGATGGAAGGTTCACTGAAATAGCCGTCAGGGCTTACGGCGGTGATTGCAGAGCCCGGTGCAAGCGTCAAGACTGAGGCAACGGAGTCCTGACGATGCGCCGAGGCAAAAGATGCCTGCGCAGCGGACAGCAACATGATACAGACAACAGCGAATTCCTTGACAGTAGAGATCACTTCGAGCCCATTCAAATCAACTAATGATAATATAAACTTTGCCAGATTCCTGCAAGTTTTTCAGGGGGAATCACGCTTTCAAGGACATCCAACTCTTAAGGATTACCTTGTTTTTTCATCCGTTCGAATGTAACATAGAATCCACTGAGTCAACAAAAACCATTGGACGCAAAATGAATTTCAAGCACCTCCACCGCTACATAGCGCTCGCGATCTTTGTTGTTACCCTCTTCATGTACGGCATGACCGCACAATCCTCAGTCGCCTTCTGGGATTGCGGTGAGTACGCCGCTACAGCTCCTGCAATGGAGGTGCCTCACCCGCCGGGCGCTCCACTATGGACACTCCTGGGAAGGCTTGCAATGATGACGCCGTATGTCCATGATCCGGCATTGCGTTACAACCTGGTCTCATCGCTCACGAGCGCGTTGGCCATGATGCTTCTCTACCTGATAGGCGTGAAAGTGATCGCCAGATGGAAGGGATTTCCTAATGACGGCGAAGGTGCGATAGTCGTTTTCGGCTCCGCTGCCATAGGCGCTTTGATACTTTCGGTATCCGACTCCATTTGGTTCAACGCGGTAGAATCAAGTCTATTTGCGACGGCGCTCTTTTTCATAGCACTCATACTTTGGCTCGGGATGGTATGGTTCGAAAAGGCCGACGAACCGGGGAGCCAGAGATATTTGTTACTCGCAGCATATGCGATGGGGCTTTCGATAGGCGTCCACGTATTGAGCATAATCGTGTTTTTCACGGTGGCCCTCCTGATTTATTTCAGGTATTACGAATTTGAGTTAAAGACGTTCATAAAATTCGGGATCATAGCGATGCTCGGATTCTTTGTCATTTATCCGGGTATCGTGAAATGGATCGCGGCAATATTGCACGGTGACGTGAACTTCGGGCCATTTGACATCAAGCACAGCTTTCTCATACAGTTGATACCGCCGGGTCTCGTGATTGCCGCAATTTACGGTGCGTACAAGGCACAGAAAGCGAAGAGATGGATCCTCAACACATCACTTCTTGCAGGTCTCTTCATAGTTCTCGGCTACTCGACATATGCGCTCGTATACATCCGTTCAAACGCGCACCCACCGATAAACGAAGACAATCCCAGCGACCTGAAGCGTCTTGTCGGGTACCTGAATCGCGATCAATACGGATCACAGCCAATATTCTGGCCACGGCGCTGGAGTAATCAGGCAGAATACCAGGCAGGTTACCAGAAGTACTCATCTGATTTTGATTACTTCTTAGGCTACCAGCTCGACCAGATGTATCTCCGTTATATCGGGTGGAATTTCATAGGACGAGCGGGAGACATACAAAATGCACCGGTCGCATTTATCAATGCGCCGAAAGGATGGTATGACGGTCGTGCGGGCTTTCCGACGCGGTACTTCGCGATACCATTTCTCCTGGGATTATTTGGCCTGTGGTATCAATTCAAAAAGGATTGGAAATTCGGACTTACGTTCCTTGTCATGTTCATTACGTTCGGGTTCGCGCTCGTGGTGTATTTCAACATGCAGGATCCGCAGCCCAGAGAGAGGTTTTACTTTTACGTAGGGTCTTATTTTGTCTTCGCACTGTGGGCAGGAATAGGTGTGTCCGGCATAATCGACCTGATCCTGGAGAAGGTGAAGCAAAAGAAAACTAGGATGCTCGCCGCGGCAGGCACCGCGGCAGTGCTTTTCTTCGCGGCCCCGGTCAATATGTTCGCGCAGAATCTATACACGCATAACCGCAACGGCAATTACGCGCCGTTCGACTATTCATACAATATCCTGCAATCTTGCGAACCGAACGCCATACTATTCACCAACGGCGACAACGACACATTCCCTCTCTGGTATTTGCAGGAAGCGCTCGGGATAAGGACCGACGTCAGAATAGTAAACCTCAGTCTCGCCAACACGAACTGGTACGATCTGCAGCTGAAAAACGAGAGGCCGCACGGAGCTGAGGAAGTCCCGATCAGCATGAGCAACCAGGAATTGCAGAATATCCAGCCGGTTGAATGGAAGACCCAGAATGTCAAAATCCCTGTCCCGAAATCCGTGTTCAAGGAATTCGGAGTGACGGACACGAGCGTCACGAACAAGGGATATATTCAGTTTACCATGAAGCCCACGTTGAGTTACGGTAATATCAAGGCAGTAAGAGCTCAGGATCTTCTGGTAGAAAACATCGTACAGACCAACGACTGGAAGAGACCGATTTACTTCGCGGTCACCGTAGCGCCACAGAACTTCATCGGCCTTGGTCCATATCTCAACATGCAGGGCCTGGCAATGCAACTCACTCCGAAAGAGAGTATGAATCCCGAGGAAGAGTACGCCCTGAACACGAACATCATGAAGGAATGCTACCTGCATACTCCAAAAAGAGCGTACAAGCATGCTCATTACGGATTCCTCTTCACAAATCTCAACGACCCGAACATCTACTATGACGATCAGGTCAGGATGCTGACTCTGAACTACAGGTACGGGTTCATGCGCCTGGCCAGCTATTATGCGATGCATGGTGATTCGACAGAGGCCATAGCGACGCTCGACTCGATGGAGGCGCGGATTCCGATCGAGTGCATCCCGATGAACTACAAGGTTCTAAGCGACGTTGCAAGAATGTATTACTCATTGGGTGCGATGCCGCAGTTCCATAAATATGCGGCAGTCGTGGAACGAGGAGCGCTCGAAGCGATAAAAGAGAATCCTGAAGACGTGGAAAGCTACTACAACCCATACAGGATTCTTCTCAGCCTCTACCAGGAGGAAAATGAGACTCAAAAATCGATCGATCTCCTGGAAAAGCTGCAGGCACTTTACCCGAATCAGCAGGGTATCACACAAGAGATACAGATCCTGAAGGAACAGATGAAGGCGGCGGCGTCCCCCGGCGCAGCGATGAACATGCGCAAGTCTAAAAGTCCGGCGGTGCATCCGATGAAACCAAAGGAAATTAAGCCGAAGATGAAATAGTCGAGGCTGGATATTAAAAAAGCGGTGATGGCCTGCGGGTTGTCACCGTTTTTTTTATGCCCGACCTGTCTGTGGAACCCCGGGATCACCGCGGCCATCGGCGGAAGAATGATAAACCTATTTGAGAAGGAGCATCTTCTTCGTTTCAGAGAAGCCGGCAGCGGCTAACCGGTAGAAATAGACGCCGCTTGCAAGGTGAGCGCCGTTGAACTCGACCTCGTGTATTCCGGTGGACTTCTTCGCATCCTCCAGCGTCGCCACTTCCCTACCGAGCACGTCATAGACTTTCAGGACTACAAAGCACGGAGCGGAGAGTTGATATCTGATGACAGTAGTTGGATTAAAAGGATTCGGATAGTTTTGAGAGAGTGCAAATGCGGCAGGGATTTGAGACGGCTGTGCATCGATTGCCGTGATGCCGGTGAGAGATCCAACCCAGACGCCTCCCTGGTACGCCCCCGCGAAGGCATTCGAGCCGGAAATAGCCAATGCCGTAATTCCCTGTGTATTAAGCGGCAGGCCTGTAAGCATAGATTCCCATGTGTTCCCGTTGTCCGTCGAAAGATAAGGGCCTACGTTTGTGCCGCAGAAAAGGTAAGGGCCACTGGCGGCAATGGCATTTATCGACACGGCCACCTGGCCACTGTCCGTGATAGGATTCCAATTGATGCTGCTTGCAGTGGAAGTGTACGGTCCACCGGCGGTTCCGGCGAAGAGATTCGTCCCGTTGGAGGCGAGACAGGTTATCGCAGTATTCGTCAGACCTGGATTAACTGCCGACCAGGCAGGCACGCCCCCGGTGTAGGAATACACACCCTGGCCGCTCGTTCCAACAAACACATTCCCTCCGCTTATAGTGAAACCGGTTATTGCAAGGCTTTTCAAGCCGCTGTCTGCTGGAGCCCAAGTCCCTCCGTTGTCAGTCGAGATGAAAACACCCTGGCCGCTTGTCCCGGCAAACACTTTTCCGGAGTTGGAAACGAGCGCCGAGATCTGACTGGTAGACATGCTGTCAACAATCGTCCAGCTTTCCCCGTCATCGTTCGACACGTACAGGCCGAATGTCGTTCCTGCAAAAATAGAAGTCCCGTTCATGGCAAGTGACGTCACCTGATCGTTTACGAGCCCGTTGCTTCTCGGGCTCCAGGAAATCCCGCTGTCGGGCGAAAAGTATACCCCTCCGCTCGTGGCAGCATATGTTGCTGTTCCATCAGACATGAAATCATCGACCGTGGTTCCGGACACGTCAGAGTTGATTGCGAGCCAATTGATTCCATCGTGCGAAAGGAATACCCCGCTTCCGGCGGCGCCGGCAACAATGGCGGAATCATTTGATGCGAGGACAGGGATATCAGGAAAGGACAAGCCGAGATTGGCCTGAGTCCAGTTTGCACCGTCATTGCTTGAAAGAAAAAGGCCGCTTTCCGTGGAGGCGTAGAGATTGCTTCCCAGGATTGTGATGGAAGTCACGGAACTATCGGTCAATCCTGTATTTACCGCGGTCCAACTTGTATCGCCACCTGGCGCGACGAAGACTCCGAAATTCGTGCCGGCAAAAATCTTAGCACCTGAAGTGCCAGGATCCTGAACTGCGAGCGAATTGACATATTGATCGTCCAAACCATCGCGTACCCAGCTCAGACCATTGTTGGTAGACAAATACATTCCCGCATTTGTGCCCGCCAGGATTGCTCCCCCGTTGACGGTGAGCGCGGTGACATTCGGCTTGCCGGAGGCATTATAAGAAACAAAACCGCTGTCGGACGATTCCCAATTTTTCCCTTCATCCGAAGAAACCCAAAGCCCGTTGCTGTAAGTACCGGCGAACACCGTTCCACCGTCTATTGCGACACATTGAACTGAATAGCCGGATAGAAGACTATCGGCATTCCAGCTGTTTCCGCTGTCGGTAGACGTGTAAAGCCCCGCACCTATCGCGGCTCCGGCAAAAGCGAGGCCCGAGCTACCGATCGCGAGACATTGTACCCATTTACCCGACAGCCCGGTGAGAGCCCACGTAGCACCGTCGTCCGATGTGCGATAAACGCCTCCGGTCGGGCTTCCATCGCTCAACTGTCCCCCGCTCGCGGTGCCTGCAAGTATGTAGCCTCCTGCCGATGTCCCGGCACCCGGGCTCATCGCCAGGGCGTTGACAACTCCGATAGATGTGACACCTGATCTGGACCATTGAAAATTCGTCGTCGACTGAGCAAAGCCAAATACGCTCGAACAAACGACAAGAGCAACTGCCATTAACCCCGCACGAAACATTACAGAGAGGACCCGCGTTCTATGTGTACAACAAATACCGCAGTGAATTTCTCCTGCCGGACCAATCCCAGATCTCCCGATTACTTGTTGAAGTTGGAAAACGTAAGCGCAGCCGAAGTATATCAACGCACCGAGAAAGATACAACACCACATCGGCCTCTATCAGCCGATGGCTTGAGACAAAAGCGGGTTCTAAACTGACGGAGGTCATCTCCCCCATTTGAGCCAGACGAGGAAGGCAACAAAGATTACCACTGCAACTATTTTCAATATCTTCGTGATACCCGCCAAACGCATCCAGCGTCGCTCCTCTTTCATGTCGAGCATGACAAGACTCCCAATAGGTTTAGTTCACTAAAGCTGCCGGCAATGCATCAACGAAGCAGCCTCCTTGCTGACACTGCGACCGAAGCCGCGACAGATGTGATAGAATCACGAAGCCCTGAATGTCCGGGATATTCAAGCAGCCCTCAAATCTTACACACCTGAATCGGTCTTCAGTTCCTTATACCTGAAGCACGACATCAGATGATCGTTTACCATCCCGGTAGCTTGCATGTGCGCGTAGCAGATCGTCGAGCCGACAAATTTGAATCCCCTCGCTTTCAGGTCCTTGCTCATCGCATCGGACTCTTTGCTCGTTGCGGGGATATCCTTCAACGATCGAAGGCGATTCATCTTAGGCTTCCCATCGATAAACCGCCAAATGTACCTGTCGAATGAGCCGTACTCTTCCTGCACCAGGATGAATTGCCTTGCGTTTGAGACAGCGGCATGTATTTTCAATTTGTTCCTGATGATGCCCGCATTGATAAGAAGGCTCCTCACCTTTTTTCTGTCGAATCGCGCGACCTTCTCGACATCGAATCCGGCAAATGCCTTCCTGAAGTTTTCACGCTTGTGGAGTATCGTCGACCAGCTAAGTCCTGCCTGCATCCCTTCCAAAATTAGGAACTCGAAAATGAGTTTATCATCATGAAGAGGCACCCCCCACTCCACGTCATGATACTCGATCATCAACGGATCATCCGACGGCCATGGACATCGCGTCAGGTTCATTTTATCTCCTCAAACTCGCCCGTTTTCCTGTTCTTGCGGACATTGTCCCAGTGGAAATACATCCCGTTCATAGCTATATACACGCCATGGGGCAGAGTCTGAACGAATGCGAGGGCACTTCCAAGATTGAAGAGCCCGTCAGAACTCCCGAACTTGTAAGGAATCATGGCGCCGGTAAGGACCACGGTCTTGTCTTTGATAGACTTTCCAAGAAGCTGCGCAGTCTGTTCCATCGTATCCGTTCCGTGCGTGACGACAATTCTCTCGTGTTCGCACAAAGTGCAATTTTCGAGTATGATGCCTCTGTCGGCATCCGTAATTTCCAGGCTGTCCATCATCATGAGTGTTCTGACATCGACATCGAGTTTACACCTGCCGAGCCTCAGCATCTCCTGCAGATGGCTGTCTTTGAAGAAGAGCTTCCCCGTCAGTTCGTTATATTCCTTGTCGAAAGTCCCACCCGTAATGAAGATCATTATAGCCATGATGGACCAATTTAACTCGAATGATATGAAAGACTCAACCAAGTAATGAGAATGAGGAGTAACCACCCAGACGGGCTTAATGCAAAACTCATCCCCGTCCCAAAGCAGGTATCCCCAAAGTAGCCATCCGATGAATCGAACGGCTGCCAACAGCGCGTCCCGATAAATTGAATTCAGCTGACCAGGACAGGTTTGAGCGGTGTCGATTTCAATCGATTTCAATTCTGAGTCAATCTCGATATCGGGGAAAAAGAAGGCCCGCGGTTGTTGAAATTCTCTTCAAGTTTTTGGGAAATTATGACGACATATTGAATTGAATAGGCATCAGATAGTAACTTATGCCCGGCAGTGAAAGGCGATATCGCCACCTTTTCTAGACCATTCCTCTGAGCAGGTCTATAATTGGCATCGTTAGGTCAACGATGATGTCCGATGACGGAGTTCATATCCCGTCGATGGACCCATTGACATTAACAACCATACAGAGGCAATGATGAAGAAAAGAAAGTTACCGGACATATTTTACAACCCCATAAGTATGGCCGGTGCCATTATCGCGAGTGTCGTATTCGGCACGATCCTGATACTGATGGTACTCTCGGCGATGTGGAATTCACTCCCGCCATACTTTGGAATCGTCACTTACATAATCTTCCCTGCAGTTCTAATAGTGGCGCTTCTCATAATTCCGCTCGGGGCGGTGATCGAAAGAAAGCGATACCACCGGCTGGCTCAAACCGGCGGTTCTCTGATGCCCAAGATCGATCTCTCCGATCCAAAACACCGCCGTGCTTTTTTCATTTTCTCGACGGGAACGCTTCTTCTAATGGTGTTCACTGCGATAGGGAGTTACAGGGCTTTCGAGGCGACGGAGTCTGTGCAGTTTTGCGGACGACTCTGTCACAGGGTGATGAAGCCGGAGTTCGTCACTCACGCCGATTCGCCGCACGCGAGGGTCGCTTGCGTGCAGTGCCACGTAGGACCAGGCGCAAGCTGGTACGTCAAGTCGAAATTGTCAGGAGCGTATCAGGTTTACGCCGTGCTGTTCAATAAATTCCCACGGCCAATTCCTACCCCCATAAAGAATCTGCGTCCTGCCAGGGTAACCTGCGAGCAGTGTCACTGGCCACAGTCGTTTACCGGAGAACGCCGCATAACGAAGACGTTCTATCTCGAGGATTCGGCAAACACCCGTTGGGACCTCGATATGCTGGTCAGGGTTGGTAAGAGTACTTCTGCTGAGCCACAGCGCCCATCCGTTCACTGGCACGTCACACACACAGTCGAGTTCATCCCGACCGATTCCACGGCGCAGACCATTCCATGGGTACGCGTCGTAAACAAGGATGGAAAAACGGAAACATTCACTACGAGCGACAACCCGTTTACGCCCGATTCCGTCAAACACGTGAAAATCAAAACGATGGATTGCATGGATTGTCACAACCGGCCGACGCACATCATAAAATCGCCGGGAGACGCGATCAACGATGCAATGGCGACGGGTGCTATCAGCCCGGCTCTTCCCTGGATCAAGCAGGAAGGGGTCAACGCACTGGTTCCCCGCTATGTGGATACGAAGGATGCATTGGACAGCATCTCCCTCTACATCAATTCTTTCTACCAGAGGAAATATCCGGCAGTTGCAGCCCACGACGACTCCGCCATCGCGGGCGCGATCGCATCGCTACAGACTATTTACAAACAGAACTTCTTCCCGTACATGAGGGCCGACTGGAGGGCATACCCGAACGATCTCGGACACATGGAATACCAGGGTTGCTTCCGCTGCCATGACGGGCACCACAAGAGTGCCGATGGACAGGTGATACCGCACAGCTGCACGACCTGTCACATCATACTTGCCCAGGGAGAGAAGGCCGATTCGGTGGTGAATCTTGACGGCGTACCGTTCGTTCATCCGCATGTAGGCATCGGGGACGCATGGAAAGAAGGATCATGCACCGATTGCCACGACGGCACGCAATGAAGCAAAGTGTATTGAAGGAATAAATACCCGCCGCCGGTTCGATCCGCTCCAGGTCAGCCGGCGGTTTCTTTATGCGAGGGTCTCAACGCAACCTGGAAGCAAGTCGACGGATGGATAAATAGACACCCACTATGACTGTCGAAATCACCACCCACCCGAGCGTCGCGCCTAAACTCCCGGCATATCCCACTACGAAAGATGAGAACGCCTTTCCGAGAACCGTGAATGAATATGCCCAGAGAAATGCGCCGACAAGATTGTATGCTGCAAAGCGGACCGGTTCCGTTTGGTAGAGACCGAGCGTGATGGGAACGATATCCCTGATACCGTAGAAGAATCTTGCCACGAGCATAATCGGAGATCCGAATCTGTTCACGACACGCGATGCTCGATCAACCTTCTCACCCAATTTATCCCGCAGAAAGCTCCATTTTTTCCAGAGAAATTTCCCCGCATAATAATAGATGGTATTGCCGACAAACGAAGCTACCGTGCCGAGAACCACAACCCCCGTCAGCGACACCGCCCCCGATCGCGCGAGTGCCACACCGGCAAACAGGCCGACTTCTCCAGCCAGGGCTACCGATATGAAGACCGTCAGGTAACCGTTCTGATGTATGAATTGCTCCACGAGGAAACTTACCACTTTTCGAAGCGAAACGCCATATTGATGGGTGAATCGAACGGCCGCTATCTTGAAACTGCTTTTACCCTTCTTTAGATTGGAATCGATGAGAGATTTCCTACTCGCGGTATTGTTCCTCATAATCTGTATCGGGATTGTGCACGAAGCCTTCGCACAGAAGTCGAGTGCGGTCAGGATCGCGAGGCTGAAGTACGACGGAGGCGGGGACTGGTACAACGATCCGCTCGAGGAACCGACTCTCCTGCAGTTCGTCGGAAGACACACAGGTATCAACGTCGACCCGAATTATCACTATGTCGACATAATGAGCGACGACATTTTCGGTTATCCGATACTATTTATGACGGGACACGGTAATATCAAATTTAGCGATGAACAGGCAAAGAGATTGCGTCGATACATCCAGGACGGCGGTTTTCTATACGCGGACGACGACTACGGTATGGACGAGGCATTTCGACGGGAAATAAAGAAGGTATTGCCGGAGGAGAAGCTTGTCGCATTGCCGTACTCATACGGACTTTACAGCTGCGTATTTGATTTTTCCAAAGGCCCGCCGAAGATACAGGATTGGAACGACGGCAAACCTCCGGCTGCATTCGGAATTTTCGTCGGGAAAAGGCTGGCGGTGTACTACACCACAGGATGTAATCCATCCGACGGATGGGATCCGCCCGAAGTCCACAGCGATCCTGAAAACAAACGACGGGAAGCGATGGAGTTCGGCACAAACATAGTCTACTGGGCTCTTACTCACTAGCTCATGAAATATGATCTCAGCCAAGAATCCGGGAAAGATGTATTAGCGTCGCTGCGCCACATCTACCGAAGGAAGGTCCTGGCGCGCATCGTGGACGGGGCGGCCGCATGCATATCAGTCCTCGTACTTTCTCTGTTCATCACCGGTCTTCTCGAGATGATTTTCAATTTCGGCACTGTGGTTCGGACCTCACTCTTCCTGATTTCCGCGGCTGTCCTGCTGTTTACATTCATTAAGCTCCTTCTTCCTCATCTGTCGCATTATTTCAGACCGGTCGCAACCAGAGACCTTGTCGACACCGCTCTCGAAGCCGGCGAGGCATTTCCCGACATCAAGGACAGATTACGGAACGCCATCGAGCTCATGGGCACCGTTCATGAGCCATTACATTCTAAAGAGCTTGTCAGGGAATACATCAGACGGACAATAGGAAGAGCTTCTTCGCGCGAACTCGAGACGGCAGTCAGGCACAGACCGCGGAAGGAACCGGCCTATCTTCTTGCCGCGAGTCTGACCATTGCCGCACTCTTGCTAATCGGTTTTCCGTCCAGCATGCCGAATGCACTTCTACGCTCAGTGGACTTCACGCACAATTATGTCACCCCGTTGGTGTACACTTTTGAAATAGCTCCCGGCGACACGGAGTTGTCGAGGGGCGACACGCTCAACGTGCATGTCAAGCTCGGGCTCGTGACCGCCGCAAGATTCCCTTCTGACATTTCAGTCAGCGAGAAGTACAGCGACGAGAAGGTATTCGAGGGACACGTCGTCAAAGAGAGAGGTGATGGTATCTATATGTTCAGGATGCCGGATGTGAGAGGCGACCTGGTGTATTACGTTACCGCAGGCGGTCAAAGAAGCCGGGACTTCAGCGTCGATGTCGTCGAACTTCCTATTGTCAACAATTTCACGGTCCGGCTAGTTTACCCTCAATACACAGGGAAACCGCCGGAAATGCTTCAGGAAGACATCGGAGATTTCTCGGCGCTCGTTGGGACGCGCGCCGAGTATTCGCTCCGGAGTAATAAGCGTCTGCTGAAAGCATGGATTTCCTTCGGCGACACATCAAATGTCAAAATGGAAACGAGCGGTACTGAAGCGCACGGATTTTTCGTAGTGCGGCACACATCAGACTATTCGTTGCGCCTGCTCGATTACGACAGCCTAGGTAACAGAGACCCAATCTTTTACACGGCAAAGGCGGTAAGCGATCAGTACCCGACTTGCGAGATCACGATTCCGGGTAAAGACGTCGCTCTTAACCGGGACATGATTCTCCCGTTGAGGATCTCGATAGGCGACGACTACGGATTCACAAAGCTTCTTCTCCAGTATAAGCTGATCAGCTCAAAATACATTCCGCCTGAAAAGACATACCGCTCCATCGAGATTCCGATTCCATCGAAAACTGCCGGTGAGGAGGAGATATCGTACGTGTGGGATCTCTCGTCGCGCCATCTCGTTCCTGAGGACGTAATCAGCTATCACGCCACAGTATTCGACAACGACATGGTAGACGGGCCGAAGGCGACCTCGAGCGCTGAATACACGCTGCGCCTCCCTTCGCTCGAGGAAGTTTTCGCGGCGGCCGACAGCGAGCATAGCGGCCTTATTCAAAAAACGGAAGATGCCCTTAACAGCTCCGACGAACTGAAGCAGCAGTTCGACAGGATATCCGAAGAGATGAAGACGGCGACAAAACAGTTGAGCTGGGAACAACAGAAGAAGATGGACAACACTCTCCAGCGATACGATAGTCTTCAGAAGAAGGTCGAGGGGATAAAGGAGCAGATCGAAAAGATGACGCAGAACATGCTTGAGAATAAGATCATCTCCCCACGGACGCTCGAAAAGTATCTGGAACTTCAGAAGGCACTGCAGGACATTAATTCACCCGGCTTCCAGGAGGCTCTCAAGAAACTGCAGCAGGCCATTCAGTCGCTGAATCCTGACATGGTGCGCGAAGCGATGAAAAATTTCCAGGTCAACGATGAGATGCTTCGGAAGAGCATCGAACGCACCCTGAGCCTGATCAAGCGCATCCAGATCGAGCAGAAATTCGACGAGCTTCGGACGCGCGTCGAGCAAATGCTTTCGAAGCAAGACGAAGTTCAGAAGTCGACGGCATCGTCGGATTCCACAAACGGCGAAGCTCGCCGTCAACTTGCCCAAAGCCAAGAGGAGATCCGGAGGGAATTTTCGTCGGCAGAGCGCGCCACAGCCGATTTGAAGAAGATGATGTCGGAATTCTCTGGTGAGATGCCGACGGAGCAGCTTTCGGACGCACGCAAAGCGCTGAACAAATCAGGCGTTTCGGAGAAAATGCGGGATGCAGGCCGTCAGCTTTCCCGGGGGCAATTCTCAAATTCACTCACAAACCAAAGGGATGTATCGTCCGCACTTCAGCAGTTCAGGCAGCGGCTGTCGGAAACTGAGCGGTCGATGCTTGAGAACCGGCAGCGAGCCACCATGGATGCTCTTAGAAAGGCACAGCAAAACCTTCTCGAGATTTCGAAGGAGCAAGAGGCACTGCGCGATAGATCGAAGAACGTAGTGCCGTATTCGGCCGAATCCAGGATGCTTTCCTTGAAGCAGAACGAACTGATGCTGCAGCTGGGCTACACCGCGCAGCAGATGATGCAGCTTTCGAACAAAAGCTTTGCTATTACTCCTCAAATGGGGCGCCAGATCGGCGAGGCTTACTCCCAGATGCAGGAGTCACTCAGCCAACTCCAGAGCAGGGGCGGGGAGTCTCCCGGACCGTCGCAAAGTGAAGCCATGGGCTCGCTAAACAAAGCGGTACTCAACATTCAGGCTACGCTGCAGTCTATGATGCAGGGCCAGGGTGGCGGCTCCCCTTCCCTCCTTCAGCAGCTTGACCAGCTCGGAGCAAGCCAGGAGAGCCTGAATGCGCTCACCCGTCAACTCGGAATGCAGGGAGGTTTGTCGATGCGGCAGCAAGCCGAGCTGGCAAGGCTCGCCGCGAGACAGGAAGCCATTCGTAAGTCCCTTGAACAGCTCGCAAGAGAAGCTCAAAGATCGCAATCTCAAGAAAGGATATTAGGAAACCTCAACGACATAGCAAAAGAAATGAACCGGGTCGTCACCGATATGCATGACAGAGACATTACGAACGAGACTATCCATCGACAGGAAACAATACTTAGACACCTGCTCGATGCATCGCGGTCGTTCCTGACTCAGAAATACGTCAACAGG
>JAJZVO010000114.1 GCA_021845665.1 Bacteroidota bacterium | reverse complement strand
AAAACGGCAATTTCTAGTGCCATTCCAACTAATTTTACCAAACAACGTGCAGGTAAAATTATTGTTGGAATGAGCATCCCGCCCGCTTTTGGCGGGACCAAGTTAGCAAATGATAGTTGGATGGGCACTAGCATTCGTGAAATGGTACTTCTTCCTTTCCTCAAGCTCGACTCCCCGCAGAATCCAGAAAAGGGGCAAAAAGCATCGAATGAAATAACAGAGGAGTTCTCTAAACAGTTTCAGAACTTCCTCAGGTTTTGACGCCTTGATCGACAAAACGTCAAACTGCACCTGATATTGAACCATCTTCGTCTATTTCAAAATTAACTTCAATGTATTGATTTTTCGTCCGTCGGCTCTGACGACCTGAAATTCGAGATTCCCGATCCTGATGACTTCCCCCCTGGAAGGGATCCGGCCTATCTGCGAAATGATCAGGCCCGCAACGGTTGAATACTCGCCGGAGGGAAAAGTCACTCCGGCCGCTTCCTCAATTTCGTGGACTTCCGCATTCCCCTGAAGTACGAACTGCTTAGGAGCGATCGCTTTGACGCGCACTTCACTGTCCCAGATCGCTACTTCACCGAGAAAGAGTTCCATGACGTCGGACGAAGTAACAAGCCCTGACGTTCCACCGAACTCATCGATCAGTATCGCGACATAGACCTTTTCGTTTCTGAATTCATCAAGCAAGTCTACGACTGAAATTTGCTCGGGAACAAAAAGGACGTCGTTGACCAATTCATCCGTAATCTGTACGTCTTTGAATATGTCTTTTGCATAGACGACCCCGATGACGTTGTCGATGGTAGAATCGTAGACTATGATCTTACTCTTCCCCGTCTTCTCGAAAGCCTCCCTGAGCTTTTCGATCCGTGTTCCGGATTTTACGGAGACGATCTCGGTCCTCGGCACTGCTATGTTCTTGACCGGGACTGAAGCGTTCTCCAGAAGTCTGCGAATCAGATCGGATTCAATCTTATCGAGGTATCCCCCTTTAACCGTGGTCCCGAGAAATCTGTACACATCGCGGCGTTGAAACATGAGGGAATTTGAAGATGGAGAATTGAATACCACCCGCGCGAGGAAGCCAGATCCAGCCGCAGTGGCTGCCACAATCGGTTTCGTCAAGTACGCAAACGCTTTGACGAAAGGAAGGAGTAATCGCGCCGTGGGTTCAGGATTCTCGATAGCTATGCTCTTCGGAACCAATTCACCCGTGAGGAACCCGACCACCGTAGTCGCCCCAATTACAATCGGAAGTTGAATTCCCAAACTCGTGTGAAAATAGAACTCGGCGATCGAAGAGAAAGCCGTGACGAACACGTTGCTTGCAACGACTACCGTCGCAAAGAATACTTCGTTGTTTCGGAGGAAATAGAATACCGATCTCGACTCCACACCGGGGGGAAGATCGATTACGAGTGCCACTTTGTCTGCTGATACGAAAGCGGTCTCAACGGCGGCGAAGAGAGCCATCAGCAAAAGCGACAGGAGCAGTACGATTAGTTCGATCATAACAGGCGAGTCCCCCAAGCGGAATGTTTCACTCGCCCGAACCGGATCAAGTCAGCGGCCATCGCCATTGAGGCCGTCAGTTCTCCTCAAGCTTTTTCGTGGTATTTCGGATACGCTCATAAGCCATAACGATTAGGAGCGCGACCAGGCCCGCCATTACGTCTATCATAAGGTCTTTGAAATCTTCGTTCCGGCCCGGCGTGAACGACTGATGGAACTCATCGCTCGCCCCATAAAGCGCTACAAGCACGAGGGCCGCGAGGAGGCTAAACTCATGAAGGAAGCGGCTGTAGTTCTGATACTTCAACGCCCTGTACCCCAGGATGTAAAGCATTCCGAAAAGGAGCGAATGGGCAATCAGATGGGCATCCATGAATTCAATCGGCGCCAGCGTGGAACCCGGCACGCAGGACAACGCGAAGATGAATCCCATCCATATCAGGACGGGGAGTTGATACTTTACGAAATCAGGAGACTCTCTGAAATTCAACTATTTCTCCGTTATCTACTTTCTTGAAAGCCTGTGGAAGGGATTCAATGACATCCGTTGCAATGAGCGAATACATTCCCTTGGATTGAAGGGCAACATCGCCGGCCAGGCTGTGAATGTAAGTACCGACGATCGCCGCGTCTGCGGGCTTGAGCTTCTGGCTGACCATCGCGGCAATTATACCCGTAAGAACATCTCCCATTCCCGCGGTCGCCATACCGGGATTTCCGTGTACATTGACGTGAACCTTTCCCTCTTTGGTTGCGACAACGGTCGGCGATCCTTTCAAGACCAGTGTCACCTTATTTTCTCTCGCATAGTTTCGCGCCATTTCAATCCTGTCCTTCGCAATTTCCTCCGGTGAAAATCCTGTCATCCTGCTGAATTCGCCGTGGTGAGGAGTCAGGATAATTTCTGCATTCGTTTCAGTTAGAATGCTCGACTGGTCCGCAATGGCATTCAGGCCGTCGGCATCAACTATGATCGTACCGTCCCGGCTCCTGAGGACCTTTGCGACCATCTGCGAAGTTTCCTGATTTCTGGAGAGGCCCGGCCCTATAACAAGGACATCCGCCCATTCAAGGTTCTTCTGTATTTGGAGGAGTACTGCAAGGGAAAGTGAACCATCACCCGTCTGAGGAAGAGGTACGGTCATCACCTCGGTCAATTGAGACTCAAATACGGGGTTAAGTTCGGAGGGCACACCAAGCATAACGGCGCCCGCACCCGCTCTCATTGCCGCTCTGCCGACCATTACGCCCGCACCGGTCATCCCGACGGAACCGACGAGGGCAAATACTTTGCCGACGGCGTGTTTGTAAGTCTCGAGTTTTCGCCGGGGCAGCAATTCGCGAACATCTGCCGCTGTTATCACCGCTGTCTCCACTGCAGCAAGCGACGTCAGTTCCGAAGGCATCCCGATATCTATGACATATACGGATCCCGAATTCTCTCTTCCCTGGTTCAATAAGAGACCGCGCTTTGGGAAACCCATAGTCGCCGTTGCGACGGATGTCGTCGCCGATTCAAAAACAGATCCCGAATCGGAGTCAAGCCCGCTCGGGACATCGACCGCAAGAACCGGCGTGAAAGCACTCGACATCATGTCGATAGCCTTCTTCGCATTATCTTTTGGTTCATCTTTTAAGCCGGTCCCAAGAACTGCGTCCACGATCAGGTCATAATTGTTTAAGTTGAGGGAGGACGACGCCTTCTCAAACTCTTCAACTTCTATCTTTGCCTGTTCGTTAGACATGCCTTTCGCCTTATCGTAAAAGACTTTCGCGTCGCCGGAGACTTCGACCGATGTCCCGGTCAATATGACTTTCACATCTGCGCCCATCTGGCCAAGGTAAACCGCCGCACCGAACCCGTCTCCCCCGTTGTTCCCCCTTCCGCACATCACGGCAATTTTCTTACCGTGAAGGTCGCCGAGAATTTTTTGAGCGACCTTGGCAACCCCAAGGCTCGCTCTGTCCATCAGCGCTTGACCCGTGACTTTCCCGCTTTCGATCGCTTCCCGGTCGCACGCCCTCATCTCTTCTGCAGTGAGCAAATATTCCATTTCGACTCCGATTGAAGATAAAAAAAACCGCCTCAAATTAGAAGCGGCCGATCACATTCGCAAGATATACCTTCAAATATTAAAAAAGTTTCTCCGTCAGTGATACGATGTATCCCGGTGTCAAACCAAGCTCGATTATCGCAGCCGCCGCAATAATCAAAGCCGTGGCACCCAGCTTCGATATCACCACTGACGTGGTACCTTCAGGTACTTCCTTGAAATACATATTCACAACGACGCCCAGGTAATAATATACCGACACAACACTAGCAAGTACGCCGACAATTGCAAGCCATGTCATGTTTGCAGACACGGCGGACGCGAAAAGATAATACTTTCCGAAAAATCCGGCAAGAGGCGGAAGCCCTGCGAGCGAAAACATGAAGAGTGCCATCAGCCCCGAGATAAACGGGTGCCTGTAAGCAAGGCCCTGGTAATCGGATATCTCGAGATATTCGCCTTCCTTGCTTTCCAGGACGGAGACAACACCGAAGGCACCGATCTGCATGAATGTATAAGCGAGCATGTAATACATTACGCCGGTTCGTCCTAGAGCATTTGCAGAAGCGATTCCGACAAGCGCATAACCTGCATGTGCGATGCTCGAATATGAAAGCATCCTCTTAATATTAGTCTGGACGAGCGCTATCAGATTCCCGACGACCATCGTGAAAGCCGCCAGGTAAGCAATGACGACCTGCAACTGTGGCGACGGATGGACGGAGTAACTGAACAACAGCACCAGGGCCGCAAATGCCGCAGCTTTGCTCCCCGTTGACATGAACGCGGACACGGTCGTCGGCGCTCCTTCATAAACATCGGGCACCCACATATGAAATGGAACGGCCGATATTTTGAAGCTCAGTCCGACCAAAATAAGCGCCGCCCCGATCCATAGAAGCGGGTCGTTCTGTACCGACATCCACTTCCCCAGAATATCGGCCAGGTTCGTCGTACCTGTCGCTCCGTAAATCAGAGCGATTCCGTAAAGGAAGAAGCCCGTAGCAAAAGCGCCGAGAAGGAAATATTTAAGCGACGCCTCGTTCGACTTCGCATCCTTCCTCACAAAGCCGGCAAGCACATACAGGCTTATCGACATAAGCTCGAGTCCAAGGAACAGCACCATCAGGTCGCGGGAACTCGCCATAAGCATCATACCGACGGTAGCAAAACTCACGAGGGAATAATACTCACCGTAGTGATCGTCAATTTTGTCGAGATATGGTTTTGAAAGAAGAACGCTTAGCGCTGCGCTCAGAACAAAGACAACCTCAAAAAATGCCGGGAACCTTCCGGTAAAAACCATCCCGTTGAAGGCCGATCCGGGAGCATTGTAGGTATTCACAGTAAGGAAGCCGGTGACCGCCAGTCCTACCAAAGTAAGCCAGTAAAGAACAGTGGCAGGCTTCTTTACGCTCACGTCCACGACAAGCAATAGAAGTGAGAACACGCTAAGAAAAAGTATCGGGCTGACAGCAACAATATCGTTATAATTGAACACCATTTATATTCCTCTCAACGGGAAATTGGTCGGATCACTCATTTTACATTCAGAAAGTTTCATCGCTGCAACGCGCTTATGCCGCCTACTCTCGCCTTAGTCATCGTGCTGACCAAGGCTTTGACTGCGGGCTCGCTCTTTGAAAGGAACGTCATCGGGTGGACGCCGATCCAAACGATAAACACGACCATCGCAGCAAGAACGGCGATATCACGACCATTCAGGTCCTTCATCTTTTCGTTTTCCGGTTTATCCAGCTTCTTGAAGAAGACTCGCTGGTACATCCAGAGAAGGTAAACGGCGGCCAGAATGACGCCGCTGGTGGCGACGATGGCATAAGCCGGCGAGCCGAGGAACTGGCTCTTGAACGAGCCGAGCAAAATCATAAACTCGCCTACAAAACCATTTAGTCCGGGGAGGCCGACCGAGCCGAGCATCGCAATCATGAAGAAAGTGGCCATGATCGGGACGCTCTTGGCGAGGCCTCCGAAGTCGCTGATGAGCCGCGTATGCCGTCTGTCGTAAAGCATTCCCACGAGAAGGAATAATGCGCCGGTCGTGAGGCCATGATTGACCATTTGAATAACCGACCCTTGTACTGATGTAACCGTTAGAGCGAAGATGCCGAGCACCACGAAGCCGAGGTGGGCAACGGATGAATAGGCTACAAGCTTCTTGATATCCTTCTGCACCATCGAAACAAAGGCACCGTAAATAATTCCGACTATTCCGAGGATCGCCATGAACGGGAGAAACTCGAAGGCGGCCTGGGGAAAAAGGGGAAGCGAGAACCTGAGAAGGCCGTATGTACCCATCTTCAGAAGCACTCCGGCAAGAAGAACACTCCCTGCCATCGGCGCTTCAGTATGGGCGTCGGGAAGCCACGTGTGCAACGGAAATATCGGCACCTTGATCGCAAAGCTGAGCGTGAAGGCCAGAAACATCCACACCTGGATGGAGAGCGGAATCGTCGGAGCTATCTGGTACAACTCGACAAGGTTAGTCGTAAATGTCCCGCCGGGCAGCGTGCTTGCATAGTAGCCGAGCCAGATGATTGCAACAAGCATCAGCAGGCTGCCGACCATCGTATAAAGGAAGAACTTCACGGCGGCATAAACTCTGCGCTCATGTCCCCATATACCTATTATGAAGTACATCGGGACAAGCATCGCTTCCCAGAAAATATAGAACAGGAAAAGGTCGAGTGACGAGAACACGCCGAGCATGCCGACCTCGAGGAGAAGGACGAAGAAGTTGAAACTCGTAATCCTCTTGTTTATCGACGACCACGATGCGATGAGGGCTATAAGCGTAAGGAATGTAGTGAGTACGATCAAGAGAAGTGAAATGCCGTCGATGCCAAGATGGTAGCCGATATTCAGGCTATTTATCCATGGCACATATTCGACGAACTGGAAACCAGGCTTGCTCACGTCGAAAAGGAAATAAAGAGCGACGGAAAACGCAAACGTGATTGCCGCGAACAGGATGGATACGCTCTTGACAAGCTTCTCATTCCGAATCAGCAATAGTATGATTGCCCCTGCGAGAGGCGTGAAGATAATGAATGATAGTATGTTTGTTTCGAACATTTCGTTGTTCTCGGGTTACTTCAAGATTAGGTATCCAACCATAATGACGACGCCGATGACGAAGGCTAGCGCGTAGTTCTGGACAAATCCCGTCTGAATTTTCCGCAGGACTCTTCCGAAGAATCTCACCGTCTTACCTGCGCCGTTCACAGAACCGTCTATCATCACTTCATCGACCCCGTGCCACAGGTATCTCTCGCTGACATAAATAATCGGCTTTACAACGACAGCCTGGTAAATCTCGTCGATATAATATTTATGGAGAAGCACTTCGTAAAGATCGCCAACGCTCTTTCTGAGCTTAGCCGAAAGCTCCGGCCTCTTCAGGTAGGCGGTATACGCCAGATAAATGCCGCCTATGCCGAGTAGGACCGAAACCGCCATGAGAAGGTACTCAGTACCGGCTCCCATGAACGACACGGTTGACAATTTCGCCTGGGCGTTTTCGAATACCGGATCCAGGAACTTGTCGAAGCTGTCCCCTCCTCCGAGTACGGCGGGAATCCCAACAAAACCGCCGATGGCAGCCAGGACACCGAGGACCCACATCGGGAGTAACATTGTCTTCGGAGCTTCGTGGACGTGCAGATGATGTACATCGAATCGCGGCTTCCCTTCGAACGCCATCACGAAAAGGCGGAAGATATAGAACGCGGTGAGGAAAGCCGTCACGGCACCTATCAGCCAGAGTATGAAAGAAACTCCGAATGCCTTTCCAAGAATCTCGTCCTTGCTGAAGAAACCTGAAAAGGGCGGAATGCCGGAAATCGCCAGACATGCGATCAAATAAACTTTGTAAGTACCGGGCATCAGCTGCTTGAGTCCGCCCATATCGCGCAGGTCCTGGTTGTCGTGCAGGGAGTGTATGACGGCTCCGGCTCCGAGGAACAGGAGGGCCTTGAAGAAGGCGTGAGTCATGAGATGGAAAATGCCCGCGCCGAAAGCACCGACACCCAAGGCAAGGAACATGTAGCCAAGCTGGCTGACGGTCGAATACGCG
>JAJZVO010000043.1 GCA_021845665.1 Bacteroidota bacterium | reverse complement strand
GACTCAGAAATACGACAACAGGCGCGTCACACGGGCAGGAAAGGATGTGATAACTCGAAGTCCGGGTCAACTAAACATTTCCGGTACGCAGTCTGAGGCAGAACAGCGCCTCCTCAAGCTCATAAGGGAGAATTTCCCTCCCGAATACCAGAAGGTCATTCTCAAGTACTACCGCCTGTTGCAGAATAGCCCGGAGTAACCAGTTTTTGGAAATCATGAACTCAAGAATCATGTAGAACATCCGATAGAAAGAACAGCCGATTTCCGGACAAGAGACAGAACAACAAATTGACAACCGCAGACCACCAAAATAAGGACGCCAGCCCGATAGAGAAGCAAAATGGTCGGGGCCTGGAACAGATTCCAGGTTTTATATACACTGCTGAAATTTCGGCCAAGCTGTTCAGCCCAAAGAGTTGCGTTGGCGGATTCACAAAACTGACCGGGTATCCCGTCACCTCCTTTTTAAAAAACAACTTTTACAACGAGGTTGTCATAGATCGCGATGACGTTGAACGTCTTCACGGATTCCGATACACATCCAAATCTTCAGCGACCGCTCGGAATCTTTCGTACCGCATAAACTCGCGTGGGGGAAAAAGGCTTATAGTCAACGAACAAGTCGTGGCAATTGAAACGCGGGGGTTGGTCAAGTTGATTGCCGGTGTAGTGACGCTTTCCGACAGGCACGGAAAGTCTTCTTCCGAAGGGACAATCCGGAAGGAGATGCTGCGATTCCGGGAGATGGAGAAGCTTAACAGGCACTTGCTGGAGGTAAACCAGCTGAAGGACGAATTTCTTGCAAACACTTCTCACGAGCTTCGAACCCCGCTCAATTCCATAATCGGATTCCTCACCTTAATTACCGAAGGATATTACGAAGGGGACGAAGAGCTGCGGCTATTCACGCGAAACGCTCTAGACAGTTCTTATCATCTTCTGAATGTGATAAACGACCTTCTCGACATTTCAAAAATAGAGTCCGGCAGGATGCAGCTCCAGATCGAGAAGGTCTATGTCGACGAAATCATGGAAGAGGTCTATGCGCTCTTCAAAGTACAGGCGGATCAGAAGAATCTCAAGCTGGAATGCGTCACGCTTGAGACTCCTCTATTCGCAGCTGCCGACGTCAGGAAATTGAAACAAGTCCTTATCAATCTCGTCGGTAACGCAATAAAATTCACGGACAAAGGCGGAATCGTAGTATCCGTAGAGATAACCGGCCAATACCTGAAGTATAAAGTGCGAGACACGGGCATAGGAATTCCAAAGGAAAAGCAGGACAAGCTCTTTCAAAAATTCATACAAGTAGATGGAACCGCAACGCGCAAGTATGGCGGGAGCGGCCTGGGACTCGTCATCTCCAAGCACCTGGTTGAAATGATGGGCGGAGAAATAACCATGGAAAGCAACGGGGCCGGGCTCGGGACAACGGTTTCTTTCACGATACCTAAATGGACAAAGGAAGACATTTGAGCTCGAAAATTTTGTTGGTCGACGACGACGCGAATGCGAGAATAATCCTCAAGAGAGTCCTTTCCAAGGCGGGCTATGAAATAATGGAGGCAAGCAACGGACGTGAGGCGCTCGAGGCTGCTTCAAAATTCAAACCGGACGTAATGCTGATCGACTGGATGATGCCCGAGATGGACGGTGAACAAGTGGCAAAATGGATCAAGAGCGATACGAACTTGAGATTCACTTACATAATACTCCTGACGGCGAAAGGCGACGTGAAGGACAGGGTCCGTGGACTCCAGGCCGGAGCCGACGACTACATCACTAAGCCCGCTCCACATCAGGAGGTGCTCGCAAGAGTCGAGAGCGGTGTCCGGGTCCGAACGCTGCATAATGAGATTCAACAGCTTACCAGACGAGTAGCCGTGCTGGAACTTGCTGCGACGGTCGGTCACGAAATCAATAATCCCTTGAACGTTATCTATCTCGCGCTCGACATGATGCGGAAATCGATCAAGAACGGCGAATACGAAAAAATCGACAAAGGCCTTCAGCTCATCGCAGAAACTGCGGACAGGCTTAAGGAAATCGCGAGAAAATTCGTGGAGTTGAAAGATACTGACAGCACGATTTACGTGGACAACCTAAATATGATCGACATTCACAAGAAGAAGGATGCAAACTGATGGCCGGACGCCTGGAAGGTTTCCAAGCTCGTCCGCAACAACCACTTTCACACCTTGAGACAACCACTCCCCGGAGGCGTCGATTTCATTCGATGCTTCGTTCCAATGTAACTCCCTACACTTGCTCAATCCGCTATGAGCATCCTAAAGATACTCCCCCCAATCGGATGAGGGGAGTATCTACAAAAGTTCTTACTGACCCTCGTCCTTCATCTTCTGCTTAACTTCCTGCACCTCTTGGCGAATCTGCTGGGCAAACTTCTTCAATTCTCCCATGTGCTTACGCACCCTGGTACCCGCAGCTTTATTCTGCTTCTCGTAGAATTTGCGGAAATCCGCTTCAAAGCTGCTGATGAGCTGGTGAAGTTCTTCGTACCTTCCCATACGTGACTCCTTCTTTTGTTTGGGTTAATATTAGGTGGTGTACTCACCGTTTATTTTCACATAATCGTAGCTCAGGTCACATGTGAAGACTCGAGCCGATTCCTTTCCCGCATTGAGCCTTATGGTCATCTCAATCTCTTTCTTCGCGAACATCTCTTCGAGAATTCTGTGATCGACCGGCTGCGGTTCGTTGCGCCTAAAAATGCTCTTTCCTTCGAGTTTCAGCTCGACCTTGGCCGGGTCGAACTTCACATCAGAATTCCCTACTGCGGAGAGTATCCTTCCCCAATTGGGATCACCACCAAAAATCGCGGTTTTTACGAGAGGCGATGTCCCGACTGCCCTTCCGACCTTCACGGCGTCCGCATAGCTGGCAGCCGACTCGACATTCACGGTCACGAAACGCGTTGCACCTTCTCCGTCTCTCACTATCATCATGGCAAGTTCACGAAGGACCTTCACGAGTGCTTCCGCGAAAATTTCGTAGTCAGCGGGCGTGTGCACTTCCACACCAGAGGCTCCGTTAGCAAGGACATAGACTGTATCGTTTGTACTCGTATCTCCGTCCACGGTTATTGTATTGAACGAACTGTCGACAGCATGCTCAAGCGCTGCCGCAAGCTTCTTCTGTGAAATCACCGCATCGGTCGTGACGAAGCAAAGCATCGTTGCCATGTTCGGATGTATCATGCCTGCGCCCTTAGCGGTGGCGCCGATCCTGAGGCTCTTCTTCGAAGAAAGCGCGACCTCGAGTGAGACTTGTTTGGGGAATTTGTCGGTCGTCAGAATGCTCTCGACAAAATGATTGTCGGGTTCGGATTTAAGAGCGGCAAGAAGGCCCGGAATATTATCCTTGATGTCCTGCAGGGGGAGCTGTCTGCCGATCACGCCGGTTGAAGCGACAAGGACCTGGTATTTCGGTACCCGTAGTTGTCTGGCAACCTCAGCGACGGTTCTGTTTGCCGCCAGGATACCGTTCCTTCCTGTGAGGGCATTGGCGCATCCGCTATTGACGATAATCGCCCTGGTTCTATGACCGCTCTTTACGAGGTTTTCGCGGCTGAGAACGACAGGAGCCGCTTTAAACTTGTTCCTCGTGAATACCGCAGCGGAGGTTGCGGCGGTTTCGCTGACCAGAAGGCCGAGATCGTAATTACCGTTGGCCTTGATTCCGACAATTGCTCCGCTGGCCTTGAAGCCCTTGGGAAACGTAATCGAGCAATCGTAAGAGAAATTCATCTTAGTTTATGTTTTACCCTATCGTGTTCTTTCTTGAGCGACTCCATTAATTCAGGGAGCCGGAGGTAGAGTTTCTTCGGCTTTCTCGGTTTGCGCTTCGCCAGGGCGTAAGAGGTGATCAGCGGCATAGCGACAGTTGAATCAAGATATGTAACAACGGTATCGGGGAGCTTGCTTGGGTCCACTTTTCCCCAACTCACAGCTTCAGAAGGAGTCGCACCGGACAGACCGCCGGTATCGACCCGTGCGTCAGTTATCTGTATGAAGAAGTCGTGTCCTTTCTCGTTTATGCCGAGAACTTCCTGTATTTGTGGCTCCGTCTGGAGCATGAAATTCTTCGGAGAGCCGCCACCGAAAATCAATACACCACTCCGGCCTCCCTTGCGCTTTGCGTTCAGCACGATGGCAGCAGTTTCATTCACGTCCCGCGAAACGTCGAGTTTAAGGCCGAACCCGTCGAGGGCCATCGCCGCGACGTTCATCCCTATCGAGCTGTCGCCCGGACTGGAAGTATACACCGGCACGGCGTAACGATAAGCAGTCGCAAGGACTGAGGCGTTCTTTATCCCAAGTTTTCGTTCTCTTGCCGCAACATATTTCCCTACATTGTAGTGGAATTCCGCCGTACCCATCTCTTTTTGAAATTCAGGCTGTGCGATCAGGTGCCTGAAGAACGCGTCGGTGGATAGAAGGACTTCGTAATCGAAAAGGATGTCATAGATACGAATCACCCCTTCTTTTCTGAGAAGAGTATCATCAACGAACGGACTTCCCTTGTGAAGCGAATGACCTATCGCGAAATGCGTGTCGTGATATAGATTTGCGCCGGTGGATACAATCCAGTCGACAAATCCCGATTTAATCAGCGGAACCACGCACGAGCCGCCAAGACCCGCCGGTGTCAGCGCCCCAGTCAGGCTCATCCCGATCGTCACATCGGGGGCAAGCATTTTCTGCGCAAACAGTTGAGCAGCTTCTCTCAATCTTGCCGCGTTATAAGCTTGAAAATAGTTATCGATCAGATCGGTGACTTTTATCCCCCCCGGTATGGGGTGAGGAACGATTTTCTTTCCTGCCAGATATTTTGATTTTGACATATTCAATTTTGCTCAAAAATAACAGCTTTTTTGAGTCAATAGCAAGGAAATATTGAAAGTTTCGAAAACTTTATGGATTGGCCGTTTCGGGATAAGAGTCCTTCAAAGCGATCAGAATCGTTGTGAATTCACTCTTACTGGAAGAAGAACCGCGCTCCAAGTCCGGCATCGAAGCCCAATCCTGCAGTGGGAGCGACATAGAACACCGGCGCAACTTCAAGAAAGACATCCAGCGGCACTGTTCGCGGCATCCAATCGATTCCGCCTACGCCCCGAACCCCGATTGCCGTAGGGACAGTATTACCACTGTCGAAATGAAGCCCGAATCCGTAGTAAAGAGGAAGACGCTCTTGCGATCTGATGACATGGAAGGCATGCCAGACATAGTCCACTTGTATATGCAAGAGACTTTGGGTGTAATAGTATGCATAGCCATTCCCTAGGTGCGTCCAGGTACCGTTGTTTGACCATCCTATCCCGAGATCAATTGCATTCACATTAGAAGTCCAGAATTTGGCAGAAATCCCTGTAGGGGTCCCTACCATAAGGCCGACGCCGATTCCGGTTGTTTGAGCATAAAGTCTATTTGAAAATGTGCAGAATGATATTGCGACGAATGATATTACTAACAGGCGTTTCAGCATTTTTGTCCTCTTATGTGTTATCTGGTTCGAATGTCTACAATTAACTAATTGGTATATTTGTACAAAACGACATAAACGTTGTTGTCATCTCTGTAATTAAGAACACTTACATGATCGAACTTGGTTTTCATATGCAGAGTGACCTGCACAGATCCGTGGTAACGGAAAAATTGCATGCCGGAGACAACCGGACAGGAAGCGAGGTTACTCAATCGGTCCGAATCGAGGTTCGTATCCGGTATTGAGATATACAGCCAATTGCCGGGTCCCATCCAAGCCTCAACCCTCCCTATCTTTCCGGCCGCTTCAATCGTGAAAACGTATCCATTGCTCCTCCCCTCGGCCTCGATGCCAGAGATATTATACGAGCCTGCCGCAGTGGTAAAGAGAGTTGCACACGAGGCGAGAAAAATCGACAGTACAATGAAGGTTGCTGTTCTTATGAAAACTCCGGATGCTCTCATAGTCCACTATATAAGTAAAAAGAGAGACGCCCGCTGTCAAGATTACTCAAACAGCAGGCGTCTACTGCAGGCATGAAGGAACTCTCGTACTTTCCTGCCCGTGGCAAAGGGAGCCGCAGGCGAGTTTCTGCAGAACCTATTGACCCTGTTTCTCCTTTCTGGATGCCGGTGAATGTTCACAGAAAGACGTAACCATATCGATAACAATTCAATGATGGTGCCAAAAAGAAGTTTGGATAATCAACCCGTTTCGAAGGGTGCTAATGGTTAACGTGAAAAAGTTGCACAACCGACGTGCAGGGGTTGCGTATGATGGTTTCATGGTACCGAAAACCCAAGCCGAGATGTAAGCGCCATGGGACAAAGGCGGTGAGGTAGATTCTGAAAATATCAATCAAGATTCTTCTGAAAAGCACCGGGAGTGCATTGCGCTTAAATGCTTTGAGAAGTACATTAGTACAAAAGGAAGGGCTCGATGCGAGAACAGACCGCTGGTTCTTTCGGAAGCGATATGGTCTTCAAGACCCAAATCCGGGTGAACAGGTTAGGCCGGTTGAGTCCTCGCCTTTACTGCTCGAGACTTCCATCTCAGATTCAATTTCAGTGGCGCCGGCACGGCACACAATGAATGACGGATTGAAGCGCAATGGTAATCTGGCACAATACAGACGATGCTCCCCGGACCCCAACTGAGGTGTTCCCAAGCGACAAGGTTGTGATTTGGATCGGTAGTTACCCGATCGAACTCAGTCAGGAAATTTTTTTGGAATTAGAGACTTCCGGTCCCGATTCGAAGGAATCCAAACAAACGGTCCATGCCGAATGGCGCTATAACGACTACGGCAGAAACAACAGTTACTGGGCTGCCATAATCGGACCTTTCACTTCCGGTCAGAAGGTTGAGTACAGAATTGTCGGAACAGGCCCCGACGGTGCACGGCACACACAAGTTGACGGGTTCACGGTTTCGGATCGGAGGAAATCAAGCCGGAAGAAGAGTTGAAGAGAGATGCAGCTGAGGTTGACCATTGATCGAAGGTATCGTCGTTGCATCTTCCAAAAATTTTCACGTGGAGACCGTTGAAATTGGAAATCCAACTCCTGTCTGATTCGTCTAAATTACCGATGACGAACGGAGAACGCGGTCAGCAACGATACGTGACTTTCCTTTCATACGAATCAAGTTCCACATTTCGGCGAAGAGACAATTCACATAGAGATGTCCGTTTCGCAATTTAAAAAATCAAATGCCGTAAATCAGACGGTACTTAACTGAAGGAGCTCCCGCGGGAAACCGTACTTCTCCGACCGATGCCTGCAACTTAATGAATCCTGGCATCATGCAGGTCAGCATGGGATGACACATACCGCGGGCAATTTCCGAAAAAACGGAGGAATTATGCCAAAAGACAGCTTAACCGTGACCGACAATCGAACCGGGAAACAGTATGAATTACCGATCGAAAACGGGGCTGTTCGAGGAATGGATCTGCGGCAGATCAAGGTCAGCGACGATGATTTTGGCCTGATGAGCTACGATCCTGCCTTCATGAACACCGCGTCGTGCAAAAGTTCAATCACCTTTATCGACGGAGACAAGGGAATTCTCAGGTATCGAGGGTATCCAATCGAACAGCTCGCGGAGAAGGCGACATACCTGGAAACGGCCTACCTGCTTCGTCATGGTGAGCTCCCGACGAAACCACAGCTCGAAGACTGGAAGAAGAACATCACCCTCCATACCTTCGTCCACGAAAACGTCAAGAAGTTTATGGACGGGTTCCACTACGATGCACACCCGATGGGGATGTTCACGAGTACGATGGCAGCCCTCTCGACATTCTACCCCGATGCAAAGAACATCTTCGATGCCGAGTCGAGACAGCTTCAGATCTACAGACTTATTGGAAAGGTGACGACTATCGCCGCTTTCGCCTATCGACACTCCATCGGTTTACCGTACACTCACCCGGAAGACGATCTCACCTACGCCGGTAATTTCCTAAAAATGCTGTTCAAGAGAAGCGAAGCGCACTACAAACCGAATCCCGTTCTCGAGAAGGCTCTGGATGTACTCTTCATCCTGCACGCCGACCATGAACAAAACTGCAGTACCAACGCGATGCGCAGCGTCGGCTCCTCGCATGTCGATCCGTACTCTGCTTTGGCGGCGGCTTCTGCTGCCCTGTACGGTCCGCTACACGGCGGAGCGAACGAAGCGGTACTTCGCATGCTTAAAGAGATCGGCTCGAAAGACAAAATTCCTGCCTTCATAAAAGAGGTGAAGGAGGGAAAGGGCGACAAACGTCTCATGGGCTTTGGACACAGGGTATACAAGAACTACGATCCGAGGGCGAAAATAATTAAGAAGCTCGCGGACGACGTGTTCGAGGTGACCGGACGGAACCCGCTTCTCGATATCGCACTGGAGCTCGAGAAGATCGCTCTGGAGGACGACTACTTCGTAAAGAGAAAACTTTATCCTAACGTAGACTTCTACTCAGGTCTGATCTACCAGGCCATGAAGTTCCCAGTCGACATGTTTCCCGTACTTTTCGCGATCGGCAGGACATCGGGCTGGGTTGCGCAGTGGGAAGAGATGCTTCTGGACGGCGAGCAGAAAATTGCACGCCCGCGGCAGCTTTACCTCGGCCACGCGCAGCGGCAGTATGTACCGCTGGTACGAAGGTAAAAACGAGGCAATACATTTTGCAGGCAAAAGGCGCTTCCAACAGGATGCGCCTTTTTTTTCTCCTCATCCCCATGTCCTTTCCCAATCGTGCCGCAAGCATCACCCTTTTGCCTTCAATTGAAAAAGGCGGCAGTGTCAGCAAATAATGATAGACCGCAAGAAAAGCTTTGACATGTCGCTTTTACCGTAGCGAATCGCCTTCAATACTATCACGCACAGCTTCGAGAATGCTACAGAGGGCTTCGAGCCTCATTCACTGGAGCGTCCGGCTCGTCCCCAGCTCAGATCCATTGCCTCGCAAACGGGATCGGATCGCCCATTACGCTTGAGACCCCAAATTGCTTCATACACCGGCATATTATATTTTTTAACGATCCCGTCCTAAACAACGCGGGCATGTGCGCACTAAATTCGGACTGAGTCTCTGGATGAAACCCATCATAATCGGGATAGCTGGAGGAAGCGGCTCCGGCAAGACCACAGTGACCAGGAAAATCATCGACCGCCTCCACCTGGACGACCTGATAATCATTCAACACGATTCTTACTATAAAGACCTCGCAAGATTCCGGGGAAAACTTGCCGACGAAGTAAACTTCGACCACCCGGGATCACTCGATACCGCACTCCTTATCAAACACCTGCGCAGCCTCAAGAGCGGACGTGCGATCCAGAAACCGATTTATGATTTCACCACTTACAAACGCAAGCCGGAAAAGGAAATCGTACGTCCCAGGAGCGTGATCATTCTGGAAGGCATTCTAATATTCGTTCCGAAAGAACTTCGCGATCTCATGGATATCAAGGTTTTTGTCGACACGGATGCCGATGAAAGGCTTCTTAGAAGACTTAAGCGTGACATAACGGAGCGAGGGAGGTCGCTCGACTCCATCATGCAACAGTACATTCAGACGGTGAAACCGATGCATTTGGAATTCGTGGAGCCGAGCAAGATGTGGGCCGACATCATTATCCCCAAGGGCGGCGAGAACAATGTGGCGATAGCCATGATAGCGTCGCGGATCCGCTCGATACTCAACGGGGACCATGATCACGGTCATTAGCCGGCTTCCACGGAATTAACGGGAAGGGTGATGGACTCGATCCTCTTCGGCAAGAACGCTGAGACAAACGTCATCGCAGTTTACCAGGCAGGCGAATCCACAGTCAAGCTTGTGAAACGCGTGGATGGCGTGAACGTCACCGAGACGCGGAAGCTCTATCCTTTTTTTTTCCTGAGCGATTCGGCCCTGTTGAAAGGCTTCGACAAGAGATTCTGGGACGTGGAGCTCACGGGGAACAACTACTACAGGCATCTTTGCGTTTTCCGCCGCTGGAGCGACCTTCGCCGGGCAATGACGACGGCAGTCAACAACCTCGGGAAAAGACAGGAGATATCGGAGGCGGAAGAAATATTCTTCAAACCCGATCCTGTTTATCAATTCCTGATGCAGACGGGTATCACTCTTTTCAAAGAAATGGCCTTCACGGACCTGAGGAGAATGCAGCTCGACATCGAGACATTTTCCAAATCAGGATTCTCCAATCCTTCCCGGCCGGAAGACAGGATCATACTCATCTCGCTTTCCGACAACTCAGGCTGGGAATACATGATCGACGGGCGGAACAAAAGCGAGGCGGAAATGCTGACCGAGCTCGTCGAGATGATCAGGAATAGAGACCCCGATGTCATCGAAGGACATAACGTCTACAATTTCGATTTTCCTTACATCCTGCGCAGATGCGAGATGAACAATGTGAAGTTCAGGATAGGAAGAGAACTCCTCGAGCCGAAACTCTCGACAGGAAAAGGGGGAGAACGCGAAATAGAGTATCTCGGCTTCGAAATTCCCGGAAGGCACATCGTCGACACTTATCTCCTAGTCCAGAACTACGACGCAACGCGGCGCGAACTCGAAAGCTACGGTCTGAAGAACGTGGCGAAGTTTTTCGGCTTCGCTTCCGCCGAAAGGGTATACATAGACGGCTCGAAAATTTCAGAGACGTGGCTCAAGGACCCGGACCTTCTCGTGAAATACGCCTTCGACGACGTTCGAGAGACAAGGCTTCTTGCCGAGCATCTCTCACAAACGAACTTCTACCTGGCACAGATGCTCCCCTACAACTACGGTCAGATACCGAGAGGCGCGGCAACGAAGATAGAATCTCTCTTCGTAAGAGAGTATCTCAGGAAGAAGCACACCATTCCCCACCCCCAGCCTGGCAGACAGACTTCCGGCGGATACACGGACGTCTTCCTTCGTGGAGTCGCCGGCCCGATAATTCACGCCGACGTCGAGTCGCTGTACCCTTCCATCATGATCATTTATGGCATCTCGCCCCCGACCGATGAGCTCGGGGTGTTCCAGAAGACGCTCAAACACCTGACGAAGCTCAGGCTTTCGACAAAGAAGGAGATGCGCGAGGCGTCCGACCCGGTCGAGAAATCCAGGCTTGATGCGATGCAATCCTCACTCAAGATTCTCATCAACTCATTCTACGGATACCTCGGTTATTCGCGAGGCATATTCAACGACTATGCCTCCGCAGACAGGGTGACGGAGACAGGCCAAAAAATTCTCCGCCAAATGATCGCCGGGATTATCGAGCGTGGAGGGAAGCTTCTTGAGGTGGACACGGACGGCCTCTATTTCGTCCCTCCACCCGGGATCGAGGGAGACGAAGCGGAAAGAAGATTTGTCTCAGAGCTGGCGGGGACGCTTCCCACGGGAATCAATCTATCGCTCGACGGCAGATACGTAAAGATGCTCAGCTACAAGAAGAAGAACTATGCCCTACTCGGATACGATGGGAAAATAAAGATCCGGGGATCGGCACTCATTTCCCGAAGTATGGAAAGATTCGCTAGAGAGTTCATACAGGAATCGATCGCCCGTATGCTCCGGGAAGATCTCGAAGGGCTTCACAAACTATTTTCCGATTATACGAGGAAGATACTGGACAGGGAATTGCCGCTGGCGAAGATGGTAAGGACCGAAGCTGTCCGTGAAAGCATCGAAGACTACCTCGCTTCGGTGAAGATGAGCCGAAGGAACAGGACCGCGACGTTTGAAGCGGCAATCGGAGCAGGCACCGACCTTCGGCCGGGAGACAGGGTCTCTTACTATATCGTGGGAAACGATCCAAACCCGCGCACTTTCATGAATGCTGTTCTGTTCGACGAACACAACAAGCAAGCGCCGGACTACAACGCCCAGTATTATGCAAGGAAGCTGGGAGAATACGCCGACAGGTTCTCCGAATTCTTCGAGCCTGAAGATTTCAGGAAGATATTCTCGACCGACGAGGGGTCCCTTTTCACCACTTCACTGGAAGGGGTGAAGATGAAAATCACTGAAGCAGACGGAGGCGAAGGGAAGATTGAAGAGGATGATGAGGAGTAGCTACCCCTCGAATTCTTTTCTAAGGATCTGGAAGCCGCGTTGTTCCAGCAACTCGGACGCGCGGTCCTGAATTTCCTGAGTATCAAAAGAAAGCCTGAACATCCCGCCGCTTCCTTCCCTGACCTTTAAAAGCTCGATATCTTTGATGTTGACGCCGGAATCGGCAAGTGAGGACGTGATGTCTTTGAGAACGCCGACTTTATCCTCCACGACGACGTAGAGGTCGTAAAGAGGATGGAGAAAGCCCTTCCCGCCTTTCCGGATACCGGCGCGGGCGAGCCTCGCGTTTTCAAATTCAGCCGCGATATTCCTGTCGTTCCTCTCTTTCACATCGGCATCCAGAGCTGCAAGCCTATTGATAAACGCAGCCAGCATCGAATCGATGTTCGCGCTGTTTGAGCGTATCACGTCGTCCCAAACCGTATACTCGCTTGCGGCGATCCTCGTCATGTCGCGGAATCCCCCGGCCGCAAGGGTATTGAAATGCTCGTCGCCCCCGGAGACCTCTTTCAGAAGGTTGACGAGCTCTACCGCAACCAGCTGCGGGAGATGGCTTGTCGCCGCGGCTATCCTGTCGTGCTGCGCGGCATCCATCACAAGGATTCTCCCGCCGAGCTGCTCAATCGACGAAACCAGCGGGGCGATAGCCGGAGCTGGATAGTCTTTAAGCGGGCTCAAGACATAGACTGCGTTCTGAAACAGAAATGGCTGGGCCGCCTCGACTCCAGACTTCTCAGAGCCAGCCATCGGGTGCCCACCCACGAATAGGACACCGTCGGGGATTATTCCTCGCGCCGCTTCCAATATGGGATGTTTTATTCCCGCGACATCCGTAATGATCGTTCTCTCTGAGACCAGTGGTGCTGTCCTGCGGATGACATCAGCGACGGAAGAGGACGGGACACATATGAAGATCACATCCGGCTTCTCGGCGCATAATTCCGGAATATCCTTTGTGAACACGGCCTTCCGGATCTGCTTCCTGATCTTCTTTTCGTTTTCGACTCTGTCGGTTACAAAGACCGTGTGTCCGCCATTTGACAGGGACAGGGCGATCGAGCCGCCGATGAGGCCGCATCCGATTACGCCGATACATAAGCTACCAGCAGATTCGTGTTTACTCAAGCAGGTATTTCTCTTCCGATCGCTTCGGCAATCAGCCTGATCTCTTTCATCATCTGCGTGAACTGCTCCGGATACAAAGATTGAGGACCATCGGAGAGCGCTTTGCCGGGATCGTTATGCACTTCGACCATGATGCCGTCGGCTCCAACTGCCACAGCCGCTCTTGCCACAGGGACTACCTTCTCCCTCAAGCCAGTCGCATGCGAAGGATCCACGATCACCGGAAGATGGCTCTTCTTATGAACGACCGGAATGGCGTTAATATCGAGAGTGTTCCTCGTAGAATTTTCGAACGTGCGAATTCCCCGCTCACAAAGCATGACTTCCCTGTTACCGCCCGCAAGGATGTACTCGGCAGCCATCAGCCATTCTTCGACCGTGGCTGCGAGACCGCGCTTCAACATGATGGGCTTGGAAATCTTTCCGAGGTCTTTGAGGAGCGTGAAGTTCTGCATGTTCCTTGCGCCGACCTGGAGTATGTCCGCGTACTGGGCAACGGCATCAATCTGGCTTCTGTCCATCACTTCCGTTACCACGACCAGCCCGAACTCATCCCCAGCCTTCCGGAGAAGCTTCAATCCTTCTTCACCCATTCCCTGGAATGAATACGGCGACGTGCGCGGCTTGAATGCTCCTCCACGAAGCACCTTGGCGCCGTCTTTAGCGACATGCTCGGCAACCGCCATTAGCTGCTTTTCATTTTCCACCGCGCATGGGCCAGCCATAATTATGACCTCCAGCCCTCCGATCTTGACGCCTTTGATATCTATTACCGTTCCCTCAGGCTTGAACGACCGATTGGCAAGCTTATACGGTTCAGTTATCCTGTAGACTTCGTCGACACCGGGCAACACCTGTATTTGTCTGTGGTCGAAGTCCGGCTTCACTCCGATCGCGCCTAATATTGTCCTTGAAACACCTGTAGATCTATGGACATCGAAACCGAATTCGTTCATGACCTTAATCACGTTCTCGATCTCAGCTTCAGTCGCTTCTTCATCGAACACAACGACCATTTTGTTTCACTCCTTCCCCGAAGTCAGTCTTCGGATTGCAACTCTTTTCGTTTTTGGTAAACGGAACATTCTATCTGAATGCTTCTGGAAATTCACGGGAAATTAAGGCTATGTATGGCTAGAGTAAGATTATATCCCCCGGTGGGGGAAATAGAAATAGTAGTAGAATTCCGCGCGGGGCGAACCCCAAGTCAGCGGATCCTTCTTTGTCGCCCGGGAGTCGGGAAGGAGTGTTCTCGCGGACCCATTATCCGGTGAAACTGCGGGCCGGAGTATTTGTAAACTCGTTATCATTGGATAGAATATAATTAAACAGAAATGAATTGTGCAAGGGAAATGGGGAAAAATGGAATAGTGCATTACCGGATTGCTGGATGCATGCTGAGCGTCACAAGAAGCCCGGTGCGTTCACTCACGTTGCAACCTGGTCTTTCGCGTCGCGTCCTCTCAGACTACTTTGTCCAGTCGCTCAGCATATAACCGTTTCCAGTGTGCGCCTTGCGCCATCCCGACCTATAAACAATTCTGACGGGGCTTTATGCCGACTCCTCGCTACATGGCTGCAGAGTCTTATCCGCAGGATCCTTCGGACCATGTCTGGAACCTTTGAGGGAGATCGCCTCTCCCCACTCATCCAGATAGTCAAGGAACAGTTTAGCTCGGCACTTATTTCAGGAGAAGCATTTTCATGACTTTTGAGTATGACGGGGCCGTCAGCCTGTAAAAATACACTCCGCTCGCCAAATCGCTTCCATTAAACTGGACCTCGTAACTCCCCGGCTGTTCCACCTTGTCCACAAGCGTCGCAACTCTTCTTCCCATCACGTCATACACTTTCAGCGTAACAAATCCGACATCCGAAATTCGAAATCCGATATTTGTCGTGGGGTTGAACGGATTGGGATAATTCTGAAAAAGAGAAAACGACATCGGTTGCACCGGCCCCTTTTCGATGGAAGTGATCCTGCCCGTCCTGAAATACCGAATGTCGGACCAGCCGCCGGTATCGTTTTGACTATATGCGCGCACCCTCCAGTAATACCCAGTGTCTTGTAGAAAAGGATAAACGTTCAGAGATGTGTCTCCGGCTGAGGGTAAATCCACACATATCTTTCCGAACGTCGAATCGTAGGCAATCTGCAACTCGTACCCTGTAGCGGCTGGAATTGGATCCCAAACAAAGCTCACCGGTTCGACTGTCAGTACCGAATCATCAGCCGGAACAAAATGCCGGGGCCATGTGGTGATGATCCCGAAATCAACAAGCGGCCTTTTCCAGATTCCCTGGCTTGAGGTACCGATATAGAGACAGGTCGAATCCATAGTGAGACAGTTAATCGAGACATGACTTAAGCCTTCATTAACTCTCTCCCATCCGTTGCTCGTGCTTCTGCAAAAGAACACTCCTGAGTCGGTGGCCGCAAACACATTTGATCTTATCGCGTTTAGCGAGCGAATGTTCCGCGTTGTAAGTCCTGAATCTTCCGCCGTCCAGGTCTTTCCCCCATCGCGCGACAGAAACACACCGTTCTCGCTTCCGGTGAAGATGCCCCTGCCGGTTATCGCGAACCCGGTTGCGCTGTCAGTCAACCCGATCTGCGACCATGAAGCGCCGCCGTCAGTAGAGCCATACACGCCCGTCGTTGTACCCGCCAGAAGAATCGGTCCACCGGATGTCGTGGTGCCACTGGCCAGACACATTAAGTCGGAATTTGTCAGTCCGATGGAAAACCAATGGTTACCGTCATCGTGCGAATCGAAAACTCCGTTTCCGTTTGTCCCGACGTACAGAAAGTCTGGCGAATCCGGCGCAATGGCGAGGACGGTCGCGCTCGGCAAGGAGGCCGTTGGAGTCCAGTCCATGCCAAAATCAGTCGTGTTATACACGTTAGAGGCCATCCCCGTAAAGTCTCCGCATGCAAATACTTTTCCCCCGTCCACAGCGAAACTTTTTATGTGATTCCAGAGAGGCGTGGGATACCACACATTGCTCATAGCGGACCAGGCCCCTCCGCCATCGTGTGATGCATAGTTGGCGTAGTAAGAGCTCACGAAAATCTTTGGATCTCCCGCACCACTGTCGGCCACGGCAATTGAGGAGATGGCCGACCCCAACAATCCATGATTGGCGGCGCTCCACGTCGCGCCGCAATCTGTGGAACGGATAACACCCGCCCCGCCCAGGCCAAGGTAGATGTATCCTGACGAATCATGCGGTGTGTAGATGGAGAACACGTCGTTGTTCGGTGGCAGCTTGTTACCGATGGAAATCCACGTCTTTCCGTCATCGGTCGATTCGAAGGGTCCGCCATTTTCCAAATATGCCCCAGCAATAATGCTTCTTACCCCGTAGGTATTTACAAATGTCCCTATTGATATGATACCTGAATTGTTAACATTGCATGCGAACCATGTTTTCCCGAAATCGGTTGACTGAAACACCCCGAGGTCTGTGCCAGCATAAAGACGCGGGGCGGCTGTATCGGGAGAGGTGTTATCAAAAGCCACCACATGGACATTCAGGCTTCCCAATCCACTACTTGCGGCGGACCAGTCTCGGCCCGAGTCGGTCGAAACGAAGACCCCCTGAGTCTGTGTACCGATAGCGAGTACTCTCGATGAATCCGGACTGATCGCTATACTCTCTATCGGGCTGTTCGGCAACCCATCGTCAACCTCAACCCAACTCGTTTCGGCACCGGCCAAACGGAAGACGCCATGAGATGTGCTCGCAAAGTGGTACGTTTCCGCATCTACAACTCCAGTCACGTTCATTCCGGATAGACCTGCGTCCTCCACGATCCATTCCTTGGAGCTGTCAGTAGCACGGAAAGCGCCGCTCGAAGTCCCTATCAGGAGAGATGTACTGTCGGACTCCAGGGATGTGACGGTTATATTTCGATTTGCCAGTCCGGCATCGAGAGATTTCCAATCGGCTCCTCTGTCCGTGCTGACGAAGACCCCACACAGATAGGTGCCAGCAAAGACAACCGAGTCGTGCCCTGTAATACAATGCACCACTGCAGCTTCCGGTCCCCCAACTTGAACCCACTGCGCCGGCAAGCGATGAACGCCGATGACGAATAATGAGAAGATGACTGAAACCCGGAAGGTGTATTTCATCTGTGTTACCCGCCTTATCAAAGATTAAGAATAATTGCATCAGATGTTTGCAGGCGAGAAAGGTATCGCATATCCCGTCCAGCGCCAGCCCTGAATTTGCGCCATAATGCAAGTACTATATATGTACAATCTCGAAACTATCGACTTAAGACGCGGTGCTCCTCGTCACCTTGAATGCCTGGTTTACCTTCCATAGAGACACATGACTCTTGTGCGGCCGGTTTCATACAAATCTCCTTGACCGTGGCCTCTCACTGGATCACGGCGAATGCAAAGGAAGACGCGCACTTACCTGTGATCGGATCCGGGGTTGAGCTTGTGAAAGGGCGGATTCAAAAAAACTTTGGTGGCGCACACCTTCAAGCGGTTATGGATTCGTATTTTGATCTAAGGTATTTGTCCTGGATTAATACCTATCCAGTCTAAAATTCTCACCGAGATAGAGTTTCCTCGCCTCGGGATCGTTCGCGAGGGACTCGGATGTGCCCGATTTTAATATCCTGCCTTCGAAGAGAAGATACGCACGGTCCACGATCGACAGAGTCTCGTGAACATTATGGTCTGTTATGAGAACCCCGATGCCTTTTTCCTTCAGGCTGACGACGATCTTCATAATATCTTCGACTGCAAGCGGGTCGATGCCGGCAAACGGCTCGTCGAGAAGCATGAACTTCGGTTCAGTTGCGAGTGCGCGAGCAATTTCAGTGCGGCGCCTCTCACCACCGCTAAGAGCATAACCGAGCGTCTTCCTAATATTTCCGATCCCCAACTCATCGATAAGGCGATCGCGGCGCGCTTTTCTTTCTGTGCGGGGTAATTTTCGGTATTCGAGCACCGCCTCTATGTTATCCTCAACGCTCATCTTTCTAAAAATCGAGGCTTCCTGCGGGAGGTATCCTATTCCGAGAAGCGCTCGCCTGTACATGGGCATACCGGTAATGACCGAATCGTCGATGAAGACGTTGCCCGCGTTGGGCCTTATCATGCCGACCATCATGTAAAAAGTGGTGGTCTTTCCCGCGCCATTCGGCCCGAGGAGCCCGACCACCTCACCCTGCTTGACATCGACGGAGACGCCGTTCACGACATAACGTTTCTTGTACTTTTTCTGAAGCTCGCGCGAATAGAGCGCGCTCCGACCGTTAGTCCCCTGATCAGTCACGAGCCGCTCCTCGTAGCTCACTTCATCCTGTTCCGGCAAACTACCGCTCACTTCCAGACGTCTGGCATTGTTTTCTTGAGAGGACGGGCCTTGTAATACCTGAAACCAACCAGATTGTATGCATCAGATTTGTCCTTGACCATGTTCTCAGGATAGTAATCCCCTTCGACTCCGTCTATCACGGATATTTTATCGATCTTACCGTCGGTAAAGTACATTACGACTCTGTCCCCGCTCACTTTGTTCGCGCCGTTGGGTTTGTTCTTGTCGTAGAGATAATACAAACTGGTGGCGTTACTTTCAACGATGATTCGGCTTACCTTCCTGTCATGCAGGTACATCGTAAGCTGTCTACCCTTTAGCTGGTTGAACCTGTCGGTATAAAGCGAGTCGCTCTGTGAGACGGCAAACGCCGCACCGGACACAAAGACTCTGGATATGTTCTTATTCCTTATGTAGACGGCAATGCTGTCGCCGCTCAGCTGATTCTCTTCGTACCAGACAACGGGAGTCTTTTGTAGGATAACGAGGCTGTCTGACGAAAGGTAAATTCCATAGCCACACCTTGCGGAGAGTGAGCCACGGACAATCTTCACGCTATCCTCCGCAACGAATCGTTCGTTTGAGGAATCGCGATACGCCGCCATAGTTTTACCCGTTATCATCAAGGTGTCGATCTTTCCGTCAGATGCCGTGTCGACCTGGACGAGTAAAGGTTTGCCGATCATGCGGCTGTAGTTTCTCTTACCGTAATCTCGGAAATGCGCCCCGTAGATCGTGACGTTATTGTCAAGACTTTTTATCTTCACGCTGCCGTTAGCTATGGTGCTGTCGGGAATCCTGAAGTAATAGAGGGTATCGCTCTTCAGCCATGATGATGAATCTCGCACGAAAACATCGCCAAAAAAACTCGCGATTTTTGTCTCCGCATCGTATGAGCCGCTGTTCGCTGTAAGCGTACGCCGTCGGTCGTTCAGATAGACGGGAGTGTGACTCGTAACGGTTTTAGTAATTCCTGAGTAGTGCGCTCGCTGGGTAATAAGTGTTAGGGTGTCGTCGTCGACATGGACGTTGCCATAGAGGCTGACCGAGTCGCGTGTCAGATCCTGGAGCGCGCGGTCGCAGCTCAGAGTCGTGCTATCCTGCTCGAGCTTAACGTGCCCGACAAGCTCGCGGTAGGCGTCGCCGTTTAATGTGTATCCAACAAGGCTATCGGCATGGATTAGCCTGACGGGCTGCTGGGCCTTTGCGGGGGCAGAGATGAGAAGAACGGCGGTCAGAAGAAAGGCCACAAACGAAAAGAGTGAAATGGCGGATACCGCAGGAGAAAACTTGACAGGGCGGAAATGTGATGCGGAGTCCCGGGACGCAGGAGTCGAAAAACTAATTACCTTCCCGGACCATGATACCATTGAACTTGAAGTGATGAGCTTCTCCGTGTCCCCGAGTCTCCCCTTCTCCATGTCCTCCCTTCTCCCATTCTTCGTTTCAATCTCCATCATCATTTTGCGGTCTTCGCTTCCCCGCTGACGTTGAAAATCCTGTAATTCGTCAGATCGCGATCCGATTCGAATCCGATTCCCTCTATCGTTTCCTTAGTCGATACTATCTTGACGAAAACATCGGAAGTCACCTTCTGCGTGTTGTTATTCCAGAAGAGTTTCTGCGTCCAGAGGGATGTTCCGCTGTCACTGTGGACATAGACGTTCCCGATCGCCTCGAGATTGTTCGTATTGTTGTCCACTATGCCGCTGTCTGCGGTCAAATAACTTGTATGCTGTCCCCGGCCGTTGTAGAAATCCACCCTGATACTGTCACCCAGGAAGGTTTTGTTTATGTTATTGAAGACGAGCACATGCCCGGCCCAGAGAATGCCGCGGGTCTGTCCGCTGTCGCTGAAGACGATCGTGGAGTTCCAGCTTTCCTGGTCGGGGAGCTTCCCTGTAACCGGCACGACCGTCGGTTTCAGCTTATCCTGGCAGCCGGCCAGCGCGAGGAGGAGAAAAAGAGCGAGGAGGAGGGCCGGATTCCCCAGGTGTCTCATCATACATCATTCTTAGGAGAAAGTCCTGTTTTCACAAGATCGTGAAGGTGAAGCATGCCCACAGGTTTACGTGATTCGTCCACGACGATGAGCTGAGTGATGTTGAAGTTCTCCATCACTTCGATGGCGGCAACTGCAAGCACGTTCGGCTTGACGACCTTTGGATTTCTTGTCATCACGTCGTCAGCGGTCATCTGAGAGAAGTCCAGATTCTTCTGGAGCAGGCGGCGAAGGTCGCCATCGGTAATTATTCCGGCGAGTTCGCCGGATGGATTCACAACGCAGGTCGCTCCCAGCCTCCCCGACGTCATTACCAATATCGTTTCGCGCAGCGAGGCCGAGTTCAATACCGTGGGGATGTCTTTCCCTCTGACCATGAGCTCTTCGACTTTAAGGAGGAGTCGCATGCCGAGGTTACCTGCGGGGTGAAACATCGCGAATTCTTCCTCGGTGAAGCCTTTCCTTTCCAGGAGCGCGATCGCGAGCGCGTCTCCGATCACGAGAGCGGCCGTCGTCGAGGCCGTCGGCGCAAGATCATAAGGACATGCTTCCTGTTCGACGTCCGCATCGAGGACGAAACTGCTTTCGCGGCCGAGCTTCGAGGAACGATTTCCGAGAATCGAGATGACGGGGACACCTATTCGCTTGAACATCGGGAGAAGCTGTACCACTTCCGCCGTGTCGCCGCTGTTCGATATGCAGACGACCACGTCTTCGGGACGTACCATGCCGAGGTCTCCATGTACCGCGTCGCTCGGATGCATGTAGATGGCTGCGGTGCCGGTCGAATTCAGCGTCGCGACAATCTTCCTCGCGATCAGGCCAGATTTTCCCATCCCGGTAATTACGACGCGCCCTGAGATTCCTGCTATGAGGTCGACGGCTCCGGCGAATTCTTCGCCGATCTTGCCCTCCAGAGCCTGAACGGCGCGTGCCTCAATTCTTACGACCTCTTTACCTTTTTCGATGGCGTCCATAATCCCCGCTTACTTCTTTTGTGCTTTCAATATCAGATCGATGACCTCGCGGACGGCACCGTGGCCGCCCTTCGCTTTTGCCACGTAATCCACTTTCATTTTCACATCTCTGACAGCATTTGCAGGTGCCGCGCTGAAACCGACCCGTTGGAGGAGAGGCATGTCGAGCAAATCGTCACCTATATAAGCGACTTCAGAATCTTGGAATGAATAAGCCTTCTTGATCTTCTCATATGGAGTGAGTTTGTCTATCGATCCCTGGTAGAGATCGATGATGCCGAGGTCGGTCGCCCGCCTCTCGACGACTTCAGACTTCCTGGCAGTAATAATGCCGACTCTTATTCCCTGTTTGATTGCGTTGACGATTCCATACCCGTCCTGCGAATCGAAAACTTTAAGTTCAATGCCATCGGCCCCATAGATGATCGCGCCATCCGTCAGGACTCCGTCCACATCGAGAAGGAGAGCCTTCGTCTTCTTCAGCTTAGATAGGAGGACCTGATGTTTCGTCATGCGGCCACTTCCCTGCGGGCCGCGTCGATCCTCTTGATCTGCGTCAGAAGTGGCTCGAACAGGTGGAACGGCAATTGCGTTGCGGCGTCGCTCAAAGCTTTTGAGGGATCGGGATGGGTTTCAAGGAAGACTCCGTCGATTCCAACGGCAACACCGGCTCGTGCTATCGGAAAGATGAACTGGGGCTGACCGCCCGTCCTGTCCTTTTCACCGCCGGGAAGCTGGAGAGAATGAGTGATATCGAGCACCACGGGATAGCCGCTCTCCTTCATGATAACAAGCGACCTCATGTCTACGACAAGGTTATGGTAGCCGAAACTCGCTCCGCGCTCGGTAAGCATGACGTTCTGATTTCCGGTGTCTTTGACTTTTTCAGCCTGAAGGCGCATGTCTTCAGGAGCCATGAACTGCCCTTTCTTGATGTTCACTGCCTTCCCCGTTCTTCCGGCAGCATGCAGAAGCTCGGTCTGTCTGCAAAGGAATGCTGGGATCTGGAGAACATCGACAACCTCGGCCGCGGTCGCCACTTCCTCCTCAGAATGCACATCGGTAATGATTGGAAGATCGAACTCCCTTTTGACATCCGAGAGTATCTTCAGGGCTTCATCCATACCGATGCCCACAAAGGTCTTCCCGCTTGTCCTATTGGCCTTTTTGTAGCTCGACTTGTAAATGTACGGCATCCCGAGTTTTTCGGTAATCTTCTTCGCGTCCCCAGCGACTTTAAACGCAAGTTCCCTGCTCTCGACCACACACGGCCCGGCTATCACCACGAGCGGGTTGTCTTCGCCGATCCTGATGTCTTTTAAGTTGACTATCATACTCTTTATGATTTTTCCAATAATGGAGTCTTCGTCCTAGCAGCTCCACACGATACCGGCGCAAGTACTCGGCAACGAGCGGTCACTCAAATGAAAAGTTAGCAAACCGGTGACAGAGTTTCAAAAAACACGTTAGAAAGATAACAATACGGCTTTGCCAAGAGCATAATCACCATACTTCGATCCTCTTTGTGACCTTTGCGCCTTCCTTAGTGACCTTCGAAGAGGGACTTCAGGCTCCCATTACGCAGTTAATCGCGACGACGTCGACGATATCCTGCACGCTGCATCCTCTGGAGAGATCGAATGCTGGTTTCTTCAGGCCTTGTACGATCGGGCCGAGCGCGTCCGCGCCGCCCATCCGCTGTGCAAGCTTGTAGCCGATGTTGCCGGCGTTCAGATCGGGGAACACCAGAACGTTCGCTTCGCCGGCGACCGCGCTTGCCGGTGCCTTCCTCTTAGCGACATCGGGAACCACAGCCGCGTCGAGTTGAAGCTCGCCGTCAACCTTGAGGTTGGGAGCCCTTCTCTGCACAATCCCGGTAGCCTGTACCACCTTATCTACCAGCTCATGATTCGCACTTCCCTTCGTTGAAAATGAAAGCATTGCGACACGCGGCTCGTCGCCTGCCAGTTTCCTGTGGTTCTCGGCCGTCGTTATGGCGATATCGGCAAGCTGTTCGGCCGTCGGATTCGGAACAACCGCGCAATCAGCGAACGAATAAATCTTTGATGGAAACACCATCAGGAAGAAGCTTGAGACGATCGATATTCCTTCCTTCATGCCGATGACCTGAATCCCTGCACGTAGAACGTCGCCGGTAGTTGAAAGGGAACCCGCTACACTTCCATTGGCGAGCCCTTCTTTGACCATCATGGCACCGAAAAACAGCGGCTTCTTCATCGTTTCAAGCGCTTGCTCGGGAGTAACTCCCTTCGATTTTCTCTTCTCGTAGAATGAGGTCGAATACTTTTCGAGATCGCTGCTCCTGGCAGGATCAATTATGTCGATGGAATTCAGATGGACGTTCAGATCGGCCGCTTTCCTGCGGACTTCTTTTTCATCTCCGATGAGGGAAACTTTTGCAATCGACTGGTCTGTGATTTTACGCGCCGCCTGTATGGCCCGATCATCCATGGCGTCAGGAAGCACAATGTGGCGATTAAGGGTTTTTGCCTTAGATTTGATAGTTTCAATAAGTTTTGTTTCCATTGTAATCTGCGGTTTAGTTGGGGTTAACTTGTATTAATCTAACCGATAGAACCCGAAAGGGCAACGCATGCAGTCGCAGCTCTAGTGGCAATCTTTCTCCATCGCCTGGCAGGCAGACGCGGTAGACGGTGCAAGGATCTCCGGGCTTGTCCAAAGCTTCACAGCGTTGAATGTGTGCCTTCCATTAATTAACCTGTCGCGTATAAATAGAGAAGATTTCAAATTCAGCGTCGACGTACCGGTGCGTTTCTCTGACATGGACGCGCTGGGCCATGTGAACAACGCTTCATATATCAGCTATTTCGAAGAAGGGATAGAGCCCTGTTCGTAGGAAGAGTTACCCGGGGAAAATTTGACATGAGCCCCTGCCAATATGAAGGATAAATTACGGATGCATCGGGTGCGCTGCATTCACGCCGGAAAGGATCTCAAGCTGAGGACAAAACTCAACCGAAAACAGCTGCACGGAGCCGGATATCACCTGCAGACTGATAAGCATGTCGGAATCTCCGGTATTAGAGAAAAGCTCATACGGTCTGAAGTCGTCTACTTCAATTCGAAGCGAGCCGTTCTCTGTCTTAATGTCCTTCCCGAACGATAAGTGCTGAGAAGATTCGATTGACGTATGCAATCTGAGGAGGGTACGTTCCTCCGAACCGGCGAACAAATACACCGATTCGTCTCTGGCACAGCTTATATACAAAGTGCTTCCCGATTTACCCTCGATGAAATCTCTGCTGACATACCAGGCACCGAACGGATAGATCGTATTTAGCAGATAGAAATCGGGGAGAGAAAATTGCTGATCCGATTCAGGAACGATAACGCTGCCAAACACATAATCGCAGTTAGCGTAGCCCATCTGGCGCATGATGGATGCAGACCGGATTGTGCCGGAATAGTTGTCCGGCTTCGGCATGGGAGGCAGTTCGTCGCGGTAACCGGACTGCGCAATTCTCGCCTGAATATTCCGTTCGATCGCGACCCAGCTTATCTCCCCTTCATACCGCGAGGTCAGGAAGCCGTTCGAATCGACGACAAAGACTGCCGGAACAGTCTGCACCCCGGATTGCAAAGCAATCATGTTATTCGGATCGAAGAGGACATTCGAAAAAACGCTCATCCTGTCGAGTGCCTTCTTCGCGACATCTGAATGCAGCATACACGACAACCGGGGCTCCATTACATACCAGAATCCCGTGGAGAGATTCTCATAACGGGTTGAAATCAACCGAACGCGTTCGACGGAATCCAAGCAATACTTCGAAACCGGTTCGAAGAAGAGCAGGATGTTCATCAGATGAGTTGAATAATCGACCCCGACAGTCTCTCCCGAAACGTTGATCCCGCTGATTCGCGGGGCGCGTGTTTCTTCCAACCGTTTCATTGTATCTACTTAATGAATAGTCTGATAAAATTCAATAACGAAAAGCCGTGTAGGTCTTCCCACTGCTACCGGTTAGGCGTAACTCCTATTCTCTCAAACGATTATCGCAGGCTGATATTCCTCACACACTTGAATTTGTTGCCCCGAATACTTTCCATCTCGAAGTTCAAACTTCTTCCAGGAGCATGAATTGGATTTTATCCTCATCCGCTACCGGCGCTTTCTTTTCCGCTCCAAGGTTCTTTTCTTTCCAATCACACACGTCGAAAAGCACACATTCATAACATCTCGGCTTTTGAGCCGTGCATACCTTCCTTCCGAACTTGATGAGATTCAAATGGATTTCGAATCCCATCCCTTTCGGAATGGAGTCCCGGACTGCGAGATAAGTTTTGTCGGGAGTTTTCTGGCAGACTATCCCGAGCCGGTTCAATACGCGGTGAACGTGGGTATCGACCGGAAACGCGTCGTCGTCGCCGAGAGCGAAGAGCGCAACGCATGAGGCAGTCTTATAGCCGACACCGTTCAACTCCGTGAGCAAATCGATGAGTGTATCCCTGTTCTCTCTTCGAAGTTTTCTTTTTTCAAAACCGGCGAACTTTTTCTGTATCTGGGCCACTACGGCTACTATGGTTTTGCTCTTCTTGTTCGCTATGCCGCCCACTTTGATAAGACGTTCCACTTCACGCGGGCGCGCAACGGCCAGATCCATAAAGTCCGGGTATCTGCTCTTTAGATTGAGGTATGCTTTATGACTGTTGATGTCGTTGGTATTTTGCGAGAGTATTGTAGCCACCAAGAGATCGAGAGGATCGGGCAGTCTGCGCTTTCTTACAGGTACCCCGAAAAGATCGCGGAGCCTTGAAGCGACTACTTCCAACCGATTTGAGATGCTTTTGGGTTTGCGGATTATCCGTTTGTGCATCTCGGCTGAACTCAAGCGAGCTATTCCGCCTTGAACACGAAGGTAGCGACCGCGGACTGGTTGACTTGCGGATAGTTTCTCTCCAGCCTGCTGAAGCGCCAGGTCCTGATCGCCGACATGGCCGCCTCATCCAATCGTGCTCCCGATTTCTCCACAGGGACCATCGAGATTACATCTCCCGCGGGATTCACGACGATTCTAATCCTGACCACTCCGCCACTTTCAGCACCTCGTGGAAACTCAGGTCTGTTTCCGGCCACGAGAGCCCGCGCGACACCGTTCCATGAAATAGCATAAGGAGTTCCGGATGCAGAGTTATTCCCCGGGTTACCCGGGACGAACCGGTTACCGAAGCCACCGCCAAACCCCGGTTTGCCGGTGAGCCCCGCTCCTGTGCCGATCGTGTCGCCGATCGTTGTTCCAATACCGCCGCCCGATCCTGTGCCGTTCATGGAATTGCCGCTGAAGCCGTTCACAGTATCGAAATAGACCGGGCGCCTGCTTATCCCGACAATGTTGTTCATGCCGGGGCCCTGAAGTGACCGCGGGACAACGGAAGCTTTCTGATCGATCGAGTTCAACGGATTCGCCCGGTTTGAAGGGACTGCAATAGCATAAGCGGCTGCGGCATTATGGCGAATCGTACCGTTACCTCCGCCCGCTCCAGATACATCCATACCCGATTGCTTACTGCCGACCATTCTCATTTGCATCACATTGAAGTGCACATCGACAGGAGGTAAGAGAACCATTTTTACTTCAGGCGGTTTACTAAGAGCCGGCGCATAAAGGATAAGGAACAGAAAGATAACGGCATGCACACCGATGGCGAGAAACATGCCGTTGTAGAAATTCTTCCGATAAATTCTCTTAAGTTCGTACTGCCTGTAGAAGTACGAACCGGCTATGCTCCTTGACTTGTCATTGAGCGGGTACAACCCAGACATCGGTTCCAACTTTTTGCTTCATGTTGTGAATGGCTGCAATCGCCTTCAGCTTAGTATCAAACGAACCCGTACAGACTCTGTACCATCTTTTACCGCCGGCCAGGCTCTCAGCCACGTAAGAATCGATTCCTTTTTTCCTCATGGATGATACAAACCTGTTCGCCTGCTGCCTGTTTGTGAAGGCTGCTACCTGCAATGCGAAAGATCCCTGTGGTGCCGGCGTCGGCTTAGCGGCAGCTTTCGTCATGCTCGTAACGGTCGCAGGTGCTGTGGCTGCGGGAGCCGGTGTAGTAATCGTCGTGATTACAGGCTTTTTCTTATTCAAAAACTTCAAATAGCCCGCCCGGTTCAGCATGTAAAGCGCACCCCCGATGCCCGCAATGAGTACGACTACGATAGCAATCCAGAGAAACTTGGACGAGCCGCTTGTCGGATCATCGATATAGCCTTCGTCTGCCCTCAGGTTCCTCTCGTTTTCTTCAGGCTGATTCGGTCCCTGGTTCTGGTTAGGATCCTGTTCGGGATTCTCGTTCTGGCCTTCCTGAAAATTCAGATTTCCCATCGTCATTCCTCCTCTATTGGTTGGAGTTCTTCGCACTCAAAGTGCGAAATATTTTGAATTGATTCAACCTCATTTAACGACACATCGGTCAAAATGAAAAGCCGTGTGCGCCAAGTCTCAGAAGATTCTACTGCTCAGACCGACGTAGAGGGTCAGGGGGAACGCCTGGTATCCCTGCCATATGTAGTACTTCTCATTGAGTAAGTTATTCCCACCCGCAAATACCTGGACGGGCAGTTCCATGATCTTGAAATCATAAGAAAGCCTGAGATCAAGCAATCCGACCGGGCTCACCTTTCGTGTAAGAGCAAGGTCTGAATACCTCGATGAGAGGAAAAGGAAGTGCGCTATGGCATTAAGCTGAGGCGTAAACCGGTAATCGAGCCCCAGGTCAGCATTGAAAGGCGGGAGGTTCGGTATCGAAGAAAGGGAATCGGCGGTTCCATTCTGATATTCAAGGCCGAGATTTGCAGAAAAATTCTCCATGTTGTATTCGGCTGAAAGTGACACGGAAGTTATCGAGGCACTAGTCGAATAAGTCAAACGGGTGACATTTGTCAAATCGGAGTAAAAGAGCGGCAAATTCTTCGCACGCCTGTATCCGACCTGCGGTATGAGTGTAAAGCCGTCTGCAACTAGAATCCTGCTTCCGAATGTAATCACGAGATTATTCTGCGTATCGATAAGGGGCAACAGTCCGTCCACGTATTGATCTTCGGACAGAAACTTTTCCAGACTTCCCTGTCTGACGGACCCATCGAGGCTCGCGTAGAGCGAAACGATATCGCTCACTCTGTAGTCGGCCCTTAAGTCAGGGTACACTTTGGCAACCGTGCTCGACGAGTCGTCGCGGAATTGGTAATAGGTGAGTCCCAAGGAGTAAGTGAAGCTTCCCAGCATCAACGAATTGCCGTAGCTGCCGCCCAGGCGTAGGTCGTAAATGGACCTGTTCAGTCCCGCCGAATCGGGCGGAACTACCGGATTGTTAACAAGCCCGCCTTTAGGTCCGCTGAGGGTGTGATTGCCGAATTTGAGGTTGCCTCTGAACCCAAGCCAACCCGACGGAAGCTGTACCTGGGTGCTGGCCATGAGGCCGAGCGAAGACTGGGAATCATGCCAGTAGTCGTCGACCGTAAAATCATTAAAGTCCAGTCCGAATGCGAGCGGAAGCTTGCCCAGATACATATCCGAGTTCACACCGAACCGGACCTTTGAAGTTTCCCTTCGAAGCGTCGGCAGCGGACCGCCATACAGCGAGAAGCTCGATCGCGAGTAGCCGAAGTCCAGGGAATTGCTCGACTTGATCATCTCGCGGGAATCGATGTCCTTCGCAAGACCGGCGCTAACTGAGAAGCCCCTGCTGGCGGTGTTAGGAATGAATCCGGCAGTATAGTCGCCGGACACGCTGCCGTTAAGGTCGAAGCCACTTATGCTTTCGCTTCCCGACAGGAGATAGTTCGCGGTCGTGTAATGACCGATTGAGGCACGTGCGAACAGTCCCGGCCTTGCCTGAGCACCTCCCAGGATTTCCCTGCTTATCTCACGGTTCGACGGGAATTCGGCTTCTATGCCACGGATTCTCTTACCCTGGAAATAGTTCGAGTCAATTTTCACCGTCGGCTTGGCGGCTTTGGGAAGTGAGACCTGTGTTTTACCGGTGATAACAAATTCCGGGACTTTGACACTGGGGAGAGCAGAATCGGGCTGGAAGGTCGATACCGGCGGCGTTACGATTCCCTGCGCGTTCGCGCCCACAGCGCAGGCGCACAGTACAGCGACTACTGCTAAAATCTTCGCTCTCACCTTTCGGCAACCAGCTTTGGAATTGCTTGCCCGCGATGACAGGTGAAGCAAGTGACCTTCTTGATCTGGGGACCGTTCAAATAGTTCTCGTCGATGTTTCTCACCATTCTAATCATGATCCTGGCCATTCGCTTTGGGGCTTTTGAATCACTTGCAAAATCGTCGGTGTTATGGCAGAAATCACATTTGACGCCAAGTGCTTCGGAAAACCCTTGCATAACATTTAGAAGTTGCTCTTTCGAATGTATGCCGTGCAGAACCTGAAGGTTTTGACCGTAGGTGTTTGTAGTATCCTTAGAGAGTATCTGCTCCGTCACGAAGCCGGCGAATTTCGGTCTGTAATCAGGAGTCTTATTCAAATCCGACGAGATAATGAGAGCGAGCACAATTATAGTAATGAGAGTACCGTAAAACACGGCTGTCTTGTTCATCTAATGTTTTCTCCTAACGGGAATTGAGCTTATTCAATTCTTCCCTGGCAGTCCTGGTAAAAGCATCGGGGCTCCTCTCCTTTATGAACTCCTCGAGGAGCGACTTTGCGTCGCTGATATTGCCGTACTTGACCAGGCACCGCGCGAGCCCGAGCTGCGACCTTGCAACCATGTCCGGAAAACTTGAGAACACATACTTCACCCTGAGGAAAGCCAATACCGCGTCGGAACTGTCGCCTGAGGCACAATAGTATTCGGCGACATGGAGTTGAGCTTCAGCCCCGATAATATCATCGCGCGTTTTTGCGACCGAGTTGGCAAGCGAAATAGCGTCCGCTACGCGGCCTTTGTCGAAGTAAATTCCGCTGAGAAGAACCTTTGCCTCGGCCTTGTCTCCGTCGTTGACGGAATCAGTTTGCGACAACGCGGCCTTGGACAGATTCGATTCCGCTCTGAGCGTGTCGCCTCGCTGGAGGTACAATTTCCCGAGGTCGACCTGAGCCGTAGTGCCATAGTCGTTCGACGCGGCGGCCGCTTCGTTGAGAAGTTTTTCCGCCTTGGCATAATTGGTTTCGCCACTGTATATCTCGGCAAGCTTGACCTGGCTGGCAGTAGTGTAGTCGCTGGACGGTAAAGTGGAAATAAGCTTTCTGAAATCCTGAATCGCCTCCTGGGAATTACCGAGATGGACCTCGACATTACCGAGGTTGTAAAGTGATTTGGGCACGAGAGCGCTATGCGGGAACTTTGCCAGGAACTCCCGAAGATCCCGCTTCGCCTCGGGGTAGTGTTTCTGATTCAGCGCATACTCGACCTTCTTGTAATAGATTCTGTCTACGTTGGGAAGGTTCGGATGATTCTTTACAAAATCGTCTATGACGCGCTCGGCTTCCTGCGTCCGGCCAAGTATTGTCAGGCAGTACTGCATGCCGACTATCGCATTGTCCACATACTGGCTCGTGGGATATTTTTCAAGGAGCTGCCTGTAATTGATTAGAGCGCTTTCGTAATTACCGGAGTTATAGTAAGAATCGCCCTTGCTGTAAATGGCTCGTGCGGCGACATCGCTGCTCGGGTAGTCTTCGGTCACTCTACTGAAGTTTGATATGGCATCGGTGTAATCTTTCTCGGAGAAGTAAACCCAGCCGATCGCATAGCGTGCTTCGGGTGCGACATACGACGAGGCATATTTGCCGATCACAAACTGGAACGCACTCAGCGATTGAGTGTACTGACCCAGCTGGAAATAAGTCTGGCCGATTTGGTACCACGCATAGGCCGCCGAAGTGTCTCCGGCAAACGACGAAGCCGCGCTCTTGTAGATATCGAGAGCCCTTTGAAAATCCTTCGCGTAATAATAACAGTCGCCCATCCTCAAGTACGCATCCGAAAGCATCGGCGAAGAGGGATAGCGGTTTATAAAGTTCTGGAAAGTTTTCGCAGCCTCGGCAAAATGATCGGAGAAATACAGTGAGTATCCGATGCCGAGTGCGGCAGATTCGGCGTGATCACCGGCGGGATAAGACTTGAGGTATTCCTGATAATCCGCCGTAGCACGCTTATACATACCCGCTCTGTAAGATGATTCGGCAGCCATGTAGAGCGCTTGCGATTTCTCGCTGTCGGTAGGAGCGATATCCGCCGCAGTCGTATAAATCTGTGCCGCTCCTGCAAAATCGCGGGACGCATACAGAGAAGCGGCGTAATCGAAGTGCGCCTTCACGGACTGGGCACCTTTGAGCTTCGAGATGGCATTGAGGAAATAGAGCTTTGCATTCGCATAATCGCTTGCAGCAGCAGCCGAGACGGCTGCGTTCTTCATTGCCTCAGCATAAAGCGCTGGATACTTGGAAGCCAGAAGAAAGGCTTCCTGACTTTGTCCGTAGGATTTGTTTTGAAAATAGAATTTCCCAAGCTCGAAATAAGATCGTGCAACCTGACTTTCGGCCTTCGATGAACTTGCCAATTGCAGCAGCGTCGACTCTGCGGAGTCTCTGTCTCCGGATGCTTCGTATGCGCGAGCTGTTTCCAATCTTGCATTGAAATACATAGGATCATCGGGCTTGATCTGTGCCAGCAGACGGAGCGCCTCAGGTATGTCGGACCTGGCTGAGATAAGAATCGTGGAGTAGAGGACGCGGACCTCCTGCGAGTGATCACCGGATGGAAATTGATCCAGATACTCCTCAAACGAGATCCCGGCGCTGTCGGGCTCTCCTACCGCCATGAAGGCACGTCCTCTGTAATAAAGGGAGGGTTCGACTATCTCGCTGTTCTTCGTCAACGATATGGCATTTGAAAACTCGTTCGAAGCCTCGCGATAATTTGCGAGAAAGAAATCGCACTCACCCATCTTCTCGACGGCATCTGCCCGGAGTTTGGTGTTGGGGTAATCGGCCAACAACGCTGCGAAGGCCTTCTTGCTCTCGGCAAATTGGGAAAGCTTACCGTAGCTCCATGCGGCCCCGTACATCGCGTAGTCCGCGAATTCTGATTTTGGATAGCCTTGATATGTAAGGTCGAAATACTTTATAGCGTTGTTATAGTCTCCCCGGGCCACAAAAAGCTGTCCCAGCTTATAGGAGGCTTCGCCCTTCACGCTATTGTCGCCGGAATTTGCCAGCGCGTTCTTCAGCAGCCTTTCGGCCTTACCCAGCTTTTTCAACTGGAGATATATCTCGCCGGAACGCAGCTCTGATTGGGCGAAATAATGAGAGCCGGGAAATTGCTCCATCACTCGCTGATAATAACTCAAGGCACTGTCGAACATGCGTTCCTGAAGAAGACACTCACCAGCGAGGAACGTGACCTCGTCGATATGGTGCGACCCGGGATAATGATTGATGAACGACTTGAATTGCTGAAGTGCAATGGGATACTGCCCGTCGCGGTACAGCCCCATCGCGAAGGTGTAGTCCTGCTGTTCCGCAACCGTTCCTCCTGCGACCTGGCACAGTGAAACGGAGGGTGCGGCCAGAACCATGATACTAAATATGACTGCTTGGACGTTCTTCATTTTTACGAATTTATAGTCCAACAAGGAGTTAATCAAGCTCACTTCTAAGTCTACTTGAAGAGCCCTCAAGTTTCCACTTGCCGAGAGTTTGTTTATATTATCCAGCATGATCAGTTATACTCAGAAGCAGCTTAAGGATCCGGCTTTCTCCACATCAAAGGAGTGGCTTCTGACCGACGGTGACGGCGGCTACGCGTGCAGCACCATCTCTTTCATGAACACAAGGAGACAACATTCTCTCCTGACGGTCTCGACCAATCATCCTCTCAAGAGATTCACGCTTCTAAACAAACTGGACGAAGAAGTGATCATAGAGGGCAAGTCTTACATGCTCTCGACCAATCATTATCCTGGAACGATTTTTCCGGAGGGCTTTAAATACCTTGGGAAGTTCATCTTCGACCATTTTCCCCAGTTGACGTTCGACCTTGAGGGGAGCCAGATTGTCAAGAAGGTGCTTATGCCGAGGGGATCGAGCACCGTCTTCTGCCATTACGAGAACCGCTCAAACAAATCGATGACGATCCGCCTTCTTCCTCTTATAAGTTTCCGGTCAAAGGATACGCTCAAGAAAGCTGGAGATGGTTTTCTGGTGGATGAGTTGCCTGATGGTGTGCGGATAATCGCCGACCTGAATTTGCCGAAGCTATATCTTAAATTATCTCAGATATACACGACTTCCCCTGAGTCGCACTGGTATTACAACTTCATTTACGCGCACGACGCCGACCTTTACAACAACGATCGGGAAGATCTTTTCAATATCGGTTTCTGGGAGACCGAGTTGGAACCTGGAAAGGGACTCACTTTTGCGGCTTCAACAAGGGATCTCGCGGAATATGATTACCTCGAAATTGAGGCAAGACACATTGAATCCATCGAAAAAAGGCGAGCCGCGAGCGGACTTCCGAAGCGTTTCGTTAATCTTTCCGATTCCGCGTACAACCACCTCACGCAAAGCCGGGCGATACGGAGCTTCGCCATAATCGACGGCTATCCGTACGGAGGGCTGACAATGAAGGATTCGCTTATCTCTATGGACGGCATAGCCTATTCGTCGGACAGACCGAAGTACGAGCAGGAGTACCTGTATGACCTGGTAGCTAACGAGGTGAGCGGCACTTTCCCGTCCACGATAGACGAAGACACCTTCCACATTAATTACGACGATCCGAAAGTCCCGCTGTATTTCGCGCTTGCCGTCAAGCGTCTTTCCGAAAAGGACAAAAGCACCGATTGGATGAAGCGCTACCTTTCGATGCTCGAGGATGCTGCGGAAATTCTCATGCAGAACAATATTGGTGGGATGAGATTGCGCGGCACGAGTTTGATCGACATATCTGGAGGCAAAGAATCAGGTTACAGAACGGTGGTCGAAAACGCATCGGTCAACGCATTATGGTACAATCTTCTGAAGATGATAGACGAAGCCAAATCGTCAGGCGAATCGTCGACGGCTTACAGCGAGACTACAGCGGAGATTGAATCAGTCTACTTTACTGAGTTTTTTACCGCCGATGGAAGATACAAAGGGTCTGGAGAAGGTACCGTACTGCTCTCAGATATGGTGCTGCCGCTCATTCTGCCCTATGCACCGATGACGGACGAACAGAAGGAGAAGCTGTGGAGGTATCTGTCGTCGAGATTGCTCGACTCGCTCGACAAGCGGGAATTGCACACCGGTCCGGGGCACGCATGCAATCTAATGGCAATCTACCTTGCCGAATCCGGGAGTTACATGGACTCGTGTAGGGAGGAAGCAGCAAAACTGAAAGAGATCTTGACGGAGATGTTCACTCTTCATGGATTCACGAACTGCGTAAACGGATTGCCACGGTGCGGCATCGATGCCACCGAACACTACCCGCAGGACATTTCAACGTCGTTGGTGACGGGAGAAGCTATCCGCGTAATTAAGAAACTGAAGTTAAGGTAGGTCGAGCGCGCGGCTGCACGCTACCACAAACAACACTCCCATGCCGCGCGCCCTGAAGATGCCGGTTAGTTCTGGAAGACGCCCAGGATATCGCTCCGCTGGACGATGCGGAAATCCTTCCCATCCATCTGAATTTCCTCGCCACCGTATTTTGCGAATAGGATCTTGTCGCCGACTTTCACTTTAGACTGCAGGTCTTCGTCAGTACCGACGGCAACGACCAGGCCGGTCCTGGGTTTCTCTTTAGCCGTGTCCGGTATATAAAGGCCGGACACAGTCCGCTCTTCGGTTTCATCCTCAAATTCCACAAGGACTCTGTCGTCCAGAGGTTGAATCTTCATCTCTACTCCTGTTTCTTTTATTCTTTGATTCCGAGCAAATTGTTTATTTTTGGTTTATCGAATCCAACTATCGGCCGGTTGTTTATAAGGATCACAGGGACTCCCATCTGCCCCGTCCTTCTTAACATGTCCTGGGCGGCGCGTTGATCACGGGACACATCGATCTCGGTGTATCTGACTCTCTTTTCGTTGAAGTATTGTTTAGCTGCCCTGCAAAAGCTGCAGGTGGGTGTCGTGAAAATAATCACTTTGGGTTGAGGCGTAACCATGTCTTCTTCTCGCTATGTTCCTGTTTTTATGGTGTGGAAATCGTCAGACGGAAGGACCACATAAGAATTTGTAATCTCGACGGAGTTTTTCAGCATGGCACTTACGGGACAATACTTGTTCTGGGAAAGATCGATCGCTCTTTCGAGGTCGGAAGAGGCAAGGTTCTCTCCGTAGAATACGTACTCGATATGAATCTTGGTATAAACCTGGGGATGCTCTTCTGCTACCTGGGCCTTGAGCCTGACTTCAAATCCGCCCAGCTTAACACGCTTCTTCTGCAGAATCGAAACGACGTCGCTGCCGGTACACGCGCCGAGCGATATAAGGATCAATTCCTTCGGTCTGATGGCCGCGCTGCTGCCGCCAAACTCGGGCGGCCCATCAACTGTTACCCAGTGGCCCGACTCGGTCAGCCCGGCAAATGTCATTCCTCTGACTTGTCTTACTACCGCGGATTTCTCTGCCATAACAACTCCATTCTTATTTTTTGATGCAAAAAACAGAAACTGGTTTCAGCTTAAGGAAAAATATATCGTCACAATTACCTGCTGCCTCATAAACACAATAGTGAAACATGCCATGATGGGCACGCAAACGGAGGACGGTACTTTGCGGTACTTGCTGGGCCCGGCGGCCGGAAAATCACGATCCATTTAGCAAATACTGAGACCGGGTATGCCGGACCGGGGTGTGCGACAAAAATATAACGCACCCTCGGCATCCATTAAAAATGGACGCCTGTGAAGGTGCCCGAAACCCCGAATGGGGTTTTGAGACTTTTTGAGCCGTTCATTTTAATGAATGGCGATAGTTTCACAAATTTGTCGCAGACCAGCGGGAC
>JAJZVO010000042.1 GCA_021845665.1 Bacteroidota bacterium | reverse complement strand
TCCGATCTGCACCGATATTCTCGAGGTCCATCTTCATGCCAAATTTCTCAAGGCTATATAGGAATTCCACAGCCTCGCCCATCGGCAAATCACCTTTGGTATGGTCGGCTGTCTCGGTCATAAATGTTCCTAGTAGATCCTGTCAAGATGCGGTGGAAATTCAATTTTTGACTTGGCGCGTGGTTCTGTTGCGAAAGAGGCTTACCTATTTGTGATGATTCATGTGCGGGACATTATCCCGATCGAAGCGAATACCCCCGATAAGGCTGGAGAGCCGCTCAATTTTCCGGTCTGCCATGTACTCTTCAATTCCCTTCAGGAGCCTGCCCGGTGCATCCGGCTTCGTGAAAAGTAACGTACCAATCTCGACAGCCGTTGCGCCTGCAATAATATACTCAACAACATCCTGCCACGTAAAGATTCCCCCGCTGGCTATAACGGGGATGCTGACCGACTTCGATACCTGAAATACTTTCGCCATGGTAATGGGCTTCACTGCTGGTCCCGAGAGGCCTCCCGTTACAGTATGTATCTTCGGCGACATCGTGTAAATATCTATTGCCATGCCGACATAGGTATTTGCAACGGTGACACCGTCAGCTCCCTCCGCCTCGGCTGCACTCGCGAACTCTTCGATGCGGGTGACGTTCGGCGTCAGTTTCACGATCAGCGTTTTCTTGAATACCTTCCTGACAAGCTTCACTATGTTCGAAAGCGTTTTCACGTCTGTGCCGAACTCGATCCCGCCTTCCTTGACGTTCGGACATGACAAATTTAGTTCCAGCCCGCGAACGGATTTGCTCGCCGCAAGCATCTCGGCCAGGGAGACGTAATCCTCAACGCGCTTCGCGGCTATGTTTGCGATAATGAGGGCTCCCAGTTCGTCGAGTATCGGGATCTTCTCATCCATGAAGCGCCTCACCCCGATGTTCGCCAGTCCGATTGAGTTCAACATCCCGCAAGCAACTTCCGCGACTCGCGGCGGCTCGTTGCCTACCTTCGGTTCGAGTGTGAGGGATTTTGAAACAACCGCTCCGAGAATCGAAGTGTCGAAGTATCCTTTGAGTTCGTCGCCGTATCCGCACGTCCCGGATGCAGTCATCAAAGGATTCTTCAGCTCGAGATCTCCGATCCTTACTTTCATGTCCGGCATCACGGCTTCACCTCGAATTCAATTTCCGTCGATCTGAATACCGGGCCGTCTTTGCATGCAAGATAGTAGTCGGCATCGCCGCTTCTCTTCACCGGGCACCCCTGGCAAAATCCCATCCCGCACGCCATGGGGGTCTCGACTGACAGATAAGTCGGTATCCTGTTCCCGAATTCCTTTTGCATGCTTACAAGCATGGGCGTCGGTCCACATCCGAAAACCATGTCGGGCTCAGCGCCCTTCAACTCAAGTTTCATCAGGTCAACTATGTTACCGTGAAAACCGGCAGTGCCGTCATCCGTAGCATGAGCGGTATAGGCAGATATCTCAAACGGTACAAGCTGAGATTTGCTTCTTGCTCCGTAGAAGAAGCGGAGTTCACTCCCCGCTTTGCCTGCGCTCCTCGATAGAATCGGAACGATCGCCGCACCCGATCCACCTACCGCGACCCAGATATTCTTACCCCTCTCCATCCTGGGAAAGCCGGTTCCCAGAGGACCGTTCAGTATCAGCTTCTCGCCCGGAAAGAGCCCGGATATCTTTCTCGTCCCCCTTCCTACCGCCACGTAAAGAATCGAAAGGGTGTCGCCCGTAGCGTCGCACACTGAGAATGCCCTCGGTAGAAGCGGATCCAATGTGTCCTGAAACGAAACCATGACAAATTGACCGGCCTCCACGATTGGTACGATTTGCGGTGATCGGAGTCTCGAAATGTAAGTGCGTTCTGCAGCTAACCGTGTATCTAAAATTACAGCAGTCTCAAGAAAGGATTTTCCCGCCAATTATAGTTTCCCGCGTTTAATTAGGTCTCCGGACCGTTCTTTACCCGGGGCCGATGTGTCTCCGGGCACGCTCACCGGTTTTCTCGACGAATCGGGAGCCGGTCCGATTTTCGTTTCAGTCCTGACTTCGGGCTGTCTGCCCTTTGTCGGTAAATTCTTCAGCGAATCCGCTTTCTCCTTCAACCTGGCTTCCGCCGCGACAGAGTCTGCTCGCGCTTTTCTTGCGAGGGCGCTGTCTTGCTGCGCAGTCTCATACCCTGTCACAGCAAGCTTGACATTTTCTCCGTAGGCCGAGTTTGGGAACTCAGTCGACAAGAGCCGGTAGTATACGAAAGCAGAGTCGGGCACATGGAGATTGTTCTCGTATATCCATCCAAGCATATAAAGCGCCTTGGGAGCGAGCTTGGATTTCGAATTCTTCAGAAGCAGGCGCAATTTGTCAATCGCAGCCGCGTACTTCCCTTTCTGGCTCAGTTCAACCGCCCGATCGTAGCTAATCCTCGCAGAGTCTACAATCACCGGGGGCGGCAAACCGAGCACTGAACATGCGGAGATAGCATATGGGGAATCTTTAGAGTTATTTAAGAGATCGTCCAGATATTTCCTGCCGTTTACCGTATCACCTGAAGAATAGCAATACTCTCCCAGACTGTACAATGCCGACTGATACACGCTGGAATTTGGGAAATCCCTGATGACCGTGTTGTAACAGCTGATCGCCGAGTCCGGGATCAGCAATTTGAACATAAACAATCCGGCTAATTGATCCCGTGACTGTGCCGCATGTTCATAAAGCGTGTCTATTCTCTCCTTCGAATAAGCTGCCGAAGTATCGTTCTTCCGCTCGGCGTCCAGGGCTGAATAGTAAAGACTGTCGTTCATCAGCACTTTATAGCTGTCAATTAGATAATCCTGCAGTATGCGTGCCATCATCTGTCCGCTGTCCGAAATCGAATAGACGTTCGGGTGGCTGGACACTCGTTGATAGTATTTCAGAGCAGTCTGAAAATCGCCGACCCGGTACAGATAAATTCTGGCAAGACGATAGGCACTTCGTGTTGCCGCCACACTTGTCGAATACGCGGTGTCGATGTTCTCGTAATAAGTAACTGCTCGAGACACTTCTCCCGAATCGTAGAGAACGGTAGCCCGCTCGTATTTGATCAGCGGGAAGTAGTCAAAGAAATTGTCGTCCCTGAGAAGGCTCTCGAGTCCATCAAGCGCGGCGGAGTAATGTCCCATCAGCCTCTGCGCTCGTGCAAGATAATACCTGCAATAGAATCTAATCTCGACATCGTGTGCCAGCAGGTCTGCAAACGAAAACTCCTTTGAGGCCTCCTTGTACTCCTTCTCGTCGACCAATAGACGTCCCGCCCGGCATGCGTAAATTGCCGCCTCGTCACCCTGTGAAAACGCCGATGCTGTGTCAAGATATGCTGCGGCAGCGAGCGTATCGCCCTGCCTTAGATAATAATCGGAGAGAATGGCCGAAGACATCGCGACGATACTCTGCTTTTTCTCCATCCTGCCGAGCCGGATCGCGTGCAGCACCCTGTCACGCCCGGTTTCCATTTTCTGCCCGTTGAGTTCCATGGCTCCATAATACATTTCCGCCTCTGCTACCCGCTTCGTATCGGGAAATGTAGCCTCAACCTCGAGGAATTTTCTTTCACCGCTGAGATTGTCCCCCTGATAATAGTAGCTTATCCCGATCATGAAAAGACAGTCTTCAGTAAACTCGGAGTGCGGATGATACTGGAGAACTTTTGACGCTTCGACAATCGTCTGTTCAAAATCCTGTTTGGCATTCTGACTGATCACGAAGGGCGCAGGATGCTCCCCCGCAATCAAGCTCAGGTCATAGGCACGTTTGCTCGCAGTCACATCTTTTATCCCGGCATTAAATGAGATACTGGCGTTATAAAACGTATTGAAATATGCCGAGAAATTGTCGTATCCCACCTTCACATAATTCCAGGCAAAACAGCCTCCTAAAGCCGACGACATCAGGATGATGGCTACGAATATATAAGTCTTTCTACTCACAGGAATTATCGCTTAAATTACTTGAGCACATAGTTCAAAATCAAGGCGCATCTGTTCATATCGCAAAACCGTCTCCCCGGAATTTGGCGGCTCACTTTGAAGTTTGAGAATCGACCGGTGGTGTGTCTTTGAACGTTGACTTAATTTCCTGAACATGATCGAGAAAATAATATGAATGCTCTCTTCGAAGGACTCGGCCAAAAAGATGCCGATCGGTTGTTGAAAATTGCCAGGAAGGAAACTGTTGCGCCAGGTACGGTCATCCTGGCCGAAGGAGAAAACGCCGGGAGACTTTTACTCCTTGAAAGCGGTAAGGTCGAGATTCAAAAGGGAGTAGGTGGAAAACAGGCGATTCTTGGTACGATCAGGCGCGGAGATTTTTTCGGCGAGCCTGGATTGACCGGGGGAGGTAAGAATTCCTTTTCTGCTGTGGCGACAGAAGCCTGTTCTCTTTGCATATTTGATGAGCTAGCGGTCGTCACGATGGTCGAGAAGTACCCCAGGCTGACGTTGAACATGGCGAAGACACTCTCTGCCAGGCTCCGTGCGTCAAACGACTTTTTGAAGAACCAGATAGAAATGCAGCGCGTCGTCAGCAACAAAGAAATCGCCCGCATGTACTCGCTTGTGCAGGCGACCCAGACCGTGAACAGCTCGCTCGAACTAGATCGCGTGCTCGAATTGATATTGCAGGAAGCTCTGAGGATCACAGAAGCTGAGCGCGGCACGATCTATCTAGTCGACGATGCGGCCAAGGAGATTTGGGCGAGGATTATCGCCGGGGACGAGATACGAGAGATCAGGCAGCCGATGGGAAAAGGAATTTCAGGTTATGTGGCAGAAACGGGCGAAACAGTCAATATTCCCGACGCATACAAGGACGAGCGTTTCAATGCGGAATTCGACAAGAAGTCCGGATTCAAGACTATAAATATCCTATGTGTTCCAATGAGGAATAAAACCGGAAAGATAATCGGCGTTTTTCAGCTGATCAACAAAAGACACGGCACCTTCGATTTCGACAGCAGTGATGAGGATTCTCTCAAGGCATTTTCCATTAACGCGGCATTAGCAGTAGAGAATTCCAGGCTGGCTCTGAGGATGGTACAAACCGAACGCCTTTCCGCAGTCGGCAAAATGGCCGGGACGATCATCCACGATATAAAGAACCCGATGGCGACAATCAGACTCTACGCACAAGTGTTGAGGAAGAAAGCCGGACGCGAGGACATCTCCCCTCTCGTCGACGAGATTATCCTGCAGATCGACCGGCTTTTGAATCTGGCGCAAGAGGTCCTTGATTTCTCAAGAGGGGTCTCTGAAATGAATTTCCAACCTGTGATGTTCGAAGGATTCGTTTCTGATGTCATAAGGTTTCTCGAACGTGATTTTGAGAAAAGAAAGATAGCCATCCGTCAGAAAATAGAATATCATGGAGAGGTCGAAATTGATCCCGACAGGATGATCAGGGCGATCCTGAACATCGCCGGAAACGCCGCAGACGCCATGCCTGATGGAGGGATATTCGGCATATCAGCGCAGTCGTCAGGCGGTAAACTCACCATCGAACTCCTTGACAACGGCACAGGCATGCCGGAGAATGTGAGAAAGAGGATATTTGAGCCTTTCGTTACTCACGGAAAGAAAACCGGGACCGGGCTCGGCATGCCGATCGTAAAAAACATCATCGACGAACATCATGGTACAATTGAGATCAAATCGGAATTAGGAAAAGGGACAAAGATTATTCTCGAGTTGCCACTTACCCAGAACAGGTAAATATGATAATTCAGTTCGGAGACAAAGTCATCGAGTTGATCGAGGGCGACATAACTGAATGCGACGGCGAGGCGATCGTGAACGCCGCCAACAATCACTTCTGGATGGGCGGAGGAGTGGCGGGAGCGATCAAGCGCGCAGGCGGGAAGAGTATCGAGGATGAAGCTATGCGCAGCGGACCAAAACCCGTCGGAGAGGCGGTGATTACCGGCGGCGGCAGCCTCAAGGCGAAGTACGTCATCCATGCGGCGGTCATGGGCCAGGATCTCGAGACAGACTCTTCAATAATCCTGGCTGCAACGATGTCCTCACTCCGGCTCGCCGAATCAAGACGGATAAAATCAGTCGCCTTCCCGGCGCTCGGTACGGGTGTGGGAGGGTTTCCACTCTCCGAAGCAGCAGAGATAATGATAGGTGCTGCTGCCTCGTTCCTTGAAACATCCTCGGCGCTCAGACGGGTTACTTTCGTCCTCTTTGGAGATGAGGCCTATAATGCATTCCGGAATAAAATTTCAGGACTAAAAAAGTGAATCGCTGCGAAAATTATGTCGAGCACTACCGTAACGATGCCGAAGAATTCGATTACTTCAGTAACCAGGATCAGACCGACAAAGCATACGAGAAGCTTTTCAGAAAATTCCTGCTGAATCTAACAGGCAAAACCGGGAAAGTCCTCGACATCGGAAGCGGCAGCGGCTGGACATCGTTCATACCTCACGATGAAATAGTCTTCGTCGATTTGTCTCCAAGGAATCTTGGGCTGCTTAAGTCGGAGACTTCGACTCCCGTTCTGGCGGATGCCCATCGCCTTCCTTTCAAAGATGAGTCGCAGGAGTTCGTGATCGCCTCAGAAATCATCGAGCACCTGAATGACCCCGCAATGGCCGCAAGAGAAATCTGGAGAGTCCTTAAGCCGGGCGGCAAGGCGATTATCTCAACACCATACAAAGAGAAGCTACGCTACACACTTTGCATTCATTGCAACGAAGTCACCCCCTGGAACGCACATCTGCACAGCTTCGATAAAGATGGATTGCTGTCGCTTTTCCCAGACCGGAGCCGAAAAGAGGCTCACATATTCGGCAGCAAACTTCTTGTACTCGCCCGCGCGCCCAGGCTATTCAACAACCTGCCGCTCTGGCTCTGGAGAGCCTTCGATCTGACGCTTGTAAAGCTAACGGACAAGGCACAGCACCTTGTAGTACTGGTAGAAAAGTGATGGATATCCGCGTCGTCCGGAAATCTACCTGGAGAGAAGCTTGACATACATCTGTGTCATTTCCTCGGCATCCACCTTCGCCTTTTGGAAATATATAGCGCTGTACTTCTCCGCCATCGGTCTCAGAGTGTCGTAGGGATCACCTGTCAGGAAAATAGTGGGCGACTTTATGTTCAGCCCGCCCTTTCTCATCAACTGAAGAAGAGCAATGCCCGGGAGATGACCCGGAGACAGTTCATCCTTGAATTCGTTATCAAGGACTACAATGTCATATCTCTGTTTCTCAAGGAATTTCCTGGTCTGGAAACTGTCTTTCGCTTCGTCGACCTTGACTTCAGCTCCCAATGCTCTCGCAACCTCGGCCAAAACCAATTTCTGGATATTCCGCTGCGATTCGTCGTCGTCTGCGACTAATATTCTAAATGCTGGCATTTCAATCTACTGTGTTGGAAATGATTCCGCCGGCAACTACGTCGTCACCTTCATAAATCACGACGCTCTGCCCGGGTGTAACGGCCCGGCGGGGCTTGTCAAAAGTGAGCTGAAGCTGTTGCTCATCGGCCGATGTTACGGCACAATCTGCGCCGCCATCTTTGTAACGTATCTTGGCTCTGAACCTCCTGCCGGCAGGAATAGCTTCGTATTTTACCATGTTCACCCTCTCAGCCGTGAGTCCTCTCGAATATAATTTCTCATCAACATCTACTTCTACAATATTTTTGACCGGGTCGATGCTTTTTACATACAGAGGTGTGCCATGGCTGATGCCAAGTCCTCTTCTTTGACCGATCGTATAGAACGCGTAGCCCTGATGTTCACCGACGCTCTTCCCGTCGAACACAATGCTCCCTCCTTGCAGCTTCTCGCCCAACCCGGGTACATAATCACGAAGGAACCTGCCGTAATTGTTATCCGCGACAAAACAGATTTCGTAGCTCTCCGGTTTCGAAGCGCTCGCTATTCCGCGATTCGCAGCGAGTTTCCTGACCTCGGCCTTTGTCATTTCACCGAGCGGGAAAACGGTCCTCCTCAGGCTCTCCTGCGTCAAACCGTAAAGGGCATAGGATTGGTCTTTGCTATCGTCTTTTCCCTTCGACAGAATGAAGCGTCGAAGCGTCTCGTTATATCTGACCTTGGCATAGTGCCCGGTGCAGATCGAATCGGCACCGAGACTCTCCGCTTTCTCCAGCAAATATTCCCACTTGATCTTCCTGTTGCAAATGACGCAGGGGTTGGGAGTCCTGCCGGCCAGATATTCGTTGGCAAACTCGTCGATTACCTCCCGCTTGAATCTGTCGCTGAAATCAAAGACGTAATGTGAAAAGCCATATCTGTTAGCAATACTCCGTGCCATGTTGATGCCGTCAATAGAACAGCAACTCGAGTCCCGATTGTCGTTGCCTCCGACATCTTCGTAGTCATAAGTCTTGATGGTTACACCAATAACATCGTAGCCTTGCTCCACCATAAGGACGGCGGCGACGGAGGAGTCTACCCCTCCGCTCATTGCCACAACGACTCGGGAATTCTTCGCGGGATCTTTCATTGCACTGCAATTTACGAAAATCTAAGGGGCTAAAAAACGCAGGCAACAGATTGCGCTCCTGTACCAGAACATTCGTTATTTTGAAATTCGTCATCGACCCGCCTTGTTAGCATCGAGGCTGATATTTCCAATAGGATAGCATGTTGCGCCGGGTGCCGGTTCAGGCGCCCTTCCAGACAGGTTTTCGATTCTCGAGGAATGCTGAGGCTCCCTCTTTATGATCTTCGGTACCGCACGATAGTGCAAACAGCTGAGCTTCCAGCTTCATTCCTTCATCTTGCGGGAGTTGAACTGCAGCATCGATGGCCTGAAGTGCAAGGCGCACGGCAAATGGCGCGCGTTGCGAAATCGACTCGACAAGCTCAAGTGCCGCGGGAAGTAACTGCGCCGGGTCAACAACTCTGTTCACGAGACGCATTGCAAGTGCGGTTTCCGCGTCAATCTGGTTTCCCGTAACTATAAGTTCAGTGGCGATGCCGCGCCCCGCCAGTCTCGGCAGCCGCTGGGTTCCCCCGTACCCGGGTATGACACCCAGATTCACCTCAGGTTGGCCGAATCTGGCGTTCCTGGACGCAATCCTGATATGGCATGCCCAGGCGAGTTCGCTACCACCACCGAGAGCGTATCCGTTGACCGCAGCAATCACCGGTTTCGGAAATTTCTCGATTCTGTTAAAGAGTGTCTGACCTCGCTCGACGAAGTCCCTTGCTGTTATGATGGTCAACTCGCTGAGCCGGGCAATGTCGGCGCCCGCCACAAAGGCTTTGTCACCGGCACCGGTAACGACCACGGCCGAAACGTTGAGGTCCGCTTCCGCTTTGTCGAGAGAACCATTCAAGCCTCCCAGGACGTTTTCATTGAGAGCATTCAACTTATCGGCCCGATTAATCGTGATAATGGCCGCGTGCCCCTCTTTCCGGTACAAAACTGATTCCTGTGCCATCGCCATTTACTCCTTATCTTAAGAGACTTCCACCCGGCTCTGATCTCCGATCATGAATCGCTGCACGCGCGGCTTTCCGTCCGCCCGAACAATTTCCACGTCGTTCCCGAGAAGACTCCCTTCGATTCGCATTCCCGCGTCGAGTATCTTGCAGCCTTTGAGAACTATGCTGTATTCGACCTCACTGTTGACGACCGTCGTCCCGGCACCTATGGAGGTAAACGGACCGACATAACTGTTCTCCACAACAGCACCTTCCCCGATGATTGCCGGGCCGCGTACCTTGCTATTGACTATCTTGCATCCCTTCTGAAGGACGACCCGACCCGCCACGTCGCTGTGTCTGTCAACATCGACACCATCCTCGATACTGGGATCAATATTCTCAAGTATCAAACGGTTTGCCTCAAGGAGATCCAGCGGCTTCCCAGTGTCCTTCCACCACCCGGTGATCTCCGAGAACCCTACTTTGAAACCGTGATCGATGAGATATTGGTGGGCATCGGATATCTCGAGTTCGCCGCGAGCACTCGGCTTTATTTTCTTCACTGCCTCAAAGATGTGATGATCGTAAATATATATCCCGGCAACGGCAAAACTGCTTTTGGGCTTTTTCGGCTTTTCCTCGACTCCGACTATCATGCCATTTCTGATTTCGGGAACTCCAAATCTCTCGGGATCCTTGACTTTTGCCAGTGTCAAAAAACAATTGGCCCCGCTCCTTTCGAATTCGTCAAGATACTTCTTGACGCCGCCAACCACCATGTTGTCGCCAAGATAGAATATGAAGTTGTCTTTGCCGATGAAACCTTCCGAGATCTTCACCACATGCGCGAGCCCGCTCGGTGCATCCTGCGGAACGTAGTCAATCTTGACTCCCCATCGGGACCCGTCACCGATTGCCTTAGGCACTTCATCGCTCTCTGCATTCGTAACGATTCCGATCTCTTTTATCCCAGCCGACACAGCGGCCTCGATCGCGTAATGAAGGATTGGCTTGTTGGCTATTGGAATAAGGTGCTTGTTTTGTGTGTGGGTGATCGGCCTCAGCCGGGTTCCGCGACCGCCGCTGGCGATGAGCGCCTTGAAGTGCATTATTCCTCCAGAAGTTTCTTGATTGTCATTAGATTGCGCCTCCGATTCGGGTCGCGCTCCTCTTTGATCAGCATTTCAATTCCGAGCCGCGACGAAGACCTGTAAAACTGCAACAATGCCGGTTTATTTGCAAGCGACTCAAGATGGCTCGAAATCACAGTAGCGTCCGCTCGCGCCAGCGGACCAGTCAAAGCTTTCCCGCCGTCAGAATTTGTAAGATTGCTGAATGTCGACGAAAGCAAACCACGAGTCAGCAGGTCGATATCCCTCCGGTCGACAAAACCAGCGAGTATGTCTTCGGCGGCTCGAGTACCTATCACGGTGAAATTCGAAACGATTACACTTGCGACATGTAGAAGCTGTCTCTCCCTCTCACTCTTAAGGAGAATGAGCCTTGACGACAGCGCCATAGCCAGTAGACGCGCCACCCTCCGCGCCGCCGGATCACCCAAAAAGTCGTAGCAAATTCCCTCTGCCCTCTCGGGGGCACATTTAACAGCGAACGGCGAAATCGGGTGAAACGCACCGACTGTTGCCCCACGTTTCTTCAAACCACTGAGGACACCGACTTTGATAAAACCACTGACATGGAAAACCGTTTTCCCATCCCAATCCACTCCGGCGTTCTGAGCTAACCCATCAGCCGTCTCTTCAATTTTGCCGTCAGCCACGGTCAGGAACAACACATCGAATCGACTTCCGAGCGCCGAGGGAGTTTGCACAATCTTGCTTGAGGGAAAGTGATTCCGAAGTTCCTTTACTTCGGACTCCACATCTCCTACCGCGACCAGCGTGTCGCAGTTCCACCCGCGCTTCATCAAGGCAAGAGCGAGACTCGACCCGACTCGCCCGGGTCCCACCAAAGAGAATCTCCGTCTCATCCAGCTCACGCGATCACAGCAGATAAGTATCCCACGACACCGCTCTTATCGCCGGTTGTATCTCCGGAATTACAGTGATAAAGAATATTCGCCTCCATTCCACCTCTTGCTCGCGCAGCGAACAGTAGCGCTGAGATCGGCCCGCCGCCACAAGCTTCACAGCGGCGGCTTTCGAGATCCTCCATCAGCTTATCCGGGTCTAACGCCGAAACGTCTGCCGTACAGACACTGTCCAACGCATTAGCCGTATCGTAATCGTAATAATGCGAAAGATCAGAACTTGCCACAACAAGAGTGTCACCCTTCCCGGTGAGGTCGGCTATCGCTTTCCCTAATGACTCACAATATTTCCGCTTCTGATCGCCCATCACAATTGGGAGCAGCTTGAAAGATCCTAAACACAACTGCAGAAATGGGAGTTGAACTTCAAGCGCGTGTTCGGCTTTGTGCCCGGCTCTGGATTCAATTACCCACTCGCCCGCCGTTTCCATGAAAAGCTCCCGCAGTCTATGATCAACCTCCACCTCGCCGATCGGTGTTGCGTATGATTTCCCTGAGAAGACAGAAATGCCGTCGAAGTACTCGCGATGACTCGGAGAAACGATAATTACACTTTCGAATTCGTTCGGTTGTAAAAGGGAGTAACCGTGAGCTGCGGTGTAGCCGCTATATTGGTACCCGGCATGGGGCGCAATGATTCCGTAAATCCCGCGAGAAGGCTCGGCTTTCAAATCGGATCTTGCTTCCTCAAGGAGTCTTCGGCAAGTCGATTCTAATCCATTCTTGTCCGCAGGATAAAAAAGCCCTGCGACCGAAGGGGGACGGACATATTCAATTTCTCTCGGCAATGTCTCTCTCCTTTTTGTCTTTTGATTCTTCCCCGAAAACTTCCGCGGTGAAGACAAACATTTTCGAATCGGTATCAAGATAAGCTTCCTTATGAAGCCCGGCCTTCACGCAAACGTACCTGAGGAACTGCTCCCTGTTCCAGCCATTCTCTGTGGCTACCTGCGGCAGAAGAAGTCCGCGAAGATACCCCTTCTCTATCATCACTCCGTGTCGCCCCACAACGACATCTTCGACATTATCAATTCTCTCCAAGGGAGAGAGAACAGATATTTCAAACTCGATATCTGCCAACTCCCGCATGGTCACGCTGTCGAAGCGAGGATCGGCCATGGCAGATTTTGCGGCCATCTCAGCCACGGTCTCGTATAATGGAAGTTGAGGCTCGATGAGGCCGATGCATCCTTTTAACTCGCCATGAAGATGCAGGGTCACAAATGCTCCCGCCTTCTGACGAAGTCTCGCCTTCTCAGGCACAGCAAGTCCATATTTCCTCCCGCCAACGACGGCCACTACAGACTCTTTCGCAATCCTAAGAAGTTCCGCTTTCTCTTCCGGGGTGAATGAAAAATCTATTTCCATATTCCTGGGATCTTTCTCAAGCATTTCGGGCAAACTCCGGATGTGATAGAGTTCCTAAGTACTCTGAGGCCATCCCTCTCCACCAAAACCTCCCCGCATCCGGGGCAGTAGGTGTTCTCAAGATTTTCGACCATACCAGGGAGATTGCCCGCATACACAAATTGGAGTCCGGCTTGCCTTCCGATAAGCGCGGCCTTTCTCAGCGACCTGGCAGTAGTATTATGCCTGTCGATCATTTTGTAATCGTTATGGAACGCCGTCACGTGCCAGGGAATTTCCGGCGAAACGGATGCGATGAATCTCGCAATCGAGCTAAGTTCGCCGTCGCTGTCGTTGAAACCCGGAACAATGAGCGTGACTATCTCCACCCAGAAGCCTCTTTCCTTCAGAAGACTGATCGTGTCGAGCACAATATCCAGCCGTCCACCAAGCTGCCTGTATCGCCTCTCGTCGAAGCCCTTCAAGTCGACTTTGTAAAGATCTACATAGGGGCGTATGTATTCGAGAACTTCGGGCGTCGCGTTACCGTTGGAAACGTACGCTCCGCGGATTCCGTAAGGCTTCGCCAGCTTCAGGATTTCAACAGCCCACTCGCTCGTTATCAACGGCTCATTGTAGGTGGATACTATCACGGGTGATTTGTACACGAGTCCGAGTTCTACAATCTTCTCTGGTTCTACGACTTCAGGAAGTGCGCTCGCGGACGGGTCTCTCAAGCTCTGGCTGGTAAGCCAATTCTGACAGTAGCTGCAGTGATAGTCACATCCGAGCATACCGAAGCTGAGAGCATTCGCCCCGGGGAAAGCATGGAAAAAAGGTTTCTTTTCGATTGGATCAAGTTGCACGCCTGCAGCATATCCGGACGGCACGAATAATTTGCCTCCTTTGTTGAAACGGATATGACAGACTCCCTCCCGCCCGGGCTTTATCTTGCAACGGTGACCGCATGAATAGCATAGGACCCAATCATTGTCGAGCTTCTTATAGAGCTCACCCTCAACTGTGTGATCCTCCAAGATATGCCTGAGCGTTAAAGTCTCTGCCATTCCGTCCTCGACTCACAGAATGTTAGTCAGCCGTGCCGATAAAGTCAACCTTCGAACTTCCGCGGGGCCGGCTGTCCAAGAATATCGCGCACTGATTGGACAGATTAGGAACACGTCGCTGAGGACAAAAATATCAGGTTACTTTACTTCCCTATTTCTTAGTCCACTCTTCGAGCATTTTCTCGAATTCGGCTCCGGTCAGCTTGGTTTTCTCCGCTTCCCCCGATCTGATACGCTGCCTTAGAGCCTCGAACAGCGTTATCGCGCACGCGACAGAGACATTGAGACTCTGGACCATACCGTGCATCGGTATTTGAAACTTAACGTCCGCTGCGGCAGACGCCTCATCGGTAACCCCCCGGTGTTCATTCCCAAATACGAGAGCGATTTTCCCGCGCAGATCCATATCGTACAATGAAACCGATTCTTCGCTCACGACACTCGCGGCTACGATGAATCCGTCCTCCCGCAGCCGGGAATAACACTCTCCCACCGATTTGAAACGGCGACGTTCTACCCATTTATACGCGCTCGCCGAGCTCTTCTTCCCGATCTTAGGAAATGATTCGGCAGTGTACAGAAGTTCCACCCTTCGCACTCCGACTGCGTCGCACGACCGAAGGATGGCACTCACGTTATGAGGGTCGTGGACGTTTTCGAGTACAACCGTAAGATCGGGTTGCGTGTAGCGAATAGCACGCGACAATTTCTCAACTCTTCGCTCTGTCTTCATTCCCTGCGCACCTCGAGTAAAATTACTGCGGAAACGATAAGAATACCTCCCGCTATTTGGGAAAGACTCAGCGCCTCTCCCAGCACAATGAACGATGACACGATTGCCACGACCGGCTCCAGAGTAGCGACAATTATAGCTGTCGAAGGGGAAAGGTGTTTCAACCCCGTAAAATAGAAAAAGTACGGAATTAGGATGGATGAGAAAGAAAATGCCGTCAATACCCCCGCTTCGGAAAGCCCGATCATCCCGATGTTGAACGTCTTTGGCCCAACGATAAGATCGAGGATCAGCCAGAAAGACCCACCGAAGATCAGCGTCCAGGTCACTGCCGTCCAAATAGTGTAGTGTTTGCTGGCTACTTTGTTGTAAACGTTGAAAAAGGCAAAGCAGACAGCGGATGCGATTCCGAAAAATATTCCCAGGGCGGATATATGCATCCTCGGATCAAACGCTCCCAACATGATCATACTGCCCCCAAGAGAAAGAAAAACCGCAAGCGCCTTCACCTTGCTGACTCTTTCCTGCTTCGCGAGGAGGACGTAAATTGCTACCATTGCCGGGGCTGTATATTGCATGAGTATCGCGATACCGACGCTTGTGACCTGGATAGCCATGTAATAAGTGTAGTTCGAGCCCGCGACTCCAAAGATGCCGAGAAGTGCGAAGTCCTTCAGGTCCCTTATTGAAATTGAGAGATGCTTCCTGTCCGTCACAAGCACCATAACTGTCATGAAGATGGCAGCAATTACCACGCGCGATTGGACCACGAGCATTGGAGGGATATCGTGCAGGAAAAGGAATTTCGCCGCTGTCGATGCAGCCCCCCAGAAGAATGCCGCAATGAATATGCTCAGGTACCCCCGAATTCTCGAATCAAAACTCAACGACCGGTCTTCCGTTCACTGTGATTGAAGGTATTGTTAGTCTTGACGATGTTCAGGCGTTTCTTTCCGAATGGAATGGCGCGGACACTTTCCAATATTAAATCCACGGAAGCATTTCAATTGCTGGTCTGAATCTTGTTGTCACCCCACTTGAGAACTTGAATCTTTACCATCGCCGTCCCTGACTGGATCATGCCTATCGCGCGAGCTGCGGCTTCCGAAAGATCCAATATCCTCCCCTTCTCGAACGGACCTCGGTCGTTGACGACGACCTCTACGCTTTCGTCGTTGCTGAGGTTGGTGACGCGAAGGAGGGTTCCGAAAGGGAATTCCCTGTGAGCCGCCGTGAAAGCGTTCTTGTTGAAGACCTGTCCGCTGGCCGTCAACTTGCCGTTGAAGCCTGTCGAATAATATGAGGCAACCCCTTCGACGGTAAGAAGCGACTTCCCGTTAAACCTCTCCGGCGTCACCGAGGACGGAGGGGCGAAACCTTCCGGCATCGGGCCCGTTGCAGTGAAGCGCGCTGTTGCGGAACACCCGACCATATATATGGAGAGCGCCGCGAGAGCGATGAAGTACGCTGTCTTCAAATCAGGTCTTGTCTTCCCCTTTTCTTGAGAGCATCGACAATCTCCTTCACTCCCTGAGACTGGCCTCTCCTGCAAATCAAAACCGAGTCCTTCGTCTCTACAATAATCAGATCTTCAATGTCCACGAGACCAAATGTTTTATCTTCACACCAGACGAGATTGTTTCGTGATTTCACTCCTACGACGTCACCCTTGTAATTGTTTCCTTCGCCATCCCTGTCGCTCAACCTGTAGACTTCGTCCCACGACCCAACATCGCTCCATAGAAAGTTGCTCGGTATCGTATACACGTTCGTAGCCTTCTCCATTACGGCGTAATCTACGGATATTGATTCCACCCTCAGGTAAAACTCATCGAGTATTTTTTCGAAATCCGATTTACCGTACATCAGCTTCAATTGAGCCCAAAAGTCGGAGAAGTGAGTGAGGTTCTTCCTGAGTTCTTCCAGAATTACATCGACTCGCCAGATGAACATGCCGCTGTTCCAGAGGTAATCGCCGCTCTCGAGAAACTTGATTGCCACTTCACGTTTCGGTTTTTCCTTGAATGAAATTACGCGGTATCCGCCGTGATCGGCGGCTTCCTTTTCAATATTGGCCTTGTCGAAATGAATATATCCGAATCCCGTCTCCGGATGTGTGGGTTTGATCCCGATCGTAACCAACGCTCTCTGCTTATCGGCCAGCCTTATGGCTTCCTTCAGCTGAGCTATGAATTTATCATCTTCAGATATCAGGTGATCGGCGGGGAGAACTACCATGACGGCATCTTCCGTAATCGATGATGCGACCGATGCCGCAGCCGCAATGCAGGGTGCGGTATTACGTCCGAAAGGTTCGGCAACTATATTCCGCTGCGGCAATTGCGGAAGCTGGGATACCGCAACCTCGCGCTGTACCCTGTTTGTGACGACAAAGATATTCTCCGGCGCCACGAGCCTGGATATCCTGTCAAAGGTCCTTTGATAAAGAGTCCTTTCGCCGAAAACACCGAGAAACTGTTTTGGCATAGTCTCACGGCTCTGTGGCCAAAAACGGGCGCCGACTCCACCTGCCATTATCACTGCAAAGACTTTCATTGAGCTGCGGCCTTTTCTTTTAGGGAAATACTCTGACCGGTGTAAATTCGGGGCACGCGGCCATTTATCATACATAACACTTCGTATGGAATCGTCCCGAGCTTTGAAGCCAGGTCCCATGCCGTAATCGCTTCGACGCCGCTCCTCCCCAGCAAGACGACCTCATCGCCCTGCTGGACCTCGTAATCGCTCCCGAGATCTACCATTACATAGTCCATCGTGATTGTGCCGACTACAGGGTAACGCTTCCCCTTTATGAGAACGGAGGCTTTGCCGGTGAGGAGCCTCGTGAAACCGTCGCCGTAACCGATGGGTACGACTGCGATGCGGGAATCTCTCTTCGCGAAGTACCTTCGGCCATAACTAACGCTCATTCCTGCCTTCAGCGTCTTGACGAGCGCAACGCTGGACTTCAAGCTTAAAGCGGGTTCAATTTCCAATGACTCGGATGTTTCAAGCGAAGGATAATACCCGTAAGTCATAATCCCGGGTCTGACCATATCGAAATAGGAGTCGGGCATATCCAGGATCGCTCCGCTGTTGGCGATGTGAAAAAGGGCCGTGGTTATGCCCAGATCCTTCACGGAGGAAACGATATCTCTGAACATCGAAAGCTGCTTCCGGGCGAACTCCTTGTTGGTCTCGTCGGAGGTAGCGAAGTGAGAATACACGCCTACTATCTCAAGATTTTTTAGAGCAGAGACCGCTCTTATCGCTTCGATAGCTACCTCGGGAAGAAAACCGATCCGTCCCATCCCGGTATCTACCTTTATTTGGACGCGGGCTTTCTTCCTTCCGCTCGTTGCGACGGCGTCCAGTGCATGTGCCGTCTCGATCGATGTAATAGTTGCATCAAAGTCGAACCTTACATACGACTCAAGAGAATCGTCGAAGGGAGGCGACAAAACGAGTATCGGCAATTGTGTGTGCTGACGAAGTTCGAGTGCCTCTTCAATGAAGGCTACGCCCAGGTAGCTCGCGCCCGCTTCAATCATCGCTTTCGATGCAGCCACCAATCCATGGCCGTACGCATTAGCCTTCACAACTCCGAGAACGCGGACGTTCGCTCCGACACGCTTCATAACCTGCTTCAAGTTGTGCCGCAATGCGGACAACTCAACCTCTGCTTGTGTAGCTCTCATTCGGAAAATATAACCCCAGTGGAAAACTTTTCAAAGGTTAATGTACCTTCCCGTTTAGCTTCCCCAGCGTGACAGCAATCGTCTTTCCGTTAGCTCAACGACCTTTCACATGGCTCCGTGTCATCCGTACCATGTTGTCCTGAAACGCTACCTTCAATCGCCTCTCGTACGTTTGACAATCATTTCATTTTGATGTGTGTGATTGAAGATATCCCTCCCTTCACTCCTAAAGAAAGAATCGATCCTGTCGCGATAGGAATCGGTAATCCTACCCCGCACCATTTTCAGGGTGCTGTTAAAGGTTGTAAGCGGCGAGAATCTTTCCGCTCTTCCCGACGAGCATCAAAGCACCTCTCCCGGGAGCAAGGTGGACGGTAATTTCCGCGCCGCTCATAGCGTCGCGGAATTGCACCGGCGCTTCACTTTCCGTTTCTGACGTCAGCACATATAGAGTGGCGTCGCGTAGCTGAGTAGGCGCGATCAGGAACCCGGGGTTGGAACAGGTCGTCGAGTACGGTTCCTCGACGCCGGCTTTCTCCATCGCGAACTTGTATACCTTTCCTATCACGCTGAGATCTTTAGACATTTCCAGCGGCAGCGCAAAATAAAGTATGCGTCCTTTCCCAAGATGAACATCCGCAAACGTTTTGCCTTCTGCAAGCAAACCTCTGTCAAGATAAGTGGTTTCGTCACCAGGGTAGCAGACTCTGGCAGAATCTCCCGGCCAGGATATCTCCGCATAGCGCGTCCTCAACGGCTCTTCCGAATAGCCGACATCCCACGAACTGGTGCGCGAGGGAATGGAATTCCAATGCTCGTCCGCGTCGATCCTTCCGGATATCAGCAGCGTTGCGCCAGCCCTCACCTTTGCCATGAGCTCTTCCCACGACGCTTGGTTGAACACCCATGGAGAGGGGACGATTATCAACTTCGCGTCCGGAATGTGCGAAAGCTGATATTCCCCGACAGCGAATGCGGTGCCGCGAGCATACTGGTACAGGGCACGCACCGCCTCCTGCTGCGCTTTGATCGCATATTCGTTGAACATAGACAGCTGCAACGACTGCGGCAGGACCAGCGCAATCTGAGGCAGTCTTGCATCCTCTGCATACGGCTCGGCCTCGCGCGCAAATCTGGCTACCCCCTTCAGCGCCTGGAACCAGACCTTCTGAGACCCGTCGCGCCGCATCAGGCCGAAGTCATCGCTGTGGGTCCAGTCCCAATGCAGTACCCCTGCCCCGGCATTCGCAAAGGCAAGAACAAGCTTCCTCTCTTCGAGTCCCAGCCCGTTCATGTCGTCGAGCCGCCATGTTCCGTCCAGCGACCACACAGGCTGAGGTCCTGTCTCTTCCACAAGATTCGGCTTGTAAGGACTCTTCGGAACAACCGAATCCCACAGGAGCGCATTGTCCTGCCACCAGGTGTGGTTAACTGTGAATGTAACGTCGGTCCCCGATGCAATGAACTGATCAAGCAGCCTGTTGGTGACACCTCCTTCATCCTGACCCACTGTCACGATCTGTTTCGAGCCTGCCGAACGTATCGCGCGGATCAGGTCGTCTGCCCACTTGTTGAAGGCATATTGTGCGAAGAGGTTATAGTCCACCGCCCTCACGTTCATCGAGTTGTCGTCCCTGGTCAATTGCAGATCGGCGAAAGTCGGGAGAGGCACATTTTCGAAAGTCCCTAAAGATGACGGATCGACGTGCCACGCCTCAGCAAGGCTGTCTATCGTGCCATAACGCGACTCAAGCCACTTTTGCCATGATGCCTTTTCGATGGGATCTTTGGTCGGTGAATTTCCCTTCCAGATGTGTGCAGGATTAGCGAAGCTCGGTTCGTTGATCAGATCGTAACTCAGAAATGGGACATCCTTGAAGCGCGATACTATCGAACGAATGTAAGCAGCCTCTTGCCCGATTGCCACCGGGTTCATGTATGAGTTATAACTGTCCTCCGCCACTCCGCCGGGCCCCCTGCCGAATTCACCGCCGGGATTGAACGCGAAAAATGTAAATATCACATGCATGTTATGACGAGCTGCCGCATCAAGATATGCCTCGATAGCGTCAAGAAGCCGTTCGTCGGCTGCCCCTCCAACCTGTTCAAGATATCGAAATCGGTTCGCCCAGATTCCGGTTCTCACTATCGTGAATCCGGCCTTTTCCATATCCGCAAAATCGTGTTCCCATATGTACGGGTTCCCGCCGATGCTTTGACCGAGAAAGAACGCGCGCCCATACGGGTCCGTTGAAAAATAATTAACACCAACGGGCAAGTACGGTTTGTCTCCGAGTCTGAAGTAATTTCGTCCGGCCGTGATCTTCTCTCCGGACTCGAGCAGTCCGGGCTGACGGACTTCTACTCCGGAAGTGTATTGATCGAAAACTGTATCGCTGAACGAAAGTAAAGCCCTCACGGTATACATCCCGGGTTTGCTGAGGCGACGAGTGAAATCGAGCGCTTCGTGTAGATAGTCCCCGCATTCCATGACTTTCTCTTGAATCAACTTCGAACCAAAGAGCACTTCGAGCGTAAGCCTGGCCGGTCTCCCTTCCCTTAACACGCTCACCGAGCCCGTAACGCGGTCTCCCGGATCAAGCGAAAGCGACGACATATCCAGATAGAGCCTCAAGCCGCCGAACGATGCGTACATGGCACTCTCCTCGATGAGCTTCATTCCATCTCTTGATGCCCAATAGCTCTCGGGACCGTCGAAGCTCAGGTATACCTCTCTCCTCGGTCTGCCAAAGCCGACCCTATCTTCGGCAGCCACCGGTGCAGCCAGCCGGTTCCCTTCTCCATCAACTAGAAACCCCAACCCGCGATACATCCCGCCCAATCCGGCGTTGACAAAGACCTTTCGGGCGTCGAGCTTTTTGACGCTGAAGAACGGCGCATCAACGCTCCACTCGAGTTTCCAGGGACCGTGCTGGGGTGCCGCATACGAATACATGATCCCGAGTACCTTCGAGAAGCTGTCTTGCGCTTGCTCCTCGCGCCAGCCCGTGCCGTTCTTATACACAGGAACATACAACGGGCGCCCCCCGATGACAAGAAGATTTCCGTCTTTAATCTGCTTCTCAATCGCCGGCCATGCATCTGCAGGGAAAGCGGAGCCATAAGGAAGCACCAGCAGGTCCCCGGGCGCCAGGACTTTTGAAAGGCTGTCCGTATCCACAAAAACCGGATGCATCGGTGCCAGAGCCCGTTCCAAAGTCTTCCGGTCGATCTTTCCATTTTCAATTGACGGAAAACCATTTTGAAAGAAGACGACTGTCTTACCAAATCCCGTTATGGATGTAACAAGAAGAATAGTAAATACAACCATGGCATTCTGCCAACTGAAATGTCTCATGATACCACCCGATCCTAATTCAAAGTCAATATACCTGAAAACTTCACCTGGTTTAAAATTATTTCGATACCTCAGGTGCCCGCTCGGTCTGAGCTTCTGCTTTTCCCACGAGGCCCGATTCGCGGAGCCTCATTGCAAGGAAAAAGCTAAGAACAACAAGTCCGGTCATGACGAGGAGCGAAGGCGTCATGGACCCCTCGGGACCGAACCTGAAAGCATCCATGGCAAATATGAAAACAATTCCTGATGCGTTCCCCATGAGGAAGAGAAGACCGTTCGATGTCCCTTCCGGGGTCGGCCTTCCAATTTCAGCACCATACTGGAAACCGATCGGGCCGGCGCTGAGGAGAAAGAATCCGAGGGCAAACGATGCAGAGTACAACAATGTTGATGTCGTCGCGTAAGTGATGCCCAACAGGCCGGGTATTGTGCCGGCAAGACCGATCAGGATGAATGGGACTCTCTTCCGGTATTTGTCCGAGAGAGTGGGAAGGATTACAGCGCCTATGATCCCCCCGACGATCATCAGACCTCCGGCCGTACCCGCCTGCGTAGCCGTAAACCCGCGCGGGCTTATGATATCTTCAATCCAGGTCGTAACGCTGTTGAAGACCCCGAGTCCAATAAAGAATACCGACATAAGGAGTATGAAATTCTTGTTCTTGAGTATCTGCTTCAGTCCGTCGAACATCAGTGCCCGTTCTTCGAGTTCGGCCGGACCCGGAGGAGTAGCAGGATGCTCACGTGCGAAGATTATGAAAAGTATTGCGGCAACCAGCGAACCGATGCCATAGTACAATAGCATGTTTGAGAATCCGGCTCCGAGTGCCAATGCCGGTGTCAATGCAAGTCCTGCGAGTATTCCGAGGTACATGGCAAGCGATCCTAATCCCGAGGCCGTCGCGCGTTCTTCGATCGGGAACCAGCGGGCAGCTATTTTGGTGACCGCATTCAATATGAACGGCTGACCGACGGCTGTCCCGATTTGGGCTATCATAACAAGCGTGAAATTCGTCGAGACCAGTCCGCGCATTAGGCCGAATATACCGGTCAACCCTGCGCCGATCCCCACGGCTACGCGGAATCCATATGTGTCGATCACCCACGAAGCCGGTATCGAGAAGACAAGAAACGCAATCATGAAACTCATCGACAACAAACCGATGTCGAGTTGAGAAACGTGATAGTATGCGGCCGAGGCCTCCGTTATCGGAGCGAACGTGATCCATACTAGCTGGTTGAATGCTGCGACCAGCATGAAGACCACCAGTATAAGCCACCTGTAGCCGTAGATCTTGTAAGCGGACTGTTCCATAAGAAGTGCATCTCCTCCAGTCTATTGTAATGGTTGGTTGAAGCCGATCTTAATAATCCTCCGTACAGAAAAGGTCTTGCGCCGGGGGCAGCTTCTCAAAGACGCGATAATTTATTCCCTGTTCTATCGAAGTGCAAATGACAACAGCTCTCAACGCCTCCGGCGATTGAGCGAGAAGTATCATCAATGCCTCGCTGCCGGTAACATCCCGGAACGACGATCCTGCTATTTTACCTCTTTCAGTGCGGCTCTCACAAGGTCTTCAACCGACTTTCCAGAAGAGACATCGCGTTTCAGGACTTCTCTAACCGCCCGCTCGCACTGCATGCGCGAATACCCAAGCGCGACAAGAGCTTCTACCGCACCCGACCGAATTTCTTCCTTCCCTTCAAGCCCTTCGCCCTGAACTGAAAATTCAATCCGCCCGATTTTGTCGCGAAGTTCAAGCACCAGGCGTTCCGCGGTTTTTCGCCCGATTCCCGGCATCGCCGTCAATGCCTGTGTGTTTGAATTGGAAACGAATCCGTAAACGTCAGCAACACTCGCAGAAGAAAGGACCCCCAGTGCCATCTTCGGGCCAATGCCATTAACCCCGATAAGCAATTTGAAAAGTCTTCTTTCGTCCTCCGTAGCAAAGCCGTACAACTGCATATCATCTTCTCTTACTACAAGGACGGTGAACACCGAGACATCGTCTCCAACTTCGCCGACTGCATCGTATGTCGAGATCGGGACATTCACCTCGTAAAAGACTCCGCTCACGTCGACTGCTATCGACGTCGTGTTCTTTGCCACGAGCCTTCCTTTCAATCCATAGATCACTTTACCCGCCTCACGCCGGCTCGTTTGACAACCATGTGGCTATTCTTTGCCACGAACTCTTTCCAGTTCCTGTACCCCGCTTTCCCGCCCCCGGAATTCTGAGCGTGACAAATCGCAACCGCGCATGCATCGGCCTCATCTTCCCGAAGCGGCAATCGCTCCGCACCCGACAAAAGTCTCTTAACCATGAACATGACCTGCGGCTTGGAAGCGTTCCCGTTTCCCGTCACCGATTGCTTCACTTTTCTGGGGGAGTACTCGACCACTTCAACGCCCTTCAAGGCGGCCGCCAGAACGGCTGCGCTTCGCGCGTAACCGAGCTTATAGGCACTCTGTGCATTCTTACCGTAAAAGCCGGCCTCAACCGCTACGGATGCTATTCCAAACTTAGCGAAGAGACTTCCGACTTCGTTGAAGATCCGGACCAGTTTCTCCGGCATCGATTTGGCTTCCGTCAGGAAAATCGTTCCGACGTCGATTATTGACTTCCGACTCCCTTTACATTCAATAACGGCAAACCCGGTCTTGCGCGATCCGGGATCGATGCCAAGGATAATCACTGGTTCAATTGTGCCAGGACGCTGTCGTCAATATCGAAGTTTGCGTAGATGTTTTGAACGTCGTCATGCTCTTCGAGCGCTTCCATCAGCTTCAAGACCTGCTCGGCTTCTCTCCCTTCGACCCGAATCGTGTTCTGGGGAAGCATCTGGACCGAAGCATTGTTTATCTTGAGTCCTTTGTCCTCGATCGCCTTTTTCACGGATTCAAAAGCCTCAAACGATGTCGTGATATCGTAGTAGTCGTCCTCGACACTCATGTCATCAGCGCCCGCTTCAAGAATAATATTCAGAAGCTCTTCTTCGCCGATTGCGGATTTCGGCACTTCGATTCCGCCTTTTTTCTGGAACATCCAGGCGACGGATCCTGCTTCGGCGAGCTTCCCGTTGTTCCGGTCCAGCAAATGACGGAGCTCTGCCACGGTCCTGTTCTTATTGTCAGTAACCAACTCTATCATCAGCGCCACACCCCCGGGCCCATATCCTTCGTAAGTAATCTCTTCATACTGCACTCCCGGCAGTTCTCCCGTCCCGCGCTGGATTGCCCGCTTAATGTTGTCGGCGGGCATGTTGTTGTCTTTTGCCGTTTGCACAGCGAGCCTTAGACGGGGATTGCCGTTTACATCGCCTCCGCCGCTTCTTGCCGCGATAGTAATCTCTTTGATCAATCGGCTGAACAACTTCCCTCTCTGGGCATCTGTACCTGCCTTCTTGTGCTTAATCTTTGCCCATTTATTATGTCCGGACATTTTTCAACCTCCTAAGCTTTCTTTTCCGGCCGGTTGCCCTGTGGCATCTTCTGAGCCGGATGAGTTTCTAAAATCCTTTAATTGCAATTGATAATATACATTACCTGCATAGTGATTTTCATCAACCGAATAGACGATGTCGAGCCTGCTCCCTCTTTTAACACTGCCATCGCCGTTTCTGAATTTTATTGCGTCGAATGTCACACCGTTCGATCGCAACTTCATTTTCAGGTGAGAACTCCCAACGATCCTCGCATCAGCCAGATAAACGTTCGAGGTACGGAAAACGGGCTTCGCATTCTGAGGTCCGAACGGTTCGAACATCTTTAGAGTCTTCATGAATTCGCCATTGACATCTCCCAAATCAAGCTCGGAATCGATTGAGATCACCGGCGTTTTTAAATCGTCCGAAAGAGTTCGCGATACTACTCCTTCGAAGGTGTCGATGAATTTCTGAAGGTTCTCCGGCGGGAGCGCAAGACCAGCGGCGACCTTGTGACCGCCGAATTGGGTGAGCAGATCAGAGCACTCCCTGATCGCTGCAAATATGTCATAGCCCGCCACACTCCGGGCACTTCCCCGCACAACGCCGTCGACGGTCGCAAGCATGATTGTTGGCCTGTAAAATGTCTCAACTATCCTCGATGCGACTATCCCGACTACACCCGGATGCCACTCATCGCTGTGAAGAACCAGTGAGTTCCTGTCACCCTGCGCCATCATCCGCGAGGCCATTTCGAAAGCTTCGTTGAATGTCTTTTCATCGAGAAGCTTCCTGTGCGAATTCTCGTTGTCCAGAATACCGGCAAACTCCTCCGCAACGTCGGCGTTATCCGTTATAAGCAGTTCGACTGCACGCTTGGCATCACCGAGCCTCCCAACCGCATTGATCCGCGGCGCAATGTTGAACGAGACCTGGCCCGTCGTCAGTCTTCGAACATCCACCCTGGAGCTTTCAAGAAGTGCTTTAATACCCGCCCTCGGTTGAAGTGCGATCGCGTTGAATCCTGCCTGTACCAGTATGCGATTCTCCCCGACGAGAGGTACCACGTCGGCAGCCGCTGCGATCGCGACTAAATCGAGATACTCGTCCGGGAGATCCTGCTTGCCGAGTTTCATAGAGACGGCCTTCGCGAATTTGTATGCGACACCGCATCCGGACAAGAACTTGAACGGGTACTCGCAGCCGGGTTTAATCGGATCGAGTACGGCAACAGCATTGGGGGTTTCCTCGACCTCGTGGTGATCGCACACTATGGTATCGATCCCCTTCGACGAGGCGTACTCAATTTCCCTCCCCGCTGCGACTCCGCAATCCACACTGACGAGAAGTGTGACCCCGCTCGCGGACGCGAACTCAACGCCCGCGGAGCTGATCCCGTATCCTTCCTTAAGCCTGTCGGGTATGTAGAACTCGACGTTCGCACCGAGCTTCCTGAAAAACATGTACAGGAGTGCCGCTCCCGTGGTGCCATCGACGTCGTAATCGCCGTACACAAGGATCTTCTCGTAGCGCTCGAGAGCCGTCAGCACCCGCTCCACTGCCTTTGACATCCCGTTCATGAGAAACGGATCGTGTTGATCCTTGAGACTCGAGAAGAAGAACGAGTTTGCCTTCTCCGCTGAATCGAAACCTCGCTGCACAAGAAGTCTCGCCAAAATGGGTTTCACACCCAGCTGGCGCGCAAGTCCCTGCACCAGGTTATCATCGCTCTCTCCGAGCAGCTTCCAATTGTATTTCAACGAACGCTCCCGTCCAGCATGAAACTATTAGCGGAGTGAGCCGATAAGCCGAATTCTGTCTTCCCTTCGCTTTCGCGAAGGAGAGGCAGCCATTTATCTGAGCAACCTACCCGGGAGTCGTCCGAGACTGGCCGCCTCGGTCCCGAATGGACTTCGTCCATCCGGAATTCCTCCCTTATTTGGTCTTGCTCCGCAGGGGGTTTACCATGCATCCCGATGTCGCCACCGGGAACGGTGGGCTCTTGCCCCACCATTTCACCCTTACTCATCCCGCAATTCGGGACGGGCGGTATATTTTCTGTGGCACTTTCCGTCGGGTCGCCCCGCCTCCGGCACTCGCCTGCGCGATCACCGGAGCCTGCTGCCATGTGGAGTCCGGACTTTCCTCCCCGACCGAAGTCGGAGCGGCTGCCTGGCCCACTCCTAAAATTCCTGTCAGTGGCGGCGAATTCAACCCGCCACCCACTACTAAATCGACTCTCTACACCACTCTTGCTTAAAGCCTCCGCGCTGCCGGCGACCGTAGCTTCCAACCCCGATCTTAACATATCTCTGACCGGGTATCCTAATATCAACTCGCGCTCCAATTTCTCTTTCTGCGTTTCTTCCTGCCTGCCTTGCTGCAGGAACCATGATTACTCATCTCTATCCCTGATTCGACATGCTGTGTTAGCGCGATCAGGAAATCACCGTCTTCCCGAATTTCAAACACAAAGGACAACTTATTTGCAGAACAACCAGCTGACCACCCGACCGCACACTAAGTTCGCCACTGCCGGGCTTTTCCGCAAGTTCAGCCCTTTTCAACAATGCCCAGTCCAAAAGGTCCGCAAGGCTGCCGGAGCATACCTTCCATTCCTCACCGTCCACCGGCGTATCGTCCTGTCTAGACTTTGTCGGCGACCGAGGACACCGATCGCGGGCTAAATCCCACAGCTTTCGTATTAAGCAACTTTGTCGGCGGACGTTTCATCCACGATCTCGTTCGGAACCAGTATCCTCCCGCAATGATCGCATGAGTATATCTTCTCCATCTGCCGTAGATCGAGGAGTCTCTGAGGCGGCAGGACATTGTAACACCCGCCGCATGCGTTGCGTCTCACAACGGATACGATCGCCTTGCCTTTCGTCGCTTTCCTGATCATTTCGTAACGCGACAATGTCTGACGGTCGACCTTCTGGGCGAACTTCTCTCTCTCTTTCACATAACGCTTTTCCTCGTCGTGGGTGAGAGACACCAGCTCTTCCAACTCGACCTTCTTCGAAGAATATACCTGCTCTTCGTCGGTGTACTCCGACTTCAGCTTCTCGACTTCCTTGCCTGCGACCGCTTCCTTTGCTTGTATGTTTTCAAGTTCCTTATGCAGCTCCTGAAGCTTGTCCTTGGAATTGTCGATCTGCTTACTCAGTGCGTCATATTCGCGATTTGTCTTTACTTTGATCCGCATGTCGGTAAACTTATCGATCCTTTTCCTCACCTCGTCGAGCTCTTTGTCGATTTCTTTCTTCCTCGACACTGCTTTCTTCAGATAATCCTCGTTTTCTTTGATCTGGCCTTTTAAAGTGGATATCTTCTTCTCTAGTTCATCAACATCAGCCGGCAAATCCCCTCGTTCTTCAAGCAATCCATCTAATTTGAGATCTACCTGCTGAAGTTCGTATAACGTCTTCAGTTTATCCTTGACAACCACCTTCGTCTCCTGGGTAAGTTAAACAATGACTGCACTGTCATATTCGTACTTGCTAAGATTGACAACGACTCTATCTTTAAAAATTTCATTCATTATGCGATGAAGTATCCCTGCGGCAAATCTCTCCGTCCCGCGATGCGTGGCATCCACAAGAACCGTCGGCAGCAGCATGCTTTCCCTAAAATCATGGTGCTTTACGTCTCCGGTTATGAAAATGTCCGCACGCTCACGGACAGCATCTCCGTAAAATGAAACACCGGACCCGGCGCAAACGGCGACTCTCCTCACTTCAGTCTCGACGACGTGAGAAGCTTTCAATAAAGTCTGTCCGAGCACTTTCTTGACCATCCCAAAGAATCTGCCGCCAACCATCTTTTCTTCGAGCTCCCCTATCGCCCCGAAACCATAGTTTGCAGAAGTGTTCAGAAGAGGGTAGACATCGTAAGCAACCTCTTCGTAAGGATGGGCCTCCAACATCGCCCGAACAACTCTTCCTGCGTGCGACTTCTCCACAACCATTTCAAGCCGTGACTCACTAGCTCTCTCTCGCTTCCCCGGCGTGCCAATGTACGGCGCAGAGCCACCTCCGGGCAGAAATGAACCTTCTCCCTCCGAAGCGAAGGCGCACTCGGAATAGTTGCCGATTATGCCCGCTCCGCCCCTTGACATCGCAGAGCGGACTTTATCAAGATGATCTTGAGGAACGAAGACGACAATTTTCCGGAGAGTGTCCGGCAGAGGCGAAAGATATTTTGTGTTCTTCAAACCAAGCCGTGACGCGAGGTCGAAATTAATCCCGTCCTGGACCACGTCGAGCGCGGTGTGAACCGCATACACATTCAACAGCCGTCTGGCCGCCTGAACAAGAATGTCGGGCCTTGAAGATGAAGTCGTGAATGACTTGACCGCACGGAACAGGGGTGTGTGGTAGGTTACTATGAGATTGGAACCTGATTTTACTGCCTCATCAATGACGCCGGCGTTCAACTCGTATGCTACGACCATCTTTCCGCATTCATCATCATAGTCACCTAGAATCAGCCCAACGTTGTCCTGGTCCGCCACCAACTCGACTGGAAGTCTGTCACTGATCTTCTTAACTACTTCTGAAAGCTTCATCTATTATAAAAAAGCCAAAAAAAAAGTGTTCCGGTTTTCACTGGAACACTTCATATTTTCTGACCTGCTTTTGAATTCTCTCTTAAGAACTTTCTGATCAGAAATGTGCCTTCTCTTCTTGTCATTTTCTAAAAATTACGCTAAAAATATATCGAAGCTCCTGAACAAATGCAATACGAGGCACCTCCACGAATTTATTATTCTTGAATTATTCTCTTAATCGTCCTTGGCATTGCCCGATACTTCTCCGCACGGCATTTCCTGGCAAACCAAAAAAAAGGTGGATTGAGCGGCCAATTCATGAATTGATCAAACCGTGAGATCGATAACGGCAATTGGCCCCTGTCTATGAAATCGGCGTCCGGACCTCCCTTTGCTTTTTTATGTCTTTGCTGATAAAATACGCGGGTGAAGATCACGCGCCGATACGGAGGAAATTTGACCTTATGATCCCCTCCGCGATACTTCTCGGCGCCTATTCAATCGGATACTTCCCCATGGCAGGCTCCGATAACAACATATCCTGGTACTCTCCCGATCCAAGGACGATAATTCCGCTCGATGGCTATAATATCCCGCGGTCCACGCGCCAGCTGATTAGGAAAGGAATATTCCGCGTAGAAACCGACAAAAGTTTCGAGGCTGTGATCAGAGGTTGCGCGGGCCGGGAAGAGACGTGGATCAATCAAGAGATTGTCGAAAGCTTCGTCGAACTGCACAGACTTGGACACGCGCACAGTATCGAGAGCTACGACTCCGAAGGACTGGCCGGTGGATTATATGGCGTCGCTCTCGGCGGGGCCTTCTTCGGCGAGTCGATGTTCAGCATCAGAAGCGGAGCTTCAAAGGCTGCTCTCGCCTTTCTCCTTGAATCCCTGGTGGAGCGCGGCTTTACACTCCTCGATACTCAATACATCACGCCTCACCTCCGGATGTTCGGCGCAGTGGAGATTCCAAGGAGTGAATACATCCACCTCCTTCGAAAGTCTATCGAGCTGCCGGTGCAATTTAACCCGCCGGGAATCAAAACGATCAACTAAGCCTGTCGGAGAAATAAAACCTCTCCCCGTTGACTACACCGACCGCGTTTCCTTTGAATCTCTGCCCCTTGAACCCCGTGTTCCGGCTCTTCGACTTGAAATTATCCGGATCCACCGTCCACTCGTAGTCGGGATCGATGATGGTAAGATCCGCCCGGGCGCCAAGATTGAACTGCGGAATTGGGATTCCCATTATCTTCCGCGGATTTAGGCACAAGAGTCTGACGATCGCGTGCATGTCAAGCACGCCGGTGTGATATAATCCCGTCATCACGGCACCAACCGTGGTCTCGAGTCCAATCATTCCAAACGGCGCCGAGTCGAACTCGACCTCTTTTTCGTGAATCGCATGAGGCGCATGGTCGCTCGCAATCGCATCGATCACTCCTGATTTCAATGCATCAACGAGCGCTTCATTGTCCGCCTTCGTTCGCAGCGGCGGGTTTACCTTGTAGTCAGAATCGTACGAAGAAAGGAGGCCGTCGTCCAGGAAGAGATGGTGCGGAGTGACGTCGCACGTTATTGGGAGCCCGCGCTTCTTTGCCGCGGCGACTATCTCAACCGATTCAGCGGCGGAAAGATGAGTGGCATGGTATTTACCGCCGAATGCTTCGAGCATCATGATGTCGCGGCTTACGATTAATTCCTCTGCCAACCTGTGCTGGGTCTTGAGACCGTATTCAATAGTCTTCGGGCTCTCGTTTACCGTGCCGAACTTCGTCAGGGCGTGATCCTCGCAATGCTGTATGATGGGCTTGCCAAGCATCGATGAATATTCGAGGGCAAGCCGCATGACCTGAGAATCCGTCACTGCAGAGCCGTCGTCGCTGAAAGCTACAGCTCCGGCCTCCGATAAGTCCTTCATCTCGGAAAGCTTCACCCCTTTTCTTCCATCGGTGATCGCCGCAATCTGATACACACTCACGAGGCCCGCTTGCTCCGCTGTTGGAGATTGCTTTGCCCTGTCGATAACGTACTTGACCACGTCTGCTGAATCCACTACCGGGTCTGTGTTTGGCATTGCTGCTATCGCCGTAAATCCGCCGTTTGCCGCGGCAGCGGTTCCGGAAGCGATGTCTTCCTTATACTCCTGTCCAGGTTCCCTCAGATGGGTGTGCATATCGAATAATCCCGGGAGAACCAACTTGCCGCGGAGGTTGATCTCATAGTTGACGGGGTTTCCGCCAAGCGATGAACCGATCTCCTGTATCGCTCCATCCACGATCATTATATCGAAAAGCCCGTCGTAATTCCCCGACGGATCGACGATCCTCGCATTTCTGAAGAATATTTTCATGAGGGTTTGACTCCTGTTAAGTATAAGACTGCCATTCTTACTGCAACGCCGTTGGTAACCTGGTCGAGAATGACCGAGCTTTCTCCGTCGGCGATATCGGCATCGAGTTCGACCCCCCGGTTGATCGGCCCCGGATGCATGATGACGACCTGCTTATTCACCTTTTCAAGCCGCGATCGGTTCACTCCCCAGTACAGCCTGTATTCTCTGATGCTCGGGAAATCCCCTCCCGCTTCCCTTTCAAGCTGGATACGCAGGACATTGAGTACATCGGCCCACCGAATTGCGTCGTCGATATCGTAAAAGACTTTCACGCCGAACCGGTCCAGATAATCCGGGATGAGCGTCCTCGGCCCGCAAACGGCGACGCTCGCGCCGAGCTTCGTCAGGCCGAAAATGTTCGAGCGTGCAACGCGGCTGTGCGTTATGTCTCCGACGATACATACGTGAAGCCCCTTGAGTTCGCCGAGCTTCTCCCTCATCGTGAACATGTCCAGCAGTGCCTGGGTCGGGTGTTCGTTAATCCCGTCACCCGCATTTATGACGGGCGATTTGAGCAACCGGGAGAGAAAATGAGGCGCGCCCGTTGACGAATGCCTTATCACTACTATGTCGGTCTTCATGGCTTCGATATTTCGCGCGGTGTCCTTGAGCGTCTCGCCCTTCGAAACGCTGCTCCCGCTCGCCACAAAGTTCACGACGTCCGCACTTAACCGCCTCTCAGCGAGCTCAAACGAAATGCGCGTACGCGTCGAACTTTCAAAAAAGAGATTCACTACCGTCGTCCCCTGAAGAGTCGGGACTTTCTTTATGGGACGCTCGAGGACTTCCCTGAAGCTCCGGGCAGTATCGAGTATCTCGAGCAGACCTTCGGGCTCCACGTCGCGAAGTCCCAACAAATTCCTGATTCCCTGTGGCATCAGTTCTTAGTCCTTTCTTTTTACCTGACTATAAGTGGCTTTGAGTCAGCTTCCGCTTTCTTCAACAAGCAGGATCTCATCTACCCCGTCAACTTCAGACAAATGTACGACGACAGCCTCCTTGACAGATGTCGGCTGGTTTTTTCCGACATAGTCTGCGCTGATCGGCAGCTCCCGGTGTCCTCGATCTACCAGCACCGCAAGCTGTATCGTATTGGGCCGTCCTATATCGATGAGCGCATCCATCGCGGACCGAATAGTCCTTCCCGTGTACAACACGTCGTCTACCAGGATGACATGTTTGTCCGTGATGTCGAAAGGCACTTCCGTCCGTTTCAGTTCGGGAAGCTTGAGCTTCTGTCTGACGTCGTCGCGGTACAGCGTTATGTCAAGCGTACCGAGCGGCACACTGGTCTTCTCGATCTCGGAAATCTTTCCGGCTACCCGATTGGCAAGAAAGTCTCCACGAGTCCTGATCCCGATCACGCAAAGGTTCTGAGCCCCCTTGTTTCGCTCTATTATTTCGTGTGAGATCCGGGTGATCGACCGCGCGATTTGTTGAGCATCGGCGATCTTTGATTTCACAATCATTTTCCCTCCCTCTTTCGGCCTTCATCGAGGCATGGATTGAATTCATCATGGTCTTGACCGGGAAGCCTTTTCCCAATCCCGGTGCACTTAGCGCGTTGGGAAAGACCTCTCGACCGAGAATTGCCTCGTCGAAACCGACCCGCCCGCGTGAAGCGATACGAAATGTTCTCTGACCGCGGGGAGGCGCGCACTTTCGTCGGGCCTTTCTCCCAAGACTCTAACCTGAATCCATCTGTGAGGGTACACAACTTCGATAGGTCCTTATCCACCTCACAGGATGGAATTAAAGGTTCTGTAATAATAAGCAACCGGAAGCTGGTTTGCAAATCAAATTGCAAACATCGGAGAAACCTTGAGTTATGACTGTCGCACGCCGCCGTCTCCTTGATTTTCCCTCACATGGGGTTTATATTTCACCGAATTTTTAATCAAGGAGCGCTTCACTCGAGATGTTGAAAGCCGTGATCATGGCAGGCGGATTCGGCACTAGGCTCCGGCCGCTGACAAGTAAAATACCTAAGCCGATGGTCCCGATCATGAATAAACCGATGATCGAGCACATCGTCAGGCTCCTTGTAAGACACGGCATATCCGACATCGTAGTACTCGTCTTCTATCATCCTAATATCATAAAAAATTTCCTGGGCGACGGAAGCCGATTCGGTGCATCCATTCAGTATGTGAAGGCCGATGCGGATTACGGCACAGCAGGAAGCGTGCGCAACGCCTATGATCTCCTGAAGGGATCGAGGATTCTCGTCATAAGCGGTGACGTCCTGACGGATTTCGATCTCAATAAGGCGGTCGCCTTTCATGAAGCGAGAAAGTCCAAGGCCACGCTCGTCCTCACACACGTCCCCGACCCGCTGCAATTCGGTCTGGTGATCACCGAGGAAGATGGCAAGATCGTAAGGTTCCTTGAGAAGCCGACGTGGGGCGAGGTCTTCAGTGACGCGGTAAATACGGGAATATATGTTATCGAACCGGAAATCATCGAGATGATTCCCTACCGCGAAGAATATGACTTCAGCAAGCAGCTTTATCCCGGGATGTTGAAAGAAGGTCTCCCACTCTTCGGATATTCTGCCGAAGGGTATTGGCGCGATGTCGGAAATCTGAATGAGTATATCGAAGCTCAATTGGATTGTCTCGACAACAAGGTGTATGTCCATACAGACGGTGAACGAAAGGTCATCGACGGCGCCGCGTTGATTATCCCGAAAGATTTCCAGATACCCGATACACTTAAAGTTAAGGGCACCGTCGTGATCGGCAATAATGTCGCCATCGGCGAGAATGTCGAGTTGGTAGATTCTATCGTGGGCGACAACACTTCCATCGGATCCGACGCCGTGGTTAGCAGGAGTGTCCTCTGGGATAATATAACCATAAGTGCCTGGTCGAGAGTCACCGGGGATGTCATCGGAAGCGGCACGATGGTTGGAGAACGCGCTCAAATCGAAGAGAATGTTTTCATCAGCGACGAATGCATTATCGGAAACGGCGCTCACATCAGGCCCAATGTGAAGCTGTGGCCGAAGAAAGTTGTCGAAGCCGGGGCAACTCTCTCGAGAAGCCTCGTGTGGGAAGACAAATGGCTGTCCGCGATATTTACGGACGCCCGCGTGACCGGAACGTCGAACATCGAGATGCACCCCGAATTTGCCGCGAAGCTCGGTGCCGCCTTCGGCGCACTTCTCGGACAAGGAAAGTATGTCATCTGCAGCCGCGATTCCGACACCGTGAGCCGCATGATAAACCGATCCCTCATTGTCGGGCTCATGTCGGCTGGAAGCAATGTCTACGATTTGAGGAGTGAGCCGATCCCTATCGTGCGCCACGAGCTTAGAAGCGGCAGGGCCGCCGGCGGTATCCATGTCAGGAAAAGTCCGGAGGATCCCGACCTCACGGATATCATCTTCTTCGACTCTGACGGACGTGATCTTGCCCAGAACAAGGCAAGATCTGTGGAAAGGTTATTCTTTGGAGAAGAGTTTGCCAGAGCGACGCACGACCAGGTCGGCGATATCTACTTCCCCGAAAGAACAAACGAAAGTTACCGCGAGGATTTCATAAGGTCGCTCGATATTGATGCGATAAGAGAAAAGAAATTCGACGTCGTGATCGATTACTCACACGGCGTTGCCTCGACCCTCTTCCCGACGATACTCGGATCGCTCAATGCCAGTGTTGTTGCTCTCAACGCATATCTCGACCCGAAAAGACTTACAAAAACCAAGCGCCAGCTCCAGATCGATATTCAGCAAATGAAAGATATCGTCAGGTCTCTAAACTACGACTTCGGCTTCATGTTCGATGCCGGAGCGGAAAAAATATTTGTAGTGAACAAGCAAGGCGAATTCATTGACGAGGACCGTCTCCTTTCACTCGTTACCAAACTTTTTGTCCTCTCAAGCCCTAATGCAAAGAGAATCGCCGTTCCCTTTTCCGCGACAAGAGAAGTTGACCTGGTTGCCGCAGAACACGGCGTCGAAGTAGTCCGCACTAAGGCAACACACCAGGCGCTGATGAATGCGGCGTTTGAAGGAAGTTTTGATTTCGTCGGAGGAACCAAAGGCGGATTCATATTCCCCAAGTATATGTTCGCGAGTGATGCGATGTTCTCGGTGGCGAAAATACTTGAAATGACGGCAAAGACCGGATTGACGCTTGCCGAATTGGACAAGCTTGTCCCCAGGTTCAGAATGGTGAAAAAGAACCTGGACTGCCCTTGGAACGAAAAAGGAAGCGTCATGAGAAGACTTATCGAGCTTACTAAGAAAGAAAAACGGGAGACGATCGACGGGATAAAGGTGCATTACGATGACGGCACGTGGGTACACCTGCTTCCCGACAAGGAGCGGGCTATATTCCACATTAACGCCGAGTCCGAGAGCGAAAGTCAAGCGCGCTCCGTGGTGGACCGCTTCGAGTCTCGAATCAACGAATGGCTCTCCGACTGGGCGCGGGGGAATAGACAGGGAGCAGCATGATGGGAGCCTATATTCCGATATGTGCGCGCGGCGCAACGCGGCATACCTGACTCCACGTCAAGTCCCCCAAAAGGCTTTACAACGAAAGGAAGACAATTAAGCGATGAAAATTAGCGACATCCTTCAAGATGAATTTGTGTCGACAAAACTGCCCGGGAAAAATAAGGAAGAGGTACTCAATTCCGTCATAGATCTTCTCAAAAGCTCGAAAAAAATCAAGGACCTTGAAAAAGTCCGCGAGGCCATCTTCGAACGGGAAAAGATCATGTCTACCGGCGTAGGAAAGGGGTTTGCAATTCCTCACGGGAAAACCGATGCGGTTAGCGAAGTCTTTGCTGCATGGG
>JAJZVO010000041.1 GCA_021845665.1 Bacteroidota bacterium | reverse complement strand
TCATCCTCAAGAGTGGAAAATCTCTCTGTCGTGCCTGGCAACGAGGCTCTCATCCTCTCTTTCGTCACGATAGGCTCGTTTAAATTCCATCCCGTATTTCTCCGTCAGACCTTCCACCTGGCCGTGACCAAACATCGGGAGCCCCGGCATCGTAGCCATTAAGACGCAGACACCAAAATATTTGTCATCCTTTCCGAACTGGGCAATGGCTGTCTCCTCATCAGGATTATTTAGAAAATTGACAAATCGTTTGAGTATCTGCGGGTTATATTCGAGAACATTCTTGATAACCTGACGGTAGTTCCCATTCTCCTCGCGTTTAAGCATGTTCATGAAAGCGCTATTATAGACCCTGTGCATTCCAAGCGTTCGGACGAAGTATCCTTCCATAAGCCAAAACGCCTCGGCCAGGAGTAAAGTGTCAGGCGCCTCATGCTGGATCCTGTCCACAACCTCTCGCCAGAATTCGACGGGCATAACAGTATCAAATTCCTCCTTTGTCATCGAGAAATTGGAACGGGAGGGGATCGCGCCTCCGGTACCCGGCTCGGGGAACCAAAGCCGTTGATAATGTTTCTTGCTAAGAACCATCGCGGCATCGAACCTGATTATTGGAAACATCTTAGCCACGTGGAGAATTCTCTGTATCACAGCTTCCCTGACTTCAGGTTTTGTGAAATCGAGCTGAGCCGTGTCGTTCCAGGGCATGTGCGTTCCGTCGTTGCCATGATAGACGTGCCTCACTTCTCCAGTCCACCTATCGAGCCTCTTGAATACAACCGATGCATCCCGCTTGCTCCAGTATCCATCTTCAATGAAAATTCCAACCCGTTCGTCACCGCTAAGATCAGGACCATTAAAAGAATAATTGGGATAGGGCGGATATTCGGAGGAAAGGAACCAGTCGGGGTGGTTAATCAACCACGTGGAGTCGATTCCCATGTGGTTAGGGACCATGTCACTGGCAAGCCGGACTCCATGGCGCCAGGCTCTATCTTTTAGATTGCGGTAAGACTGATCGCCTCCCAATTCCGAGGCTATTTCATAGGCATCGAGCGAATAGGCGGAGGCAATCGCGTCAGGATTGCCGTTAAGATGCTTGATTTTGCGAGACGCTTCGCTGCGTTTCCATATCCCGATGAGCCATAGTCCGGTGAAGCCGCGGTGCGCGATGGTCTCCAGTTCCTCATCCGGGATGAGATCGAGCCTGTCGATTTGCCTGCGGTATTTCTTACTCAGCTGATCAAGCCACACGAATACATTTTTTGCAATCAACACAAGTCGCGGCATCCAGCCCAGGTCGGCACTGAAGTTCTCGGGTTCGTACTCGGCGCCCGTGCCCCGGAATTTCAGCACAGGTTCGGATGCCCGTTCGCCAAATCCTTCGAAGCCTGGCCTGCGGACATTCGGAATTTTTGCTTTGTCCGCCTGTGCCTGCGCGAGCATCATGAAATACTTCCCTTCCTCCTTCACGAAATCGATTGCCCGTAGTATTCTTGTCAGGAATGGAGAGTCCTTCAGAATGTCCCCCCAATTTTCAACGATGAACTGGAGCTGGCCGGAGATCGACTCCGGACTAGCTTGTATCGGGGCGAGAAGCATTTTCAGGAGAGGCGAATCGGCAGGACCGTACCCCGGCTGGGTATCGAAGAAGACATTTGTCGCCGCGAGGGCTTTCTCATACGCGCTCCTTTCGTCGAGAGCCGAGTCATCGATGAGATCCGCAATTGCATCGAAGGCAGGATTTCTATTCTGAAGCCAGAGCAGGATGAGCTCTTCGAACACGACCCGTCTTCCGTTCAGACCGAAGTCGTTTCCGGATAAAAAAGTCTCGGCATTTACTTCGTTACGAAATACAGGAGTCGGGGGAAATAAGTCCAGGAAAGTATGCTGCAGACCGGAGAGATCCTTTTTCCCTATCTGTCCGGACAACCAGTTGTCCAGTTTGTCGAACACTTGCCGGTTAACGTTTTTCTCATAGCTGGCTATGATAAAGTGAAGTACCTCGTGGAAGAGTCCCATCGCATTTATTTCACTTGCGGTCACAGGAGAGGACGAAGCAAGATGTCGCTTCCTCCCTCTGCCGATTTCTTTCTTTCGCTTGTCGTTCAGCTCGGTCGCGAAGAGTTGTGCCGCCTGCGGATTAACCAGCAGGATGTCTCCTGTTATTGAGAAGAAGGTATCATCGAACCTGAATTGTTCTCTGGCCTTCCTCGAAATCTGGAATTCTCGTCTGCCTTCACACCCGGGCATTTTGCTTCCTTACTGTCATGTATAATTTGAATCTATCGAAATACTGAAATAAATGCTAACTACGGAGATTCCGAAGTATCCGAATTCGATTTCCTTTTCAGGGGTGTTTGAAACGAACCGCCGGGACTCCGAAGAATCGCTAAGTCCTTGAAGTAAGAATAATTTTATCTGCTCCCGGCGGATTCCGAGCATTACTATCTAATATGGAACATGTGTGAACCCGTCATGCGGAACTTGGCAATTAGATGGGTGTCTTCTCGGACAATGTTAACCAAGAATGCGGCACCACCAGATTTCCGCATTAAGTCCAATTGCCGTTCAGTATTAGAAGAAAGGAAGTTTAAAGACTATCAACCTCACTGATGTGACCGGAAATAAATAGGGGTCAACTTTCTTGACTTTTATGGGCCTCTTGTCTAATTTCATTCGAATTTTAACCTTAATCTCGAGGAGGGAAATCCTTATGAAACGATCACTGCATGGGGCATCTTATCTGTTGATAGCGTTATTTTTTGCGGCTAACCTCCTACTTGCCGGGTGCGGGTCGAGTGTTGAATCGTCGAAGGTCAGCGCGGATTCATTGACCTTCGAAAACCAGCAATTGCAAGCTCAGAACTCGCAGATGAGGAAATCCGTGACTCAGCTCGAACAGGAAAAGAAGGCCTTGAACGCAAAGGTTGCGGACCTTTCATCAAGACTTGGGCAAAGCAGTCAGCAATGGCAGGATCTTCAGGACCTTCAGGCGCGAGTGAACCAGCTGGACTCCGAACTCACAATTCAGAAGCAACTCAATCGCGACCTTAGCGCAAGGAGCGCTGACGCGGAACGGGGTTCGCTGGGGAGTGGACTCGGTCCCGTCACGACTCAGGCTGAATTCATGCAGGGCTACGATCATGGACTTAATCTCTTTAAGACTCGGAAGTACAGTGAAGCGCTGGCTATCTTCAGTAACCTCAGCGGCAGCAAGGTGGTGCCGAACATGACGAGCAACGCGGTCTATTGGATGGGTGAATGCTATTATGCTCAACAGAAGTATACGGACGCGGCAAACTCATTCAAGTCTGTACTGGCATCCGGCCACAGTTACAAGACGGGCGCAGCTTATCTCATGCTTGGAATGTCATACGTTCATCTCGGCAACAAGCCGGAAGCGCGAGCGACATGGGAGGAACTGATCAGCAAAGACCCTAAATCCCAATACGCCGCAAGAGCCAAGGAATTCATCGCCCAATTGTAGAGGGAGCAGATCCAAAAAATTACTTAGCCGCCGACCGGCAAAGATCCGGGGGCGGCTTTTATTTTGGTGAATACTAATTCTCCGCCCTCCTCTTTGCTGCCGGTGTCGACTTTAAAGAAGCCGGTCTGATTCTTCATTGCATAGTTCAGGAGAATTCTGAGTGGGACGAAATCCCCCGTGATTTTCTCCGATCTATTCGTCAGGAAATCGAAAGCCTGCTCCAGTTCATTCAGACTGCTCATTACCGGCCCGGACACCAGCCCGCTGGTCACCTATACAATTCAATGATACCGTTGGTTTTCCAGCCGCAGATGAAGTTGGCCTTACTTATCGGACCGTTTAGAAGGCGCAGTTTTGATGATGTCCGCTCGAGTATCTCAATCAGATCCCGTGCGACGGCCGCATCTTCGAATTCGAGCTTCTTCGACAACTCATCGAGTCTAATGCGCAGCTCACCGGTCAGTTTCTCGAACGAGCCGCAGAGGAATTCCTCGGCTGCTTCGACTTCGAGATTATAACTCTCGGTAGTGATTTCTCCCCTGCAAGGTGCGGCACACCTGTCGATATAGAAATAGAGACACGGATCGAATGGCTCAAGAAAATCATTTTCGCATTTCACAAGCTTGAAATACTTGTCCGCCGCGTAAAGGACTTGCTCGGCGATGAACGAGCTCTCAAATGGACCGTAGTATCTGCCTTCTTCGCCAAGCTCGTAGACAAGGTCGAGCCTTTCGAACTTTCTCTCGGTCGATAGCTTGATAAAAGGGAACCGCCTCGAGTTCACGAGTTGAGAGTTGAACCGCGGGCGGTGCCGCCGGATGAGCTGGACCTCCCTGAGGAAGGCACTGAGTTCCGACGAAGTCTCTTCCCACTCGAGCCTCCGGGCGGCGCCGAGCATCTTGCGAACCTTCGCGGCGTCTCTCGCGTTCTCAGTCAGGTATGAAGCCATCCTGAGTTTCAGGTTCTTCGCCTTACCGACGTAGATGATCTCATCATCGGAATCATGGACCAAATAAACGCCAGGAACATTTGGAGCCGCTTTCATCGCCGACTTGAAGACGTTCTGGTTCCTGTGTCTGTCGATGCGGTGAGGTGCATTTTGAAAACTGAGAAGCTCCTCCAGAGTAACTACTTCATGCCTTTCCCTTACGAATTCCAGCAGCTCAATTAACAGATGTGCCGTCGCCCTTGCGTCGCCATAGGCGCGATGACGCCCACTGATTTTAATGCCGAGGTGGTGGCAAACCTGATCAAGCGCTTTTCTCGGAAGTTGTGGGAAGACCCTTGAGCTGAGTTTTCGGGTACACAGCTGCGGTATATCCAATCCGAACCCTGCTTTCTCCATTTCACCCCGGACGAAAGCATAATCGAATTGAGAATTGTGGGCTACAAAGATTGATCCGGCAAGGAACCTGCTGATAGGGAGAGCGACGTCCTTGAACTGTGGCGCACCGTAAACCATTTCATTGGTTATACCAGTCATGTTTCGAATGAAATTCGGGATGTGCCTACCGGGATTCACGAGCGTGGAATATTGGTCGACTATTTTTCCTTTGCATACCCTGTAAGCTGCGAACTCGATAATGCGCTCGTTTGCCGCCATAGCACCGGTAGTTTCTATGTCGACAACGGAAAAAACCGCATCATTGAAGTCGTCTTCATATTCAGTGACTTGGTCGGATATCACGATGTCTGTTTCCAATGCTCCAGCAGTTCCCTTATCCCGACAGCTAATCGTGCGGTGATTTCTTCGACAACCGTATCGGGCACGCCGTCGAAATGCTTCGACTTTATTCTCATATCACACATCTCATTGACATAATCTATGACGATAAATTTTCCCTCTTCATCCAACGCAATTTCTGTCGAAAAGAATTCCAGCTTGCAGACGCCGTATATCTTCTTAACGATTTTTTCAACTTCTTTCAACGCAAGCTGAGATATCTCTTCTCCCGTCGCTTGATGGTAAAGGTGAGTTTGATCGTCCCACCAGCAGATAACGACATTTCCGAAAACGTAGAAGGGTCTGAACCAGGCACGGCGCCCATTCGTACGAACGGGCTCGATCTTTTTCTGCAACAGATATTTGTCGTCTTTGTGATGCTTTCTGGTCTCGATAACCTCCTGGAGGCCCTCCGCACCAGTGACTACTCCTATTCCCCCGCCGGTAGTGTTGGCCGGCTTGATAATGAACGGACGTCCCAGCCGAGCCAGTTCGCCGATACTTAGCTTGACTTCTCTCTGTGCGTTATAGGGAGAAATGATAATGGTATATGGTACGTAAATCCCTGCCGTTATGAACTCGAGATGCATGGAAGCCTTATCTGACGCGTGGCGTATCTCGACCGGGTCGTTTACGATACAAGCTCCTCTCCGCCTCAAGATACTGACGAGAGCCTCTGCATCGTCGTCGACGTCCGAGGCGCGATCCAGCACGCAGCTGAAGTGCAGATCCTTCTCCCTGACCTGCGCGAGGACGCCCTTAAGCTCGGCGGCGTGGAAGACTCTATGCGGTATGCCCAGCGCCGTCAGCTTGCCAGACAATATGGAGACGAAATCATTATCGTATTCCCATTCGTAGATAACCGCGCAATCGAGCGTTTCCATACGGATGATAATTTAAGAATGTTTCGTCTCAGTTAGTCAAACGCTTCCACGCGCCGTGGAGCTGGCGGAAAAAGGAATTGAGGACATCCGAGACGCATGAAGGCAACAGATACTGGATTGAAATTGGAGGGGATCGAGAATAAATTCAGGACTCGGATGAAAAAGACATCAGGCGACGTTCCAAAGAATGCTTTGGACAACATAGTGATTCGAGGTGCACGACAGCACAATCTCAAATCCATAGATCTGGATCTTCCACGGGAGAAGTTCATAGTCATCACCGGACTGAGCGGGAGCGGCAAGTCCTCGCTCGCCTTCGACACGATATATGCGGAAGGACAGAGACGTTATCTGGAAACCATGATGGCCTACGCACGCCAGTTCCTGCAGATACTTGAACGTCCCGACGTCGATTTGATCGAAGGTCTCAGCCCTTCTGTGGCCATCGAGCAAAAAACGATCAGTACCAATCCTCATTCTTCAGTCGGGACCGTAACGGAGATTTACGATTACGTCAGGCTGCTCTTTGCGAAAGTGGGCACACAATTTTGCGTCAACTGCGACATACCCGTTCAGCAACAGACCCCCGACCAGATTCACCAGGCGATCATGCGGGACTTCAACGGCCGCAACATTATACTTCTCGCTCCGCTGGTGGTTGGGAGAAAGGGGCACTACCGGGAGCTGTTTCGCGAGTTGATGTCGGAAGGTTTCATACAAGCGAGGGTGGACGGCGTCCTTAAGGACATTCAGGAAGGGATGGAAGTATCGCGGTATGGGACGCATAACATCGAGCTTGTCGTGGACAAGCTGAAGATGCAGGCGAAGTCATCGTCGCGGCTTCGCGAGTCCCTTAAGCTCGGGCTCGAACGAGGATCGGGGACAATAATAATTCAAGACAACGAAACGAGGAAAGATACTTTTTTCAGCCGCCTCAGGTCCTGCCCGAAGTGTGGTGCCAGCTATCCCGACCTGGCACCAAATTCATTCTCCTTCAACTCGAAATTTGGCATGTGCCGTACCTGTGGCGGAACCGGCCTCAGCCGCGACATCACTCCGGAAGCGATCATAGTCGATCCCAAAATGTCGATTGCCGAAGGCGCTTTGATCTTCCCGAAGAGAGACGATTTCTTCCTATTGAGCATGCTAAACAGCCTTCTCGAACCGCATTCGGTGAATACGAATACTCCTTTCGAGCAGTTCAGCTCCACCGTACGTGATTTAATTTTCTACGGAAAAAACCAAAAGGCGGGCAAAAAGGGGATCAGTTTTGCCGGAGTGTCTATTTCGAATCTGAACAATAAGTTCGAAGGACTCGTCCCGATGCTCAAACAGCTCGACTTTGAGGTCTACTTTGGAAAGGATGCGGAAGAGATCGAGGCGCATCTCCCATTCACGGAATGTAAGACCTGTGCCGGAACGAGGTTGAGACCGGAGAGCCGGTTCGTCAGGGTAATCGACAGCGACGGGACCGAAACGATCATCGACTCGGTTGTCAAGAATTCCATAGACAAGGTTAGCAGTGCGATGGATAGACTGACTCTTCCAAAGCGAAGTCTAAAGATTGCCCAGCCAATACTGCACGAGATCAGAACGCGGCTGAAATTTCTTCTAAACGTCGGATTGGACTATCTCAATCTCAACCGGCCCTCCGGGACTCTATCCGGGGGAGAATCGCAACGGATCAGGCTGGCCACTCAAATCGGCTCGCAGCTCACAGGTGTACTTTACGTGATTGACGAACCCTCCATCGGGCTGCATCAGCGCGACAACGTCCGCCTCATCGAATCGTTAAAGTCCCTCCGGGATCTCGGCAACACCGTCATAGTCGTCGAACATGACCGCGAGACGATGGAGAACGCCGATTACATCGTGGACCTCGGTCCCGGTGCGGGCGAGCATGGCGGGCATGTTGTGAAATCAGGAACGCTGCAGGAACTCCTTTCCGAAAAAGAGGAATCGCTGACTGCGGCCTACCTGCGCGATGAAAAGGAGATCCCGGTAAGACCTAAGGAACTCCTGAGAAAGCCGAACGATGCATTCCTGTATCTGAAGGGAGCTTCTGGAAACAATCTGAAGAGCGTCGATGTGAAATTTCCGATAGGCCTCTTAGTCTGCGTTACCGGGGTGAGCGGATCAGGCAAATCGACGCTTATCAACGACACGCTGTACAGAATACTCGGGAAACGTTTCTACAGGATGTCTGATCAACCCCTTCCCTACGGGGAAATATCGGGGATGGAGCTGATCGACAAAGTCGTCGACGTCGACCAGTCGCCGATCGGCAGGACTCCGCGCTCCAATCCGGCGACCTATGTCGGAGTATTCACGGCGATCAGGGACTTGTTCTCGCAGCTCCCCGAATCCAAACTAAGAGGTTACCGTCCGGGGAGGTTTTCGTTCAACGTTCAGGAAGGGCGCTGCCCGGCTTGCGAGGGAGACGGGATGAGAAAGATAGAAATGAGCTTCCTCCCTGATGTGTACGTCAAATGCGAAGTCTGTAACGGAAAAAGATTCAGCGCCGCGACTCTCGATGTGAAATACAAGGGGAAGAGCATCGCAGACGTTCTCGAACTGACTGTCGAGGAGGCATCGCATCTGTTCGAAGATATTCCCTCCATAAGAAGAAAACTGCAGACGATGGTGGACGTCGGACTCGGCTATCTGCGTCTCGGTCAGTCATCCACGACGCTCTCCGGAGGAGAAGCACAGCGAGTGAAACTTGCGACGGAACTTTCCAAGGTAGCCACAGGCAAGACACTTTACATACTTGACGAGCCGACTACCGGACTCCACTTTGAAGACATAAGGATACTTCTCGACCTACTCCACAAACTCGTCGACAGAGGAAACACCGTGCTCATCGTTGAGCACAACCTCGATGTTATCAAGTGCGCAGACTGGATCATCGACCTCGGCCCGGAGGGGGGTGAAGGTGGAGGAAGGATAGTTGCGCAAGGTCCACCTGAAACGATCATTAAATCGAAAGGCTCATACACCGGCCGCTTTCTGGCCGACTATCTGAAGAATGGGACGAATGGTTCTGCAAGAAGAAATTGAAGCCGAGCTTGGGATGGCACGCGAAGCGGAACGTGACGGTAACCGCGGGAAAGCCCGCGTCTGCGCCAGGCGAGCGGCAGCAAAGGCCTTCAATGCTTCCGGTTACACGGGGACAAACGGTGAGTCGTTGAGCTCAATCCAGTGTCTGAAGATGGTCGCCGAGTCGGCAGGTATGCCGGATGATGTTCGCCGGGCTGCGACCCGCCTGATGACGAGTGTTTCCTCGGGTCGTGAGGCAAACGTCTCGGCGGCCCCTGTCGATGACGCGCTTCTTGTCATAAGCGCTCTTTTGGAAAGAAAGAAGAAAGATTCTCTTTAGTAAACCTGCGGCTTGTTGAACCTCAGGTCTGCCCCTCTCCCGCGACGCTCTTTTGAGTCCTCTGCTTGCGCAGTTTCGGCCCGCTCTCATCGAGGAACTTCCGATCCAGTTGAGCCCTGACCTTATCGAGAGGCATAGACGTCCCCGTCCAAAGCTCGAAAGCTTTAGCTGCCTGATGGTACAGCATCTCAAGCCCGCTGACTATGATTGCGTTCTTCTTGCGTGCGGTCTTCAGGAACTGCGTATGAACAGGATTATAAACCAAATCGAAGAAAATCTTTCCCTCCATGTCGGCGGAGTCATCCGACATGACGCTCTCCCCCACCTCCGGGAACATGCCGACCGAGGTAGCATTGACAACGAGTTTACTCTTTGCGATGGCATCGGCTTCATTGAGATTGTGAAGCTCATCCACCCGGATGTTGAGATAGTTTTGGGAGTCGGCAAAGAATTTCTTGAGCAGCTCGGCCCTTGAAGCATCCCTGTTGACGATAAAAATCTCACTGGGTTTGAAGTAGGATATCAAGGAATAAACTACTGCGCGCGCTCCGCCGCCTGCGCCGAAAACGGTGACCGTCTGGTTCGCCACCTGTTCCTTGAACGGCTTAAGCGCTTCGACGACCCCATCCACATCCGTATTGTGTCCGACGAGCATTTCATTTTCTACGTACACAGTATTTACCGCGCCAACAAGCCTAGCATCGGCAGAAATCTCATCGAGAAACTCGATTACTGCCTCCTTGTGCGGAACTGTGACATTGCATCCGACTATTCCAAGGGCAAGGAGACCTTTCATCGCATCTCTCAAATTCTTCGGGAGAACGTCAAACGCCGCGTATTCATAATTCTGTTTCGTAAACTTGAAAGCAGTCTGATGAATTGCAGGCGACCAACTATGTACTATCGGATGCCCGATGATGCCGACTAACTTAGCGTGCGTCTTTATATTTTTTTTCATTGACCAGCCATTCGTAAACAGGAAAGACAAACTTAACTAATATTTCAGGATTTGAATGCTGGATCTGCCCGAAATCCTGGAAGAACGTATTTATCTTATGGGGTTCTAGTTCCAGGGATCGCTTGGCACTCTCAATAGCCTCCTGGAATAAGCCGGTTTGCAGACAACATTTGCATTTCTGATAGTAAGCCTCGCTCCAGTCAGGCGACATCGTTATGACCCTGTTGTATGCTGTTAAGGCTTCCTGGTATGAACCGCATTCGCTGAGAGCATCCGCGAGGTCGAGCCAGCCATCGACATTATCCGGCTGGAGATCGATAACCCTGCGGTAGCTCGCAACTGACGCATCGAACATATCCAGCGTAAACTCGACGTCGCCCCGGGCGTGCCAAATATCCGGATCAGCTGGGTTGAGTTCAGCCGCCTTAGTGAAATCGCTTAATGCCTTCCGGTACATACTCATGGCATCGTAGCAAACCGCCCGGCCAAAAAGTGACTCAACGTGGGCCGGATCGATCTTCAATGCCTCCCCGTAACACCTTACAGCATCCTTGTATTCTCCAAGCTCCTCATAGGCTGTCGCCATGTTGTGCCAGGACGCGACATCCTTAGGCTCATATTTCAGTGTGGTTTTATAACTCTCAATGGCTTCCCTGAGTTTGCCCATGCTCAGCAGCGCGTTGCTTCTGTTATACCAGGCGGCGCTGAATTTCTCGTCGATTGCGATCGCCATCTCGTAACTTTCGACGGCGGTCTGGTATTTCCCCAGGGCGTTCAGAGAGATGCCGCGGTTATACCAGGCGCGGTGATTGTAAGGATCAAATTCTATGACCTTGTCGTAACATTTTAGTGATTTATCGGGCTCGTCGAGGTAGTCGTAGCAGTATGCGAGCTCGAACCACGCGTCCTTGTCGCCCGAATCGAGTTCGGTTAGATACTTGAACACCTTCGAGGCTTCCTCGTACCTGGCAAGTTTCTCAAGGATCACCCCCTGGTTCATGAGAGCCTCATAACTTCCTGGATCAAGTGCCAGCGCACGCTCGATGCTATCCAGTGCTTCTTCGAACCTGTCGAGCATCTGGAGGCAGCTGGACCTGCCGATCAAGGCATCGACCTCAATCGGATTGAACTCCAAGGCCTTCGAGTAATCCTCCAGTGCCTCCTCAAATTTGCCCAGAGTTTCATGTATCTCCCCCCGGCGGAACCAATTTTCCGAACTGACCGGCATTACGGAAATCAATTTGTTGGCGAAGAACAAGGCATCTTCGTACTTGTCCTGACTCATGAAGTAATCGATTATTTCCTCGAGCGCTGCGATGCTCGAAAAGGTTGGCTCCTCTTTTCGGAGACGCTTTATTTCTTCATTGATGTTACGCTTTTCAAATTCGTCGTACTCTTCGTCGTCGAATGTGAAATCAAAATCGTCGTTACTCATGCAGGCCTCTAAACACGACATCAAGATATTCGGGCCAATAGTAAAAATCAAGAATTACGTTTCTTCGCACCGACCGAAGGGATAGGCTTAATTGGAATTTACGTTTAGGATGTTATTTTCAAGGAAGGCCTGAATAGTATTGCACCGCCCGAGACGAATTCTGGGCTCAGTCCGGCCTGTCGGCCGAGGATTCAGCGTAGGTTGGCGGAGAGGGAGGGATTCGAACCCTCGATACCCCGAAGGGTATTCCGGTTTTCGAGACCGGCCGATTCAACCACTCTCGCACCTCGCCAGAGGTTCTAAACAGCTTAGCCGACTGTGCGGGCACGCCAGACAAAGCCTTTCGAAGTCTGGCGGAGAGGGTGGGATTCGAACCCACGTACCGCTTTTGACGGTAACTCGCTTTCCAGGCGAGCCGATTCAACCACTCTCGCACCTCTCCAGATAATGACGCCATGTAAAATGGAATTGTGCGGTTAAGCGTGTAAATTTAACACTTTAGGCGGAGGTCTCCAAGAAAAAACAGTGAATTCCTGATGCCAGGGAGCGACTGTAGCTCCTTGAAGATGAAGCGGTTGAGGCCTATCTTATCACCAATGAGAGGTGCCGTAGCAATATTCAGCAAAGATCTTAACAGCGAGCTAAGAACACGGTACGCACTGAACTCGCTGATAATGTTCGTCGTGGTCACGCTTTCTATTATCCTTTTTTCGACTGCCGGCGAGACGGTATCTCCCAGCCTATCGGCAGGCATCTTATGGATAATCGTATTCTTTGCCGCAATGAGCGGACTTTCACGCTCTTTCGTCAGCGAGGAGGAGCGCGGCACGACCATGACATTACAGTTGTGGGTTGAACCGTCATCCGTTCTTGTCGGTAAGCTCCTGTTCAATTCCCTGCTCATATACGTTTTGAACCTGATGATAATCGTGGCATATATGCTAACCATGCCGTCCTTCGTCGTCAAATCTCCGTTGATTTTCCTCATCACCGTGGTAATGGGAACATTCGGTCTCTCGGCGGCATCGACGTTCATCGCTGCGATCATATCTAAGGCAAATTCAAAAGGAACTCTGTATCCTGTGCTTTCGTTTCCAATTTTGTTGCCACTTCTAATGGGCGTGATTGATGCTACAAGGTTATCAGTTGAAGGAGCGACTTTTGGGGAAGCGGCGGGGGATTTTAAGATACTCCTCTCATACTGTGTTGTCGTTACAACCGTTTCAGTTATGTTATTCGATTTTGTTTGGAGGGATTAGATGAAGAAGAGCTGGATGAAAATAGCTATCGGTGTGTGGATTGCAGCCGTGCTTGTGGTAGGGATTTCTATGCCGATCGGCCACATACCGGGTCTTGGAGCAAAGGCAAGGATTATTTATTTCCATGTTCCGATGTCATGGCTGGCCGTACTTGCTTTCTTCATGTCGATGTGGTACGGAATCATGTACCTCAGAAGGAAGGACATGAAGCACGACATCAAATCCGCTTCCGCCGCTGAATTGGGATTCGCGTTCAGCATACTCGCGACACTGACCGGTTCGATATGGGCACGATTCAGCTGGGGAAGTTTTTGGAACTGGGACCCGAGGGAAACTTCGATCTTCGTTCTTCTGCTGATTTACGGCGCTTATTTCTCTCTCCGCAGCGCCATCGAGGTTGAGGAGAGAAGGGCCACCCTTTCGGCCGTTTATTCCATTGTGGCTTTCGTAACAGTTCCGTTCTTTGTTTTTATAATGCCGAGGCTGATGACGGGGTTACATCCGGGTGAAGGTTCGCCCGCACCGATCCTCAACGCGAACGGTAAGATGTACATGGAAGCGAGCATGCGGTATGTCTTTTACGCTTCCCTTCTCGGATTTACTTTTCTTTATATCTGGCTGTTCAACCTGAGGTCCAAAGTCGGCATATTGTCATACAACAATCATTCGGAGATCGAATAAATGGGTTCCCTTTATAACTTTCTCAATACGCATTCTCTTTACATCGTTCTTATAATAGTCTTGGTGATCTGGCTTGGAATTTTTATTTATCTCTATCGTTTAGATAAGAAGGTGAATGAGTTGTATGAGCAAAATGAGTCTGAAAAGGAGAATATGAAATGAAGGCAAAATATATAATCGGTGGTGTAGTCATCGCGGCGTTCGTAGTATTCGGCGCGATTTCGTTCATGCAAAATAATATTGCTTACGTTTCTGCAAAGGTCGCGGAGCAGACACACAGGACAGTTCAGGTGAAGGGTTCGTGGGTGAAGACGATGAAGACCTTCTATGATCCGACGACAAACACATTTCACTTCTACATGGTGGATGACCACCACACAATACTGCCTGTTGTACTCGCGGGAGCAAAGCCGAACAATTTTGAGATAGCGCCCAACATAGTAGCGAAGGGGCGTTACGAGGACGGCGTGTTTCAGGCGACCAATGTGCTCACAAAATGTCCCTCCAAATACCAATCGAAAACCGGTCCGGAAGCTTCCACTCAACAGAGCGCCTCCAAGAGCTACAACTAAAATAAGGTAAACAATGTTAGGCCGAGCGTTAGTCTATGCGGCATTCGGCGGGATGCTGACTGCCACATTTGCATATACATATAATTTTTTCAGCGGCGACGAGAAGTTCCTAAAAATAGCGCGCATCGGATTCCACATCGGCGCAATTTTCGTGATTCTCACCGCAGGCTATCTGATGGACCTGGTTCTCACGCACCAGTTTCAATACACATATATCTGGAGCTATAGTTCGTACGAGATTCACCCCCCGCTTCTGATTTCCACGTTCTACGTCGGTCAGCAAGGGAGTTTCATGCTCTGGACTATGTACACGGCCATCATAGGCCTGATACTCATGGCTTATTCGAGAAAACACCATTACGAATCTTCCGTAATGGGAATCTTCTCGTCGATAGCGACATTCCTTATTCTGATGGCCGTGGTGAAGAATCCGTTCGAGCGCGTGTGGCAGACTTGGCCGCAGACGGTTCCGGCGGGATTTATGCCGACCGACGGAAGAGGACTTAATCCACTCCTCGATAATCTCTGGATCATCATTCATCCTCCGATCCTCTTTTTAGGGTTCGCTTCTACGGCCGTTCCATTCGCTCATGCGTTCTCGGGCCTGTTGAGAAAAGACCACGACAACTGGACGAAGGTTGCGGTTCCGTGGACACTTTTCACTTCCGCAGTGCTCGGATTTGGAATCACGCTCGGCGGTTTCTGGGCGTATGAAACCCTGGGATGGGGTGGTTTCTGGGGATGGGATCCGGTAGAAAATTCTTCATTTATCCCCTGGCTCCTTGCGGTAGCTTCTATTCACACGCTCCTCGTACAACGACGCACCGGTGGGTTCAAACGAGCCAACTTCATAATGGGGATGCTTCCTTTCCTGTTGGTTTTGTACAGCACTTTTCTGACAAGGAGCGGAGTCCTCGGCGACACATCTGTGCACAGCTTCGTAAAGCCCGGAATGTGGGTTTACGTTTTACTCGTTATATTCATTGCATTTTTTGCAATCCTCGGTTTCGGGCTCTATCTCATCCGTGTAAGAGACATACCTAAGAAGCGAATCAATTACACATTTTCTTCGAGGGAGTTCGCGCTCTTTCTTGGAGCCGCCTCGCTCGTCGTAATAGCGGGGTTCACGCTTATCGGGACCAGCGCCCCTCTCATCACCAACATACTCAAGGGAAAGCCGAGCGCGATCGCGAACAGTTACTACATCAAGACGAATCTCCCGCTCGCGATCTTCATGGCCGCGATGATCGGTCTCGGCCAGCTCCTGTGGTGGAAAAAAACCAATTCACAGACTCTTCTCCGCACGCTGCAGCTCCCGTTGACAGCCGCGACCATACTTACCGTCATAGTCATATTTGCAGGGATGCACAGCATCTGGATGGTGATGTTTTTCCTTGCCAGCGCATTCGCACTCTTCGTCAACCTGGAGATCGGCTACAAGATCGCCAAGGGTAATCCGAAATTTCTCGGGGCGTCGCTCGCGCACATCGGTGTGGCAGTCCTATTCATAGGGATAATCGCCTCCACTCACTATGATAAGACTGTTACTCTCGAGCTCAAACCGAATCTGCCGCAAAAAGCGTTCGGATACGAATTGACTTACGTCGGACCACATCCGCTTACCGGCACAAAGGTGGCGTATGACGTGACGGTCCAAAGCGGCAAGAGCAAGTTTGTCGCCCCTCTCGTAATGTACCACAGCGCTTACAACGGCGGCGCGATACTCCGTCATCCGTATATCTTCAGCCTTGTCAACTATGATGCGTTCACTCATCCGAAGCTCCTCGGGTTCATCGCCAGCAACATGCTTACTCGAGACCTTTATCTTTCCCCGCAGGGGATGGAAATGACGGGCGGAAGCTCGCTGCAATCAAGCAGGTATGGAATTACGGTTCCACTTCAGATGAACGATCCTACTAACGTCGGTAGGTACACTTTCACGTTCACCGGATTTCAGGTGCCGCCGAACGAACGCGAGGCAATGATGGAAGGTAAGACCTTCGACCTCGGATCAATCGTTAAGATCACTTCAAAGGACGGAGCTTCACAGACCATCGTCCCGACCAACGAAATAATACCTAATGGCGAGTCGGAACTGCATACACTGAAGATCAGCTCAGGCGACAAGTTCACAGTAACCGACGTTCATGTGGATAGCAAGACCAAGCAAGCATCGATAGATCTCGCCTACATGCCTGCAAAAAAATCGCCCGACATGGCGCTCCTAAAGCAGGCCGAGGACGGACCGAATACCGCAAACGAAGCCCTTGTCCTTGAAGCAACGATAAAGCCGTTCATTAATCTCGTCTGGGGCGGAGTAGTAATCATGGTTATAGGATTCATAGTAACCTGGAGGAGAAGACGGGAAGATCTTCTGAGAGAAAATATTTGACCGGCTAAAAGCGGTTCACGTAGACGACAAAAAGCCCCGGACACTACCGGGGCTTTTCGTTTTAAGGATCAACACGCGAATTGCGAGCAAACCTAGTTTGCAGAGATGAACTTGTACCCGACCTTTTCGATCTTCTCTTTTACCTGATCCATGTTGAGATCGGGCTTGTACTGGACCTCGACGGTGTTGGTCGAGTGATCGGCCTTGGCCGCTTTCACACCGTCGATATTGAGGAGGGCTTTCTCAACGGTCATCTCACAGTGATGACAGGTCATCCCTTCGACAGTCAATATTTTCTTTTTAGATCCGATATTGAACACGCTACACTCCTTGATTTAGAGCCTGGTTCTCTGAATTCACGCCTTAATCTTAATCTTTTTCAGCCGCAAAGAATTACTGACGACGCTGACGGAGCTAAGAGCCATAGCAACTGAGGCGACCATCGGGTTCAACTGCCAACCCGTTAACGGATAGAGCGCTCCGGCCGCGAGCGGTATCAAAAAGACGTTGTAGAAGAAAGCCCAGAACAGGTTCTCCTTTATTATTTTCAGCGTGCGTTTGGACAAGTTGATGGACATCGGCACGAGATTGAGGTCATTCCGTACAAGGGTGATATCCGCCGCTTCCGCGGCAATATCGGTCCCGGTAGCCATTGCGATACCGAGGTCGGCCTGAGCAAGTGCAGGCGCATCGTTAATCCCGTCGCCGACAAACGCGACCACCTCGCCCGAGTCCTGCAGTTTCTTAATCGCGTCGAATTTGCCATCCGGCAGAACATTTGAAAAGTACTTATCAACCCCTATCTGACCCGCGATGCGTTTTGCCGCGTCTTCTCCGTCTCCGGTAAGGAGTATCACTTTTAAGCCGAGCTTCTTCACTTGCTTGATGGCTTCCACAGCACCGTCCCTCAGATAATCGCTGACAAGAATGGCACCGAGGAGCTTCTCTCCTCGAGATACGTACAGAACCGTCGCCGCAAGTTCCTTGGTACGCAAGTCGACTTTGCCCACAGCGGAATCAGCGGATTGGGAACCGGTCAACTCTTTCACAAACTCAAGCTTCCCTACCCTGACGACCGATCCGCCATCTGAATCGCGCAAGTTGAGCTCGACACCTTTCCCGGCGTAATTCCTGAATGCAGAACTCATGCTCGGAGAGACAGTCAACCCACGGTGCTTCACTTCATCAACGATCGCTTTTGCAATCGGATGTTCCGAGTTCACTTCGGCATATGCTGCAAGCCTCAGAAGTGCGTCTTCGGAGACGCTGTCCAGCAGAACAGTATCCACGACTCTCATTTCGCCTGCGGTGACCGTGCCGGTCTTGTCGAAAACGACGCTGGTAACTTTTCTGGCCTGTTCAAGCGACTCACTGCTTCGGACAAGGATGCCCATCTCGGCTCCCCGCCCGGTGCCGACCATTATGGCGGTCGGAGTGGCTAGACCGAGCGCACATGGGCATGCAATTATCAGCACCGCGACAAAAGCCATAAGCGAATGCACAAGAATGGGAGAAGGACCCAGCAGCGCCCAGAGAGTTGCGCTCACGAGAGCCGCCACTATCACAGAAGGAACGAAGACTGAAGCCACTTTGTCGGCAAGCCTTTGAACCGGAGGCTTTGAAGTCTGCGCTTCTTCCACGAGAGAAGCGATGCGAGTTATGAAACTCTCCTTCCCTATCTTCTCAGCTTTGATGGTCATCACGCCGTCGAGACAAACTGTACCACCCAAGACAGCGCTCCCCACCGTACGTTCCACAGGGATGCTCTCACCGGTAACCATCGATTCGTCAACCATGGAAAAACCTTCGAGTATTTTCCCATCGACCGGGATTCGTTCGCCGGGTCTGACTCTGAGCACACTACCCACCTGAACGGCGGTCAATGGCAACTCCACTTCAGCTCCATCCATAAGCATTCGGGCTACCGCAGGCTGGAGGGCCATTAGTTTTCTCACCGCCTCGGAAGATTTCCATTTAGCCCTCGCTTCAAGAATCTTTCCGAGAAGTACCAGGACGATAATGACCGCGCTGGTATCGAAGTAAGTTTGAGGAGCGCTTCCCGCCGCTGCAAACACGCGGGGCCAGATGGCCGCAACCGTGCTGTAGATGAACGCGGATGCCGTGCCTACTGCGACCAGGGTATTCATGTCCGCGGTTTTGTGTTTCATTGCCGACCAGAAGCCTTTGAAGAAACGACCGCCCACGTAGGACATCACGGGTATTGTCAGTAGCATCAGAATAAATGCTCTGGACCTCTCCGGGACAGCGTTCACGAACGGAATTACTTCCGGCATACTACCCACGAGTATCGGGACTGCAAGCGCAACGCCGACAGTGAACTTACGCCACAGTCCCCGATATTCCTTCTCACGCGCCTCAGCCTCCGCTTTGAGCGCATCAACTTCATCTGCAGTATCGATGATTTTGTACCCAACATCTTCGACGGCGGTACGCAGTGTGTCTACGTCTACCTTTTCAGGCTCAATTTCCACCGTGGCAGACTCGGTCGCAAGGTTTACCACAGCAGAATCCACCCCGTCGACTCCTTTCAGGGCGTTCTCGACCCGGAGCACGCAGCTCGCGCAGGTCATTCCCTGAACAGGAAGGGTAAGTTTTATTCTTCCCTTCTTTTCATTTCCCAATATATTAGAATCACTTTTCATTGCCTTCGCCTAACTTCCTCTGAAGCACCACCTTAACATCGCCGAGCGCGGCCTCTTCAACGTCATTTGTCGCCAGTACAACAATCTTGTCTGTCCTGTACTGTTCGATGACAGAGAGCACCATATCGGTTCCGGCAACATCAAGATTCGCGGTCGGCTCATCGAGCACAAGGACATCGGGTTCATGAATGAGGGCCGCCGCATATTTTAATCTTTGCTTCATTCCTGACGAGAACCCCTTGAGTTCGTCGTTCCTTCTACTAAACAATCCTACACGGTCAAGAATTTCAAGCGCCCTTTCTTCTGCCGGTTTCGTCAGCATTCGAGCTTTTATCTCTATCTTGAGGTTCTCAAGTGCAGTGAATTCGCCGTACAACTCAAGATAGGGCGATACCATCCCAATATGTTTGTGAACTTTCTCACGGCTAATTTTACCTTCGCCGTTTGAAAGGGCCACCTCGCCAGCTGTAGGCGTCAAAACGCCACAAATTATCTTCGATACCGTCGATTTGCCGCTCCCATTCGGCCCTGTAATCGATAATACCTGACCAGACTTCGCTTCGAACGAAAGCTCCTTGAAAACAACACGTCTGTTGAAAACCTTCTTCAGGCCCATTGCGCTTAATATCATCGACTCCTCACAACCGCTATTTTTCCTGTTACACTTTTAGAGCCATCGCTGACTACATAAATATAAATACCGCTGCCCACTTTTTTCCCCTCTGCAGTCTCACCATCCCAGACGAAATAGCTCCCCCTCAGATAGTGGACCAGACGGACATCACCCGCAATTCTATCAATCAAATCGCCCGAAATATCGTAAATCCAAAGACTTGCGCTATTGGTCGCAGCAAAAGGATATGGTATCTTAAGCTCCTCCAAGACGGGGTTAAATGGCTGAGGGAAAACCAGATCTTGCGCGGCGACGAGGGCTTGACCTGAAACAAATGGGACCAACGACCAATTCGTAAAATTTGGAACATCGAAAAAGAGGCAATATCCTGCGGAGAGTTGCCGCACGCAATTGCTGCCACCTTTAGATATCCCAACTGAGAATGGGAATTCAGTGGTATCGGCACTCACGGCAGCAGCGAAGTTGACGTTTGAAACAGCCAACCCAACCGTATCGGGACCGTCGTTAACCTGAAAAAAATGCTCGGTCAGAGAGAGGGCTAAACCTGAAAAGGTAACTCCGCTGGTTGACAGGCCTCCCGCTCCTTCGATCCCGGCCATCGGGTACGAAGATGCCGAGGGGTATGAAGCTACATCAAAGTCTTTGGCAAGCCGTGCCCGGTAGCCGGTAAAGTAGTTCCATTCCGAGAAAAGTTGAAAGGCCGCAGCGGGGGAAACACCATCCGATTTGAAGGCATCCTCTATGGCCGGCATGACTTCTTCATGGGCCAAGTTCTGCCAGATGGACTTCATCAGCTTCACGCCATATGCATGCTGCACGAATATTCCGAAGACACATCTTTCGTATCCGGCATAATCAATAGGATTGTACGAATTGAAAGGCTTGGAGCTTACATTATCGAAAAAGTTCGGCAAGTATTGATAGTAATCCTTAACGTTCGGGTAAACCACCTGCTCCATCCATGTCGAGGTAAGTTCATAGAACCAGAGGTCATTCAGCCACACGCCGTAATCACCCACCTGAATCGCATGGTTGAACTCATGTGCGATGGTCACCTCAATCGCCGGGATCCCTTGAGTATAAGTCGACTCGAATTCGTTCCTAATCACAGTCCAGGTAGCATAAGTGGGGTTCGCACGCTGGATGATCGGACGCGCAGAGTTCCAATCAGTATAGCCGTACTCACCGAGAGGGAGGCCTTCGATATAGATGTCGTACTCGTTTCCTCCGCCTGCACCGCTATCCGAAGGCGGAGGCGGAAAGCCGACTGAATCTACTTCGACGTCGTAGACGTAGTCACATATCTTTGCTACGCTATCTGCGAAGGCAAATGCGCTCCCCGGTTCAGCTTGCCCATTCGAATTATATAACACGGGTTCATTGACCCCCGAGGTATCAAAGTGTATCCTGAATTTCCCCGAAGGACTCACGATACTGGTGTCATCACTCGGCCTTGTCTGCATAATGGATCTAATTGACGGATCCGCTCCAGGCAGGCTTAGGTAGTGGCCAATAATGTGGAAGCCGCACATGTTGTATTGGCTCTTATTATAAGCTTCAAATACCCGGTTCATTTCAGCAGCACGATTCGACATCCCTTTGACAGCAGAGCCAGGTACGATGATAAGGATCAGGACAGCAATCCTAAAAAGAATGGACCGAGACATACGCCTGGGCGCGGTTAAGGAAATATATGGTTTTCATATCCGGGGATATGGCTACCCCGGCGGGATCTTCGTTCACCCGCCACGCTTTTGTGAATTGCATTCGACCGTTTGCCACAAGATAGAGAAATACGGCTTTGCTCGTGCGATTCACAAACGTCAGGTAATATGTGGAATCACTTCGGGGAGTCAACTCCAAGCTCGAAAAATCCGTCGAATCAAAAGGAGTAGAAGCCAGTTTGGTTATCGAGAATCCGCTAACGGATCCCGAAACCAGAGAATAGAGACTCAATGTATCGCTTCCCTGGACGGCAAGCAACGGGAACCCTTTTCCGGCCTTCTCCAGAAGCCTTGCCCCCTGGGCTGGAAGATTCACAATAGATGTCTCGTTTGATTTCAGCGATGTGAATGCAAGTCGTATCGTGTCGGCAGACAACTTCCAGATACGAAGGAAAGAGAGTGCCGGAGTGACTGTCAACGCTGACGCCAGATAACGGCCCGTATCGTTTATCGAGTAATCATGCTCGAGAAATTCGTCCTTTCCTTTTATCGCCGTGAAATACGAAATTGCAACTGACCCGTCCGGCGTGAAACGGTATGCTGCAGCAATCGATGCCGAGTCCGCTTCCGCTTCGCCTGCCATCGCAAATGGAGGGAACGCAGTCTCAACCCTCATCTCCGCAACACTTTCTCCCTTTCGACCGACCTCGTAAAGGCTGAGCATGTCCGCGTCGGTATATGATGTCAGGATGTATGGAAGGCTGTCTGAAAGTACCATCACCCTCCTAGGCGTTCCCCCGGATTCCCAGTCGACCGACGATAGAGCATCGAACGGATAGAGTCCAGTTGAGTATTTTGCCGACATTCTGCCTGAGCTCGTCGCGGTGATCAGGTAGTTCGAGCTGTCTTTCCCGAAAACAGCCACAAAGTTTGCATTAGCTCCAACAGGTGTCAGCTTACCTTTGTAATTCTCGAAAGGCAAAGCACTCTTGAAGACTTTGATAGACTCTTGCGCGGCACTCGATGCGACAAGGTCAGCTCTAATCCTGTTTCGAAAGTAGAATGGCAAAATGTTGTCGTACGATATCCCCGCGCCAATCACACCTGAGTATTTGAAACGCCGGGAGATGGGGTCATACGTATAGAGCATAATCTCGCCGGTAGATCGGCTGAGAGCTGCGATATCCATGGTGCCGTCGCCGGTGAAATCGGCAATCGCAAATTTGGATACAGGCGCAGGTGTCTTTATTGACTGCCGGAGAAAAAACCGGCCGAATCCGTCTCCTTCAAAAATATCGATCTGTGGAAGGCGCGAATATCCGACGACAATATCGGGATAACCGTTGCCGTTCAAATCTGCAACTGAGAGTGCTGACGGTTCGGCTTTGAGCTGAAACGAAACAGGCTGAGTGAAAGTCCCGTCTCCACGGCCATAGAAAATAAGGAGTTTCCGGTTTACCCAATCCAAAGCAGCCATATCCGGAACCAGATCGCCGTTGAAGTCTGTAAATGCAATATCGCTGAACGGAACGTTACCAAGCGCACCGGGCATCGGTTGCACGGATTTAAAATTTCCGTTACCGAGATTTTTTTCTATCGACACGCCAAGTGAAAATTTCCCGAAACCGACGAGATCGAGTTTTCCGGACGTTTCCATGTCCGATGCACGCACGTTCGTACAGTACGGGTCTACGGTAGCCTTTGCCGAGATTTCCGGCTGGCCGGCACTATCGAACGAAACCAACACGACATAATTTGGTTTCATCAATACAGCAAGCTCGGCGAAGCCTTCCTTATGGCCATTGCTGTCCACGACAACCACTCTACCTTTTGAGATCGCGATCGGCGTATCCGGCAGAATCACTATATTCTTGAGGACCAGGTTCTCAAGCGAGTCAGGCACAAAAAAGTAAATAGCCTTCTCTGGTTTGGATAGTGCCGCAATGCATTTCGGGCCGAAGAAATCACCCTCGACCATCTCGCCGAGCGGAGCGATCGTGGGTTGGATCTCCACCGATTTGAAAACAGGGGCGTAAACCTGTTCCCGGCTCGACTCTGTGAAGGCCGCTACGACGAGGAGCGCGACAAGCAGTTTCTTGACAAAGTTAGTTTCGTTGATACCGGCAATGCAATTCATTGCTTTAAGGGTCACCCCTCCTTGTTGGCCCCTTTTTCCGACCATAGTCTTTTTGTTTCTTCTCTATGCTTGAGACGCTGCTCTCTTCTGAAAAGTGCCTGCTCATACCGTCGCACTTCATCCGCTGTCTCAGGCATAACCTGTACGGACTTCACGGGCTTCCGGTCGCTGTCGATGCTGACGAACGTTAGGAAAGCAGAATTGGAGTGGCGATGCTCACCGGTGAGCGAATTTTCAGAGAAGACTTTCACACCGACCTCCATAGAAGTATTGAATACCCTGTTTACGCTAGCCTTCAGCGTAACAAGCTCACCAAGCCTGATCGGTTGAAGGAAACTTATTTCATCTACCGCCGCAGTAACACAAACATGGTTTGAATGCCTTGTTGCACACATCGCCGCGGCAATGTCGATCCAGTGCATGAGCCTGCCGCCAAGGAGGTTTCCTAATTGGTTCGTGTCGTTGGGGAGGACAAGTTCGATCATCTCCACATGTGAGGCTTTCACGGGTTTCGGTACGGAGGCATCATCGGCAGGCCTCAAACATGCACCTCGTGTTTTCCGCTTCTAGCAATCGTATTCAGGATCAATTCAAGCTGTCCGCTTTATCCGAATTGACTCGCAATTTGCGCGCAAGGTCGTTCGCCTCAGCGACTAAAGATGAATGCGGGAAAGAGTCGTAGAAGTGCCGCAAAGCAATGCTCGCTTCGCCGTCCCGGTGGCGCTTAATCAGGGCTTTCACCTTCCCTATCGCTGCCTTATCCGCAATATCGGAGTCGTGGTATCTCTCTAGAATTACATCGTAGTATACCACAGCGGCACGATAATAGCCGAGAATCATATAGAGTTTCGCGATCTCCAGGTTTTTCAAAGCCAGTTTGTTCCTTAGTAGGGTTATTTCGTGTTCAGCTTTAGGAACGAGCGGGCTGTCAGGATAATAATCGATGAAACTCTGAAAGGCTTGGATAGCCTTCTTTGTATTGGCCTGGTCAAGTTGCACACGTGGCGAAAGTTCCTTGTAACAGTCGGCGATTCGAAAACGCGCTTCAGGGACAAGCTTGGAGGATGGATAATTGTGTGTGACATTGCTGAATTCGAAAGCGGCAGTCAAATACTCGCTGGTCTTGTAATACGTTTCGGCGAGATAGAACTGGGCGCTATCCGCAAAAGCACTTGCCGGATATTGTTTGACGACAATATTAAATTCCTCCCTGGCCTTCTCGTATTTCTTGCTGCTTAGAAGGTCGAGTCCTTCGTAGAAGGTGGCACCTGCGCCCTGAACAATCACTTGCTGTGTCGAAGTGCAAGACGCCAGAATAAGAGCCATCGTCCAAACTCCTAGTGCGGCCACAAGCCATCTAAATTTCATTCAAGTTCCTCTCAATGTGAAAAAAAGGTAGACAATCACGGCAGCCGACGCCACGAATAATACCGGCTGGAATACTGTGTCCAGAAAAGCTGTCGATTCAATCCGCCCGTGAAGGAAGCCGTACGAGCCGACTTCAAGTTCCGGAATCTCGCTTTCCGATACTGTGTCCTGAAAAGACATTGCGAATGATTTCGCGAATGCAACTCTACCGCTATCGGAAATCTCGACGTCATACTCCGACCGCATGGAGCGGAGAACGTCGGAAGCTCCGAAGATGTGCGACTTCACCGGGGCCGAGTAACTGACCTCCATCAGCGGAACGCCCACTCTTACTACCGACGCTGTGGCTGAATCATTGAGGACAGTGAACTTGTCATTCAGGAGGTGCTCGAGGAGATTCTGCCTCACGAACATATCGGCGCTCCTCGAACCGCTTTCGAGCATCAGTGACGTGACATTGTCATTCCTGAGCACCGACGCGACTTTAGCCGACAACGTGTCTAACTGCCGCTCGAAAATGTCGAGGTTTGTCGGTCTCCCTGCGGCAGAGACATTGCCCGATGCAAGGGCCAAGATTAATACCATTGTACCAAGCAGGGGCTGAGATTTCATCAGGCATAAATTCCGCGTACTTTTAGCGTCTTAGCGACCTTATCGATCGCGAGGACATATGCTCCGAGACGCATCGATACGTTGTATTTTTCCGCGGTGTGGAACACGTTATTGAAAGCATCGTGCATCATGCGTTCCAACCGCCTGTTGACTCTATCGAGCGTCCAGAAATATCCCTGACGGTCCTGTACCCATTCGAAGTAGCTCACGGTAACACCCCCGGAGTTCGCGAGTATGTCCGGGACAACGAGCACGCCGTTAGCATCGAGAATCGGGTCTGCCTTAGCCGTCGTAGGACCGTTAGCTCCCTCGACGATGATCTTTGCTTTTATCTTTCCAGCGTTCTTCGCAGTTATCTGGTCTTCCTTCGCGGCTGGTACAAGCACATCGACCTCCAGTTCGAGAACATCCTCATTGGTTATCGAATCACCGATTCCACTCCCTTCGAGTGTTCTGTGCTTCTGGCCCCAATCCATTGCCTTCGCGAGATCAATTCCGTCTTTGTTGTAATAGCCGCCGCTGACGTCACTGACCGCGATCACTCTGATTCCCTGGTCGCTAAGCAGTTTGGCAGAGACCGAACCGACATTGCCGAAGCCCTGGACAGCACACTTGGATTGTTTTGGGGAAATTCCTTTCCTGGCCATCGCCGCGAGAGTGGCGACCATTACACCTCGGCCGGTGGCTTCACGTCTGCCGAGAGAACCGCCTATGATCAACGGCTTGCCCGTCACGACAGCATTCTCAGTCCTGCGAACGTGCATGCTGTATGTGTCCATTATCCACGCCATGATTTGCTCATTGGTGTTCATGTCGGGAGCCGGTATATCCTTATCAGGTCCGAACACATCGAGCATGTTCGCAGTAAATCTCCGCGTGATTTTTTCAAGTTCCACCGGAGTAAGCCGCGTCGGATCGCATTTCACTCCACCTTTTGCACCGCCGAAAGGGATGTTTGCGATAGCGCACTTCCAGGTCATCCATGCAGCAAGGGCTTTTATTTCGTCGACCGTTAGGTCCGGGGCATACCGTATGCCGCCCTTTGATGGTCCTAGAGCATCGTTGTGAATTATCCGGTATCCCTCGAATACCTCGATCTCCCCGTTGTCCATCTGGATCGGGATGGAAACCGTAACTTGTTTAACGGGAGTTTTAAGATATTCATAAACGCCTCTCTCCAGTTCAAGCAGTTCTGCTGCGACATCGAACCGTTCCATCATCGATTCAAAGGGATTTTCCTTATCAAGAATCGGGGCTGGTTCTTTGTAGGTGACCGCGTCCATAATTCTCCTATGTTTTAGTAGAGATTTTTTCCTTTTGCCAGAGCTTCCAGCCTGGCGATACGCTCCTCTGTTGGAGGATGCGTGCTGAACAATTTAGCAAACCTCTGCGCTGTAAGCGGGTTCACTATAAATAGATGCGCTGTCGATGTCTGGGCTCGCATCGGGATTTGCTGCGCGCCGTTCTCGAGTTTTCTCAAGGCACTGGCAAGTGAAAGGGGCTTCGTCGAAAGCTTGGCGCCCCCTTCGTCGGCCTTGTATTCACGCGATCGCGATACGGCCATCTGTATCAGCATAGCAGCCAACGGGGCCACAATTATTACGAAGAGTTCTCCGAAGAGAGAAGAGTCCTCGTCTCTGCCTCTCCCTCCTCCTCCGAAGAAAAACAGAGACCAGCTCAACATCTGGGCAAGGTATGCGATCGCACCTGCGAAAGTCGCTACTATCGTCGATGTGAGTATGTCACGATGAATAACATGGGACAACTCATGACCGATAACAGCTTCAAGTTCATCTTCGTTTACAATCTTCATAATTCCTTGAGTGACGGCCACGGCAGCATGTTGCGGATTGCGGCCCGTGGCAAAAGCGTTCGGTGTTTCTGTCGGGATTATATAAAGTTTCGGCATTGGGATATTCGCTCGGGTCGCGAGGCGATGGACCATAGCATAAAGCTGCGGTGCTTCAGCCTCTGTCACGGGCTTGGCGTGATAGCTGGCCAAAACCATCTTGTCGGAAAACCAATAAGCAAAGAAATTCATGACTACGCTGAACAGTAGTGCGTACGTGAGTCCGGTCTTACCACCTATCATTTCCCCTATAAAAAGGAACAACACCATCATCAAAGTCATGAGGAACACCGTTTTCATAGTATTCTTCATATCGTTCAAATCCTCCTTTAACGGAACAATTTATTATGGCACTTGAGGACTTGCAAGGCAGTGGTAGCTCCCTAAGCGGCGATATACTGGATAATTGCAGGATTCAGTTAAACCCTGCCGCTCAACTACCTGTATCCGAGTTCTTTCAAATGGGACACGACCAAGGCGGGGTTCTCGTCAAGAAAATGCCTGGCAAAAAGTCGCGCCCTTTCCACCTCGGCGGGCGTTATCTCTGACGTGACCAAATCCTCATCGAAGAGTTTACCCGTTGCTATGTTGTCTCCGTGTGGGGAAATGACTTCTGATCCTCCCCAAAAATTCACTCCGTCTTCGAATCCGACCCTGTTCACGAAAGCAAGGTAGACGCTCAGGAGCCTGGCGAAGCTCCGATGCTGCTCACTGTTTACGATTTGACCGGAATGAGTCTCAGCCTCGCCGGAAAGCCTCGTTGGACTTGCAGCGGCACCGATAATAAGTTTAGCGCCCTGCTCAGCCAGCAAGTATGGCAGCGAAATGTGCCATAGGTCCTCGCATATCAGAAGACCTATCCGACCAAATTTTGTGTCGAACGACTCGACTCTGTTCCCGGGAAGAAAATAACGCTGTTCCTCAAACAGCCCGTATGTCGGGAGATATACTTTGTAATGGACGTGCCTGATCTCCCCATTCTCAAAATACAATAGAGCGTTTCTTATCCCGCCAGCGGCGTCACGAATGATCGTGCCTGCGGCGATTGAGATATTCCTGCTCAAAGACCTGAGCGGATCGAAGAATTTGTCTTCTGCGTTGAGGACAAGCTCCGCATTCAAATCACGTACTGAGTAACCGGTGAGGCTCAATTCCGGGAACACTATGATGTCTGAGCCGATTTTTTGAGATTGCTCGGCGATCTCGATATGACGATCGAGATTCCATTTAATATCCCCAAGACGCGGTCTCATCTGAGCGAGCGTCAGCTTGAACTTATCCAACCGGTTATTCCTCTATGACATCGTTCGGAAGTTCATGCGGGTTTGAAGCTTCGGGCGGGACCTTACTTTCGAGTATTTCGCCTACTTCAGCAAGCGATGTTTTTAATCCGTGGTGGAAGTTGCTCTTCGAGAAATGTTCAGAAAGTTTCCCTGCGAGGTTCTCCCAAAAATCTTCAGGGATCACCTTTATGATTCCATGATCTGCAAGGAGTTCGAATTTTCTTTCGCCAACCAATATGAAGATGAGTATTCCGGTTCCCTTTTTTGTCTTAGACATTCTGAGAGCCCTGAATTCGCGCTCGGCCACCTGCCGAACGTTGAGTTTACGTTCACTCCAGTGCCGTCTATGCCTTACAACAACCCTTATCTCGGCTGCCGTTTTCTTTTCGATCTCAGCAATCTGGTTGCTAAGCTCCGTAAGTTCGACTTTGGTAAGTATCTTTTTCATGGTTTCTATTTCAGGCTTCTATCGCACGTGGGTGCAATTCTCTTCAGTTTTTCCACCAGCTCGGCAAATTTCTCGGGCCTCAGCGACTGTTTCCCATCCGAAAGGGCCTTTTCAGGATGCGGGTGTACCTCCACCATCAATCCGTCGGCCCCAGCAGCCACTGCTGCAAGTGCCATCGGTACAACAAGCTCCCAGCTTCCCGTGCCATGACTCGGATCGACAATAATCGGGAGATGAGATAACTGCTTCACGAGAGGAACTGCGTTAAGATCAAGGGTATTCCGGGTGTAAGTTTCAAAGGTCCGAATCCCCCGCTCGCAAAGGACGATATTGTAATTCCCCTGCGAAGCGATATACTCTGCCGCCATCAACCACTCTTCGATTGTTGCAGCCAGGCCACGCTTGAGGAGGACCGGCTTTCTCAGACGACCTACCGTTTCGAGGAGTGAGAAGTTATGCATGTTACGGGCACCGATTTGAAGAATGTCCGAGTATTCACTTACGAGAGAAACTGTTTCGGTATCTTTCACTTCCGTAATTACGCTCAGCCCGAACTTGTCCGCAGCTTCGCGCAAGTACTTCAGCCCCTCTTCCTTCAGCCCCTGGAACGCGTATGGTGAAGTACGCGGCTTGTATGCTCCTCCACGGAGTATCTGCGCTCCCCGCGACTTTACGAACTCCGCGATTTCCATTATCTGTGCACGACTCTCGACGGAACACGGACCGGCCATGACGGCAAGTTCCTTTCCGCCGATCGAGGCGTTTGGAAGCTTGACGACGGTATCCTCAGGCTTTACGTCCCGGCTTACGAGTTTGTACGGCTTGCTGACCGGGATGCATTCGGACACGCCGGGGAGATTGGCAAACAGTGTCGGATCGACCGCGCCCTTGTTTCCGGTGATCCCGATCGCGATCCTGAGCGCCCCGGGTATTTCGTGCGGCGTCCATCCCATAGATCTGATCTTGTCTTCGACAATCTCGATCTGTTCGTCCGTCGCGGATTTGTCCATTATTATTAGCATATCAGGGGATTCTGAATTCTAGATTTTCAATTTTGAATTACCAGCTTCCACTTGCACCGCCGCCGCCGAAGCCGCCGCCGCCGCCGCTGAAGCCGCCAAATCCACCGCCGCCGCCGAAGCCACCTCCACCACCTCCACCGCCAAAGCCACCGAGTCCACCCAGGATTGTCGGCAGTATCAGCCAACCGAATCCGGCTCCGCCCGAGGACGCGGAATACCTTCGGTTTCCGAAGAGCAACGGCAAAAGAAAGACAATGCCGAAGAATATCAGCGGAAGCAGGTTCGCATTATTCCTGTGTTTGATGGGTTTCGCATGGAACGTTCCGCCGATCAGTGACTGCAGTGCAGTGATCCCTTTGCTGATACCACGGTAGTACTGGTCTTTCTTGAACTCGGGTATCACAATCTCATTCAATATATAACTTGAGTAAGCATCTGTGACAACTGGCTCGAGTCCGTATCCCACTTCGAACCTCGCCTTATGATCGCCGACATCCACCGTGAATAGCAAGCCGTTGTCCTTGCCTTTCTGGCCTATCTTGTTCTTCGTAGCGACCGCCATGGAGTAATCAAACAGGTCTCCCTGTGGAACTGACTTGACGGTCAGTACAACAATCTGATTAGATGTAGAGTCCTGGTACGCAACCAGCCTCTGATCCAATGCAGCGATCTGGACTTGAGTAAGCACACCGGCGTTATCCGTCACGAACTGTGTCAGCCTGGGAACCTTGGACGATTCGAAGAGTTTCGCCTGTGCGAACGATACCCCGGAGAGCGCCAGAACAATTAGGAAAGCAACGGGAGCTTTCCTGAAGAAATTTAAACGACGCATTTTAGAACTTCACTTTCGGTGCCGCAGCAGCAGCCTGGACCGCTTCAAAGTAAGGTCGCGTATGGAATCCACTCGCGGATGCCACGATTGATCCCGGCATTTCCTGCACTATTGTATTATAACTCTGAACCGACTCATTGAAACGCATTCTAGCCACAGCAATCCTGTTCTCAGTGCCTTCAAGCTGGGATTGCAGGGCCAGGAAGTTTTGATTTGATTTCAAGTCAGGGTAAGCCTCGGTGATAGCTAACAGTCTCGACAAAGCGTTGCCCAGGCCGTTCTGAGCCTCCTCGAATCTCTTGAATTCCTGTGGGTTGTCTATCACGTTCGAAGGGAGCGTCATATTCACCCGGCCGATATTTGCCTGAGCTTCGGCCACCTTATCAAACACATCTGACTCGTGCTTTGCATAACCCTTGACAGTCGCGACAAGATTCGGAATAAGATCGTATCTGCGCTGGTACTGGGTTTCAACTTCTCCCCAGGCCTGCTTGACGTTCTGGTCGTAAGCCACGAGCTTGTTGTACGTGCCAAACCACCATCCGACAACTGCAAGCCCGACAAGAATGATGAAACCCACTATCGAAAACGCAATAATCGCTCCTCGCGACATAAAAGTGCTCCTTTTGTTTAGCCCAATTTAGATAAGGGGTGATTGAAACTCAAGGTTATTCACTGAAGGAAATGGCACACGGATGTTACGTAACGACAGGATAAATCGCACTTCCAGGTGTGTCTGAGTTAAAGATCCGTGAATATCCGGGCCCTTTCAGTGCTTTCCGTGTCCAATAAATGGAGTAACCGGAGGCGTTGTTCGGCTTCCTTGTATAATCGCCTTCGGACTTTTAATTTTACAAAAAGAGAAGGTTGAATGCCCGAAAAACTCATTTTTGAATTATCGCACAAGGGGCGAAAAGGCTACACCCTGCCCCGGATCGACGTTCCCGGACTTTCAGAGAAACTGATTCCGGAAAAACTCTTGCGGAAAACAGCGGCCGAACTTCCCGAAGTGAGTGAGAATGAAGTGGTACGGCATTTCGTGAGGCTGTCGAACATGAATTACCACATCGACAAGGGATTCTATCCGCTCGGTTCCTGCACGATGAAGTACAACCCGAAGGTGAACGAGAAGACATCGGCGATGGCAGGAAATGCCGACGTTCATCCGCTGGCCCCGCAGGAAGCGGTCCAGGGCGCACTAGAGCTGATGTACAATCTCGCCGAACTCCTTAGAGAGATTTCCGGCATGACTGCAGTTTCCCTTCAACCCGCTGCGGGCGCCCAGGGCGAACTGACGGGCATTATGCTTATCAGAAAATATCACGAGTCGATGGGAAAAGTCAGGAGTAAGATCCTCGTTCCCGACTCAGCCCACGGCACGAATCCCGCGAGCGTTGCCATAAGCGGGTACAAGGCCGTAAGCATCAAGTCCAACGAGAACGGGACAGTAGATCTTGATGACCTCAAGCAGCACCTCGACGATGAAGTGGCAGGCATGATGCTGACCAACCCCAATACCCTCGGCATTTTTGAGACCAACATCGTTAAGATAAGCAAGATGGTTCATGACGTGGGCGGTTTGCTTTATATGGACGGCGCGAACCTCAATGCGATTGTCGGACTGGTGAGACCGGGCGATATGGGATTCGACGTCGTGCATATCAACCTGCACAAGACTTTTTCGACACCGCACGGCGGCGGCGGACCGGGCTCGGGTCCAGTGGCCGCCAACGACAAGCTGAAAGAATTTTTGCCTGTGCCGGTCATCGAGAAGCGAAACGACAAGTTCGTACTCAATTATGACAAGCCGGGCACGATCGGCAAGATACATTCGTTCTTCGGAAACTTCGGGATGCATGTCCGCGCGTATACTTACATACTTTCTCACGGCCCGGACGGTCTGAGAGGAAACAGTGTCAACGCGGTCATAAACGCGAACTACCTCCTGAGCAAGCTGCGCGGAGCTTTTGTTCTCCCTTACAAAGCACGGCCGATGCATGAATTCGTTCTCTCGGCCGACAAACAGAAAGAGCGCGGAGTTAAGACACTCGACATTGCCAAGCGGATTCTCGACTACGGCTACCACGCGCCGACCATATACTTTCCTCTCATAATACATGAGGCCCTGATGATCGAGCCCACCGAAACCGAGACAAAGGAGACCCTGGATGCCTTCGCCGACGCACTCCTGAAGATCGACGAAGAGACTAAATCGAATCCTGAAGTGGTGACAACCGCACCTACAACCGCGCCGATGCGCAGGCTTGACGATGCCTACGCTGCAAGAAAGATCAACGTCTGTTTTAAAGAATGACTCCGTCGCTTACCGTTGACGAAGACGACGAGATACGTCGGATGCTAAAAGATGCGAGGACCATCGCGGTAGTCGGGGCCTCAGAGGACCCGTCGCGCGATAGCAATTTGATTTCGCGGTTTCTCATGCACGTTGGGTACGATTTTATCCCGGTGAACCCTAAATACATACAAGTCCTCGGGGCGAAGTGCTACCCGACCGTCGCAAGCATCGGCAGGCAGGTCGACATTGTCGATGTGTTCCGGCGCGCCGAATATCTGGAGGAGACGGCAAGAGATGCAATAGATGCGAAAGCGGGAGTTCTTTGGATGCAGCTGGGAATCGAGAATGAGGAAGCGGCGCGCATCGCGGCAGACGGGGGTTTGCAGGTAGTTATGAACCGGTGCATCATGGTGGAACACAGGAGGCTCGTTAGATAATCCCGCCCAGGCGGCCTTGGAGCTGTCCAGCACGTATCCATCCGATGAATCGTCCGAATGGATCCCTGTCCGAGATGGCTGCCAACAGGGCAAACGCCTCCGGATTTCGTGTTTTGATAGGAATCGAATTGGGCAGATGCCGCCTAGGGACGTGGCCGAAAACCCGCTGCAAAACTATTTAACCACAAAGGTCACGAAGAAAGGGCGCAAAGAACACAAAGAAAGAACGATAAATGAATAGAGCCCTTCGTGTCCTTCGTGAAAAATCTTCGTGCTCTTTCTGGTTGGACTTTTCGGCCGCGTCTCTAGGGGCTGGGCTCCCGAAGGCATCTATTGAAATCGATGCCTCTCCCGAGCGCAAAACTCCGATATTGTTTGTGACAATGTACGCGAGGCCAGGATCAGGTTTTTTGCGGCTTACGCTTCGCAGCCGGGAAAAGGACGTTGTTCAGAATCAGCCTGTAGCCGGGTGAGTTCTTGTGAAGAGACAGATCTGTCGGCGGGTCGCCTACAAGATGCTCGTAAGCAGCCGGATCGTGTCCACCAAGAAATGTCCATGTTCCCTTGCCGAAGTCGCCGTGGATATACTTTACTTCCTGCGTCCCTTCCTTCTGTCCCATGATGACAACGTCAGGTTTGATGAGACTTCTCCGGAACGAGGTGGTCTGTCCCATGAAATTATGGATAACGTTTACCTGGTCCTGCGTGAGCATGGTGGGCACGGGATCGTACTTGGCGGAAAATTGGAATAGGGTGAAGTAATCCGTCGCCGGGTCGCGGAACTGTACCGAGTCGTTCGGAGGGTCGTTTATATTGGAGAAGCCGTAGACGTACGGATTCTCAATTATCTTGAAGTTCTGAAATGCTAGGCAGTTCGCAAAATCGAGCTTTTCCTGCGCGTGAGGATCGGGCGGATCTCCGTCGAAGACCGCATCGCATATATCGACATGCTGGGCAGCAAGCGCGATGTCGAGCGTCTCGGTGGCCGAACACATAGCGAAAAGGAACCCGCCCTGTCCTACATAGTTCTTTATCGCCTGGGCCACTGCCTTCTTCTCGTCGGAGACTTTCCTGAACCCCATGCGATGCGCTTCCTTTTCGTCCATCGCGACTTCCTGTATGTACCATGGTGCGTTCGCATAAGCTCCGTAGAACTTGCCGTATTGTCCGGTGAAATCCTCGTGATGAAGATGCAGCCAGTCATACTTGGGGAGTTTCCCTTCCAGAACCTGGGTGTCCCAGACCTGGGTATAGGGTATCTCAGCATAGTTGAGTGCGAGGGTGACGGCATCATCCCACGGGTGATAATTCGGCGGTATATAGACCGCAATCTTCGGAGCCTTCTCGAGCCGAACTACGTCCATGTTGTTGTCGATGTTCTGAACCGTGGCGTAGATCTCAGCCGCCTGCGCCGCAGATAGTTCATCGAACGCGACTCCTCGTATCCTGCACTCTGTCGCCAGCACCCGGCTGTAATCCATCATGAACGATCCGCCTCTATAATTGAGAAGCCAGTCGACCTCAGTCCCATGCTCGAGGGCATAGTATGCGATGCCATAGGCTCTCAGATCGTTTGTCTGTTTCAAATCCATGTATATGAATAGCTTGTTTTGAGCGAAGACGGTCGTCGAGACAAGCATCAAAATCAGGAACAACATCCGTTTCATATCCTGCTCCTCTTCGTTACATAGTCCTTACGAATTACTTCCAAGCATTCTTCGAAGTATATCCCGCACCTTATCCTGGTAAATGGAATTCGGGAATCTCGCGAGAAAATTCTCATACTCCGTCACTGCCCTGCTGCTGTCGTGAAGTGTCACTTCATATATTTTTGCAATCCTGAACTGTGCTCTGTCGGCAAAAACGCCCGTGCTGTCGGCCGCCAGCACCAAGTAGCTTTTGAGTGCCTCTTTCACATTCCCCATGGCGCAGTAAGCGGTCGCGAGCTGGAATCTCGCGTTTGATGTAAGCGGCATTTGCGGATAGGATTTCACGATTTCTTCTAGCTGAAGCGCCGCTTCAGGGATACGCCCCTCGATCTCCATCGCGTCAGCGGCAGCGTAGTCTTTCAATGCCTGCGTGTTCGCCTTATTGCTCTGGATAATATCGGACAGCTGGATAGCCTCGTTAGCCGCATCCGACATCGGGTCCGCCATGATCTCGTTCAGATAATAAGAAGCGCTGTCGAAGTTTCCGAGATAGTAAAGCGCGCGCGCAGCTTCGAATCTCAATTTACTCAGAACATTGACATCTGAAGGCAGGGACGAACGGTCGCGGCTGTCGGCTCTAAGCAGCTGCAGCGACGATGAGAGAGCGTCATTGAAACGCCCTTCCATCATATAGAGGTCTATCCTGGCGAGAGCTGCCGTATGTGAATATTCGGGGGCAAAGTTTCCGTGTTCGGCGAAGAGCCGCTCGGCGGCCTTCGTATCGTGGAAGTAGTTCATCCGGATATCTATCGAGTTCAAGACTGCCTGGCTGAAGTATTGAGTCCTGGGATAATTGTCAATTATCTGAGCATAGGCAGCAAGAGCCGCGTTGAGGTCCTGAAGACTGTCGTCGGAGGCGCATGGGCGGTCGTCATCGGAGTATAGCTCTTCGCCAAGCCTGCGAAGCGAATTGGCGTATCCCATTATCGCCTGGGAAACCACGGGCTCGACTTTGGAGAGCCTTGACACTTCGCTGAACGCATTCGCGGCAACACTATAAGCTTCGTCGCCGTAAGCTCTTTCGGCAAACTCCAGTAGTTCGATGCCTTTGGGACCGGTATGATCGTCGAGCCATCTGTAAGTGTCGTAGGCGGACTTGTAGTTCTTCTGCTGCATGTATAGAAAAGCGAGAATGCGTCTGTAGTCGACGTTGGAGGAGTTCTTATCGACCTGCTCCTTCATTTCCTGCGTGAACTGATCTACAGTCTGTCTGCTCGTGCTGTACGATTCGATCTCATTCTGTATGTAAGTGACAGCTACGGTTTTGTCGCTCGTTGAAAGGAGCCTTAGCATTTCCTTCAACGCCCCCCGGTAGTTCATCATGTAGAAATATAGTCTGGCTATCTGTATGATGAAGCCGGATTTGTAGCTCGTCGTTTTTTCTCCACGCCTATAAATATCGATAGCTTTCTCGAAGAGGCGGTTCTGTGCCATAATGCCGGCGACTGCCTGGTACGTGCCCGAGTTTTTGGGGTCCACGTCGATTGCCTTATTCCAGGCGTCCATTGCCGAATCCTGTTTGCCGGATTTGAAATACGCGTCGCCTAGTTCGCAATAGAGTGAAACATTCTTCGGATCGGCAAGCAGCCGCTGCCGTATGAGCACCCCTGCACTGTCATACTGCTTCAGATTCATGTAGGCACGCCGAAGGCCGTCGAAGTAGACGAAATTTCCCGGGCTGGAATCATGCAACTGCCTGTAGAAGTCTAGAGCCTTGCCGAATTCGCCCGCCTGCTCGAGAGCCTGTGCGATGCGGAGCTTGTTCTGCTCATCGACCGACTGGCAAAAGACCACTGCAGTAAACGAGAGGAGGAGCAGCGAGGTTACGACGAGTCTTTTCATGATGTTCGAATTTAATTTCGACAAAACACACTATCAATCAAGGGGTGTGCGACAATTTTGTAAGAGGTTTTCATCAAGCGGCGGCCCTGCCCCGCCTATATCGTATGCGGGGCCTGTAAGCCCAAAAATCGTCCCAATGATGGCTCATAAGGATACACCTGAGAGCGATGATGCTGTTTGCC
>JAJZVO010000040.1 GCA_021845665.1 Bacteroidota bacterium | reverse complement strand
GTCTGCGACAAATTTGTGAAACTATCGCCATTCATTTAAATGAACGGCTCAAAAAGTCTCAAAACCCCATTCGGGGTTTCGGGCACCTTCACAGGCGTCCATTTTTAATCGATGCCGATGGTGCGTTATATTTTTGTCGCACATCCCCCCGCAGGTCTATTGGGTCTCTCTTGTGAAGATTCTTTAGTTGAGATCGGGGAAACTTCGGTGAGTGCACTCTCGCCGGGTCGAACTAAACCAGGATGATTCCTTCAAGCCTTAAAAGGTATTCCTTCAGCCTCATACCGCCGGCATATCCAACTAGCTTGCTGTTCGAACCGATAACCCTGTGACACGGAATGACGATAGGTACGGGGTTCTTGCTAACAGTCGCACCTATAGCCCTGTATCCTTTGGTGTGAAGCCGTTTTGCGATTTGTTTGTAGGTAGTTATCCTGCCATAAGGAGTCTTTGTCAATTCAGTCCATACTCTGAGTTGAAACCCCGTCCCGATAAGATCGATATCGAGATCGAACCTCGTCCGCTTGCCGATCAAGTACTCATTAATTTGTCTTATCGCGTTTGAATTCCTCTTTCTGTCGTCGACTATTGTGTCAGGCGCAAAATTGTCCTTGATCCAACCGAGAAAACTGGATTTACCGTCTTTGGGGAGCGCAACCTTACAAAGTCCCTTCTCTGTGGAGGCGAGGTAGATCACACCTATCGGAGATTCGAAAGAAGCGCAGTAAACCTTCGATGCTATTTCCTGCACATCGCTGTGCATCGTTAGCGCGCCGCGAAGGGTGTCCGTTCTCCCGAACCGTTCGACATTCCTCAGCCATTGCGGAGAAACTTTCACATTTACCTGCGACACTTGTCCTACCTCTACTTTTTAATGAGAAGCAAGTAAACCGGTAAACTGCAGGCGACATTCGACGGGATGCAATACGGTTTCGTCATGGAATGTTGATAGGATGAACTCGTCATACGCGATGCACTACAAAGTTAGTAAGTAACTCATATCCGACGTATGCGCTAAATGCCAGCATGATGTAGCCAGAAACTTTTGAAAGCAACGTCAATGTCTCCGCTTTAAATGAATCCCGCTTCCAGAATATCGCCTTCAAGAGTAAATAATACCACAATACGGTTCCAAAACCAACTCCGAGCGTAAATAGCGCGCCGTCGGCAATTCCATCTATGAGTGATCCGGTAGACTGGACGACGCCGCTGAGCGTGATCCAGAAAGCGACGAGCGCCGGATTCGAAACGTACATGAACACGCCTACGAAAAAAGCACCGCGAATTTTTCCGTTCTGCTGAATATCGTTTTCGTAACGAAAACTGTCCGGCCGTGTCGAGATATCTCTGATCCCCAGGTATATCAGCAGGATGAATCCGATTGCCTGGAATATGATGTTCACTTCGATCTTGTGAACGAACGCCGACAACCCCAGCAGGGCAGCGCCGCAATAAATGAAATCCATCACCGACGCTCCTAGACCGACGGCGAACGCGTTCGAGAATCCTTTCTTCAGGGCTCTCGATATCACTGTGACATTAATTGGCCCGATAGGAATCGAAATCGCAATCCCGATGATCAGACCGATCAAAAGAGCAACCATGATGTCTATTCTTCAGTGGTCATTGCAGAAATTTGTACACAAATCCCCGGACAAAATGCAGACTCAAAATACAGAACTGTCCGAAAAATTGCAATCATGGATGCCTTCCTCTTACCTTGATTTTCAGACGGGTGTTGGTTATGATTTTAACCGCATGTCAATCTAAATGGAGGTTTCCTGAATGTCTGTTAAACACCTGGCCTATCTGTTTTTCCTGAGCTTGTTTGCTGCAGGCTGTGCGGCAAATCTAAGCATGGGCAATAAAGTCATTGCAGTCGTCGGTGGAAAGCCAATCACGTACGGTGAATTCGAGCAACAATACGCGCAGAATTCAGTGCCGAACAGCGATTCGGCAAATTCGGTTTCCAGCAAGAAGAATTTCCTGAACTTGCTTGTCGATTATAAACTTAAACTCATGGATGCCAGGAAGGAACATCTCCTCGACCAACCGGCAGTCAAATCCGAGATGCAGAGATATGAGTCTCAACTTGCCGTAAGCTATGTACTCGAACACGAGATCACCGATCCGATGGTGGAGAAAATTTACGAGAGGCGTAAGTCTGAAGTCCGGGCGAAAGAAGTGTTTATTCAAATCCGGCCGGATTCCCTGTATCCCACGGGAGATACTCTCAAGGCGTTCGATGAGGCGATGGGCGTGATTAAAGCGTTGAAGGCCGGAGCACCCATAGACTCGCTCATTCATGTCTATCGTGGCGGGGATACCTACTATGTGACGGCGGGAACTTTCCTTCAATACCAGGGCGGAGAAGCGTTCGAAAATATGCTGTATTCGCTGAAACCGGGCGAAGTCGGGAGCTATCCTGTGCGGACGGCGTTCGGCTATTTGGTCATAAAACTGGAGGATAGAAATCCTCGTGTAGAAGCTATCCGGGCAAGCCACATCCTCATTAAAATAAACGGCAACTCTCCTGCCGATACTCTTAAGGCGTATGACAAAGCGCTCGCGATTATGGATTCCGCAAAGAGCGGAGTTAGCTTCGCAAAACTCGCCCGCGAGTATTCCGCCGATTCTATGTCCGCCAGGCGGGGAGGCGACCTCGGGTACTTTAAACGCGGTATGATGGTACGGCCTTTCGACGAAGCGGCATTCAGCATGACGAAAATAGGACAAATTACCGGGCCCGTTAGAACTCAGTTCGGTTATCATATCATCAAACTGACTGGGATCGAACCCATTCCGTCATTTGACGAAGTCAAGGATCGACTCCGGTCCGAATACATGAACGGCGGTTACAAATACGACTATCAAAACTTTGTCGACGGACTCAAGAATAAGTATGACTTTAAGCTCGACCAGCAGGCAATCGACACTCTCTACAGCTTAGTGGATTCGTTGAAAACGTTCCAAAGCGCCGATTTCGATTCGCTTCTCACACCGGCGGAAACGAAGATGTCTCTCTTCACCTTCGACCACACGGCAGGAACTGTCGATACGGTCCTGGCAATTGCCAGGGAGAGTGGAAAATTTGGTTCCGCGATGCTGAATAGATCCAACCTGGTACACATCGCAGACCAGGCTGGCAACGACTTGGTTCTCGCTCACTACGCGGGGCCGGAGGCGCGTACCTATCCGCAGTTCGATTCGCTGATAACGAAGTATGAAGACGGAATCATGATCTATCAGATCGAGCAGGAAAAAGTCTGGGATAAAGTGGCGACAACCGATAGTGTACTTAAACCGTATTTCCAAGCGCATGCAGATCGGTATACGTGGCCGAGAAGAGTTGATCTGAGCAGAATCGATGTTTCCAACCAAAAACTTGCCGACAGCCTTTACACTCTGCTTAAAGGCGGGGCCGACTTCGATACCCTGGTCGCCAGATTCGACTTGGGAAAAAATCTCAGGGAGAAAGCCGGACACTGGGGGGTGTTTGCCGATTCGTCGAACGCTCTCGTGATCGAAGCGTTCGGGATGCAGCCCGGTCAATTCAGCAAGCCCGAGAGCTTCGAGGGGTCTTTCTCAATATTCAGGGTTAACCGGTTCGTGCCGCCGGGACCGAAGACTTTCGAAGCAGCGCGCGGAGAAGTTTCGGCGGACTACCAGGAATATGAGTCGAACAGGCTCCGAAAAGAATGGATGGACCATTTGAGGAAAGAGTTCGGTGCAAAGATAAATGAGAAGACTTTCGATGAGCTTATTTCGGCGAAGTGACCTTCTCGCACTCCTGGTCCCGGTCGTCTCGGCAGTCTTGCTCGCGGGGTGCTCAAGCGAAGCGAAGCGTGGAAAATTCCTCGCTTCGGTCCGCGGAAATGATCTCCGGATGGCCGACGTGGCTCCCCACGTCGATACCACCTCTGCTTATGCGGTCCGCAACTACGTCTCTAATTGGGTCGACGAGCATTTGCTTTTCGACGAAGCCGAGAAGCTCGGCCTGAACGAATCGGCCCAGTTCCAACAGCGAGTCAAAGAATTCTCGATGCAGCTCGCAATTACGATGCTGCTTAATAAAGAAATATACGATGTCCCTCTGAATCTGTCCTCTAAGGAGATATCGGCGTTCTATGACTCACACCGCGCAGAGTTTCTGGCTTCAGGAAGCATTGCATACGTCAATTATGCGGGCTTCGACAAGCGAAGCGTAGCGGTCGCTTTCAGGAACGCTCTCGTCTCTGGAACCCCGTGGTCTTCGGCATTCTCCGAAATACCGGCTTACCAGATCATCTCCGTGAAAGACTCGGTATATCTCAAAGGAACGGATGCCGACGGAGCTGTCTGGAATGTCATTCAGTCGCTTGATCCGGGTAAAGTGTCGTTCCCGATCCAGGTGGACAGCGTCAACTATATAGTGCAAGTCATCGATAAGATTAGTCCCGGTAGCCTTCTGCCTCTAAGTTACGCCTCACCCGGAATAAAGGAGAGACTGACTATCGAGAAACGCCAGAAGATGTATAGTGCTCTCGTTGATTCTCTCAGGTCGTTGGGAAATTTTCAGATTAATCCAAGTGTTGCTATTAGTGATACTAATAGCCAGGAGTGATTAGAGTGAAAAGGGTAAGTGGAATATTGGTGATGCTGGCGTTGTTCGGCGGTTTGGCGTTTGGCCAGTCGAAGCCGGTCCTCGATGAGGTCGTTGCGGTGGTCGGCAATCAGATTATTCTGAAATCTGAACTTGACTACCAGGTCCAACTGGCGGCATATCAGAACAAGCTGAACCCGGACGACCCGCAGCTTCGTCAGAGAATTCTCGATGCGATGATAGACGACAAACTTATATTGGCGCAGGCGGAACTTGACAGCGTTACGGTTAGCGATGAAGAAGTCGGCAGGCAACTCGACCAGAGAATCCAGAACCTCATCGCACAGGTCGGAAGCAAAGAAAAGGTCGAGAAGCTGTACGGGATGTCCATAAGCAAGATTCAAAATGAGTTCAGGGAAGACATGCGCCGGCAGCTCATGATCGAGAAGGAAAAGGAGAACAAGTTCGGCGATTTGAAGGTGTCGCCGCTCGAAGTGCGCGAATTCTACAATGAGTATAAGGACAGCCTTCAGGAAGTCCCGGAGCAAGTGACATTGAGTCACATATTTATCAAGCCGAAGCCGAGCAAGAAAGCGAAGGAAGAAGCTTACTCGAAGGCGGAAGCGCTCCTCGATTCGCTGAAGCACGGCGCGAGCTTCTCGGAGCTCGCGAAAAAATACTCCCAGGATCCGGGGAGCGCTCCGGACGGCGGCGACTTGGGGTGGGCGAGCCGCGGACAGTTCGTTCCCGAATTCGAGCACGCTGTCTACGCCCTCAAACCCGGAGAAATATCAGGTATCGTCAGAACCCAGTTCGGCTATCACATCATACAGCTGCTTAAGCGCAGGGGCGACATGGTCCACGCAAGACATATTCTCATCAAAATTCCGGTACTACCGTCGGATGACGATTCTACCGTGGCATTCCTTGACTCGCTGCGCGAAGCGGCGATGCACGGAGCAAGCTTCGCAGTGCTCGCGAGGGAATACTCTGAAGACAAACAGACCAAGGATCTTGGCGGTGACCTGGGAACAGTCTCTGTCGATCAGCTCGAACCTTCCTTCCGCGCGACGGTCGATACCATGAAGGTCGGTGAGATCAGCGCGCCGGTGAAAGTGACCGCCGGTGCTTCGTACGGTTATCAAATCGTCTACCTCAGGGACCGGATTCCCGAGCACAAGGTTAACCTTAACGAGGACTATTCCCGTCTCGAAAAGATGGCCCTTTCAATGAAGCAGGACAATGCGTATCAGAAGTGGATCGCTCAACTCAAGAAACAGGTTTACTGGAAAATATTGAGCTGAAAAGCGGGGACCTGCGTTAATACATGCGCCAGGGCGATCGTCCGTTCTCTCCACCTGGGTCGTTATTGAATTCTCGCGGAGACGAGTTGATATTCATAAAGTTCTCGGAATTCACCCTGTCGAACGGGTTGCACGTGATATTGAGTCCTGACAAAAATGCCCCGGTCGTTGCAGTCGATATCTGGTATCATGTCGGAAGCAAAGATGAAGAGCCGTCTCGCACCGGCTTCGCTCATTTGTTTGAACATATGATGTTCCAGGGTTCTGCAAATGTGAAAAAGGCGGAACACATGAGGTACGTGGAAGAGGCCGGCGGAGTATTCAACGGTTCCACAAGCTGGGACCGTACTAATTATTTTGAGACGCTTCCCGCAAACCGCCTTGAACTCGCTCTGTGGCTGGAGTCCGACCGTATGTCGAGTCTCGATATCAGCCGCCGCAACCTCGACAACCAAAGGGAAGTAGTCAAGGAAGAAAGGCGCTTTCGTGTCGATAACAAACCGTATGGAACTGCATGGGAAAAAATATTCTCCATGGCTTACCGCGAGCATCCGTACAGGTGGCCCGTTGTCGGGTATCTTGAACATCTTGACGCGGCAACGGTAAACGATGTGAGTTCGTTCTTCCGAAGTTACTATGTGCCCAACAATGCGGTATTGGCCATCACCGGCGATTTCAACCCTCCCGAAGCTTCAGGGATGGTGAAGAAATACTTTGGCGATATTTCTTCTGGTGCTCGGCCCGATCGGGATCCTGTAATTGAAAAACCATTGCGCGGGCAGGTCCGGGAAGTCGTTTACGACGATGTCGCGCTTCCGGCGGTCTACATGGCTTTCAGGGTGCCGCCTGTGGCTTCGAGCGATTCCGATGCGCTCAACCTTGCCGCCGGCATCCTCTCAAGAGGAAAAAGTTCAAGGCTGTACACGAGACTCGTATATGAGAAGAGAATCGCCCAGTCGGTGACCGCATTTCAGCTTGACATGGAAGCCCCCGGGCTCTTCGTCGTGAACGCCGTCGTCTCGCCTCGGAACGAACCCTCCGATGTGGAGCGTGAAATCAGGAACGAGATCAGAAAGCTCGCAGAAAGCGGGCCTCACGCGAAGGAACTGGAGAAAATCAGAAACCGGTTCTCTTCGGAGTGGGTCAGGCAGCTGTCAAGAACCCTCGGACGGGCAGATAACCTGGCACACTTCCGTACATTCTACGGCGATACGGGAATGATAAATCGGTACCTTGACCGCCTGCTTAAAGTGTCACGGAAACAGATCCGGGATGTGGCCTCCGAGTATCTGGACACACTCGACAGTGCCGTCGTTTACTATTTGCCCTGTGGAAACAGACGTCTAAAGGGGAGAATTTGAATCCGCAGTTTTTGAGATTGTTAAATATACGTTTTCGGAGTTTGCTTTGAAGAAATATCGATACGACGCGATACCATCGAGATCAGCCCGTTACGCGGCGATGCCGACTGTGCACGTGAAGTTTAGAGAGTTTCGTCTGGAGAACGGGCTATGCGTAATCCTTCGCGTCGACAGGTCGGTCCCCGTCGTCGCAGTGGACGTTTGCTATCATGTCGGTTCCAAGAACGAAAAGAAGGGGAAGACCGGGTTCGCTCACCTTTTCGAACACCTTATGTTTGAGGGGTCCGAACATGTCTTAAAAGGTGAGTTTGATCATTACATTTCGCTTGCTGGTGGATACAACAACGCCTACACCACAGAGGATGTAACAAATTATTACGAGGTTCTGCCCTCGAGCCAGCTGGCCCTTGCTCTGTGGCTGGAAAGCGACAGGATGCTCAAGTTCACAGTTACCGAGGAAGCTCTTACCACGCAGCGGGAAGTTGTAAAGGAAGAGAAAAGGTGGCGGATTGACAATCGTCCTTATGGGGATGCCTCGGAGAAACTGCAGGAACTTATCTTCCCGATCGGGCAGTACCACTGGCCGGTCATAGGGTCGATGGATGATCTGAATGCGGCAGGAATGGACGATGTCAGGCACTTCTACGAGACCTACTACACTCCCGACAACGCAGTACTGGTTGTAAGCGGCGATATCGACGAGGCTGAAGCGGAAAAGCTCGTGAGAAAATATTTCACAGACATACCGCGAGCAAAGGTTCTTGTCCCTCCCGTTCAGTTCGAAGACATATCGCTTACTAAGTCGGTCGAGAAGACCCTCCGTGGAAATGTCCCTGCACCCGCCGTTCTTGTCGCCTACAAAATCCCTCCGGAAGGGTCCCCTGAGTATTATCAGCTAAGCCAGGCCGCGAAGATCCTTTCGGACGGCAACAGTTCGCGTTTGTACAAGAGACTGCTCTATGAATCGCAAGCGGCTTCCGAATTCGATGTATCTATCGAAGGCATGGAAAAGGCCGGAGTATTTCTGTTCAGTGCGTTCCTGGCGCCCGGCCATACTACGGAAGAAGTCCTCGCTATCTTCGATGAAGAGATCCAGAGGTTGAAGAGGTCCCTCGTCAAGCCGTACGAGTTTGAGAAGGCAAGAAATTCCACTCTCTCTTCATACGTGAGCAGGCTCTCTACGAACAGCGGCGTCGCAGACGCGCTCGCTCATTATCAGACAATCTTTGAAGACGCAGGACTGATAAATTCAGAAGTGGAGCGTGAACTGAGCGTTACCCGTGAGGGCGTAAAGCGAGCCTCAGGCGATCTGCTCGATCAAGATAGAAGGGTTGTCCTCACTTACTTTCCATCGGAGAACAATGACTAAATTCAAAATGCAGTCCGGCTGCCTGTGCGGACTCGTCCAAATCTCGGTGATTGAAAAATGAAGGTTTACAGAACACCGGCGCTCGACAGATCGAAAGCGCCAAAACCCGGACCGGCCGGCAGGATCTCGTTCCCCAAATACTTCGAAAAGAAATATCCGAACGGTTTCAAGGTCTTCGTTATTGAAAACCACCAGCTTCCGATAGTAACTATCGGATTTGTACTGAAAAGCGGTGCCGCCTATGACGGACACACCCCCGGACTTGCGAGCGTCACCTGCGAGCTTCTTTCGAAAGGGACAAAGACACGAAACGCGACGAGAATTGCCGAGGAGATCGATTTTGTCGGCGGATCGCTTTCACAGAGCGTATCGTGGGACGCGGGACAGGTATTCGTCTCAGTACTCAAAGCCCACCTGGCGAAGGGGTTCGACATACTTCGCGACGTCGTTCTAAACCCGACCTTTCCACAAAAAGAAGTGGAGCGCGTAAAGCTGCAAAGGACCGCTTCGATCCAGCAGTTGAAAGCCGATCCGGGATACTTGGCCGATACATCATTTTCGTCAATCGTCTTCGGTACCCACCCGTATGGCGGCACTGTCAGCGGGACCGAAGAATCTGTAAATCAAATGAAACGAACCGACTTCGCAGCGTTCCACAAGACTTTTTTCACTCCTGACAACTCATTCGTTGTCTTCGCAGGCGACATCACTCCGAAGGAGGCGGAAAAGTATGTCTCTGGTTCCTTCAAAAATTGGAAGGGTGTGTGTAGGAAGAATATGCTTCCGCCATTGCCGGATTTGCGTCCTGACGGTCGTGTGTTCATCGCAAACAAGCCTGGCGCGGTGCAGTCATCACTGAGGGTCGGACACCGCGGAATAGCTCGCAACAATCCGGACTACCTCAAAGTCTTCGTTATGAATACGATCCTCGGCGGCTACTTTAGTTCGAGGATTAACATGAACCTGCGCGAAGTGCATGGGTATACTTACGGAGGACGCACCGACTTCGACGGACGCATGCTGCCGGGCGCATTTCAGGCATCAGCAGATGTGAGGAATGAAGTGACTGCTGATACCATCGGGGAAATAGTGAAAGAGCTGAAGCGCATCAGGGACACTCTTCCGTCACGTAATGAACTCACCTTGGTGAAAAATTACCTGACGGGTCTTTTCCCGATCCAACTCGAGACTCCTCAACAGGTCGCAGGTCGGGCAGTTGCGATCGAACTCTATGATCTTCCTAAGAACTACTATAGAGACTACAGGAACAACATAAAGAAGGTGACCGCCAGTGACGTCCGTGCGGTGGCCAGAAAGTATATCGATCCCGATAACCTGTACGTCGTCCTCAGCGGCGATGCGAAGGAGATCGGCGGAAAGTTGAAAAGATTCGGACGCGTCGAGGTCGTCGGAGAGAACAGCGCGGCGGGTTCGATTAAAAATGTTAAGAAAACTTAGATCGGGGGACACTTGAGCAAGGAATCTTCGAAACAGGGCCAGACTTCCGACGTTGAAGGAATCTCGCGTCTAAGCAAAAGCTTCGGCGATCTGCGCAGGGAGATCGCAAAAGTCATTGTCGGCCAGGATGAAATCGTGAAACAGATCTTCGTGACAATTCTCTCTCGCGGACACTGTCTCCTTATCGGTGTGCCCGGTCTGGCGAAAACACTCCTCGTGAAGACTCTTTCTGACGCGTTGAATCTCCGGTTCAGCCGCATTCAATTCACTCCGGATCTCATGCCGAGCGATATCACCGGAACGGAGATCATCGAAGAAAACGTCAATACCGGCGAAAGGTCGTTCAGATTCGTCAAAGGTCCCCTCTTCGGGAATATTATACTGGCGGATGAGATAAACAGGACACCGCCGAAGACACAAAGCGCGCTACTCGAAGCTATGCAGGAATATCGCGTGACTGCCGCCGGACAGACCTTCCAGCTCGAACAGCCGTTCTTCGTGCTCGCGACCCAGAATCCTATCGAGCAGGAAGGAACCTATCCTCTGCCCGAAGCGCAGCTCGACCGGTTCATGTTCAACCTTTGGCTCGATTACCCGACATTCGAAGAAGAGGTGAGAATCGTTCAGTCTACGACCGGTGATCTTAATCCTGCAATCACTAAGGCCGTCGGCGCCGACGACATTACCTACTTCCAGGAGCTGGTGAGGCGCGTCCCGGTCTCCGATTCTGTCGTGAAATATGCCGTCCAGCTCGCAAACTTGACTCGCCCACAGAACGGTAAGGCTCCCGATTTTGTAAAACAGTATGTTAGCTACGGGGCGGGACCCAGAGCCTCTCAATACCTGATACTTGCCGCAAAGGCAAGTGCCGCGCTGGATAACAGGCTGAGTCCCGATATTGAAGACGTAAAACATGCTGCTCTCCCCGTCCTTCGGCACAGGATCATAACTAACTTCAATGCCGAAGCTGAAAATACCAACACTCCCGAAATCGTCCGCAGGCTTCTTGAGATCTGATTCGTGAAAGTCCGAACAACTCTTCTGTTGCTTCTTACATTTGCAGCGTTTACTTCTCCTAAGGTCTACGCACAGAGCCGCTACTGGGTCTTCTTTAAAAACAAACCCGAGGCCGATGGTTTTACCGACTTTTCCCTCGGCGGAGCTGCGGAACGATATCTCCTGAGCCATAATGTACTCGACCAGCGTGCTATCACCCGGCGCCTGAAGGTACTTCCCCCGTCCAATATAGTTTCGGTAATGGATTTTCCCGTCTACTCAGGATACATAGACAGCCTGGAGAGCATCGGCCTCAAAGTGATAGGGACCAGCCGCTGGTTCAACGCAGCGACGGTTGTAACGGACTCGCTTCAGATAGTGGGCGCGATGCGATTTCCATTTGTGAGAGGCGTTCAGAAGGTCGCTACTTCCATCGTGCCGATCCGCATGGTCGCGCGCCCGGGAAATCCGCACTCGCTCCTATTCAAGGTGTCGAGTGTCAACGTCGCGGGAGACTCTGCCTTCTACGGACCTTCATTTGAACAGCTTGAGTTGAGCGGCGTTCCTCAGGTGCAGTCCCTCGGCATCGACGGGAAAGGCGTTCTGATCGGCATGCTCGACTCGGGTTTTAGGTATGAGACTCACAACGCTCTCAAGAATATCAAGATAATCGGTGAACATGATTTCGTCCAGAACGATTCCATCACGGCGAACCAGCCCGGAGACTCTTCGTATCAGGATAACCACGGGACCTCAACTCTATCCGTGCTCGGCGGGTATTCTCCCGGCAGCATAGTCGGCGCCTCTTACGGTTCTTCTTTCATGCTCGCCAAGACTGAGTACGTGCCGGTGACGGATTTTCAATGGGAAGAGGACGACTGGGTCGAAGGCCTCGAATGGATGGAGGCTCATGGAGTTGATGTCGTATCGTCTTCCGTCGCATACAGCACTTATGTCGACTCCACCGGACAGGTGGATTCATCCATCTCTTATTTCTTTTCGAGGGGTGACTTCAACGGCAAGACGTCCTTTGCAAGCAGGGCAGCGACGATCGCGGCAAGGCTGGGTGTCATAGTGGTACAGGCGATGGGCAACGAAGGAAATGGCAACGGCACCATTGGGACAATGGATGTACCGGCGGATGCGGACAGCATCATCTCCGTCGGAGCGGTGGACCAGACGGGACAGCTCGCAGGTTTCAGCTCCACCGGGCCCACCAACGATGGGAGAATAAAGCCTGACCTCGTCGCCGACGGCGTCGACGATTACGTCGCTACCGTCCCCGGCCCCGATACGTACGATTACGAAAGCGGCACTTCCTTTTCCACGCCGATAACAGCCGGGATCGCTTCCTTGATTCTGTCGGTTCGTCCAGATTACACTCCAATGCAGGTCATCGATCTGCTGAAACAGACCGCCGTCCAGCCGCATTTTCCCGGCGATCCGTTGTCGTCGTCTTATCCCAACGACTACTACGGTTGGGGAATTGTCAATGCATGGAATGCCGTCAGGAAAATCGGCTTTGTCGGCTCTAACAGCTTCGTGACATGGCAGGAGGATTCCGTCGTCTACGTCGCGGTAAAAGCATTCAGTACGTCTGGAATCGATACGCGAATGAGCAGGGCATATTACTCTTATGATGGTTCAGGCTTTCAATCTGCACGCGTGTTTCCAACCGACACGGCTAACCAGTATGCCTTCGTTGCGCCGCTTCCCGCTTTGTCGCCGCAGTCAATGAATTCTTATTTCGATCTTGTGGATTCATCGGGAAAGAACCTCGATGTACCATATTACGGCTCATCTGCACCTTTTAGTGTCGGAGGACTTGAGTCGGTCCCGCCCCCACCGGCGCAGGCATTCCGGTCCTATGCAGCTTATCCAAACCCGTTCAGCCTGCAGGTCCATATCCCCTTTGTGCTTTATAAAGGATCGGATGTTGCAGTAGACGTTTACGATGTGCTCGGGAGAAAGGTCGCCGGTCTTTTCAACGGAGCCTTGCCTACCGGCTACCAGGAAGTGGATTGGAACGGTACCACCTCCACCGGGAACAGGGCAAGCAGTGGAGTCTATTTTATTCGTATTATCATAGACGGAGTCATGAAAGTTGAAAAGGTCCTCTATTTGAAATGAATTTTCAGATTCATTTCGATATCCCTTTCTACCTGTTTATCCTGTTCGCGCTTGTCTCCGCGAGCCTCGCGTATTTGATGTATCGTAAGTTGGATGTGATTTCCCGGCCTCGCAAAGCGTTCCTGGGTACGCTGCGCTGGGCTTCGTTGTTCTTCCTTTTTCTTGCCATGACAAATCTTGTCACGGACTTTGTGAGTTTCGAATACAAAAAGAAGGATGTGCTCCTCCTGGTCGACGATTCGAAAAGCATGTCACTAAAAGACGCATCGATGGCGCGTCCGGCAGCGGTTCGGTATGTCCTGAAGAGTGCTTCGTTCGATACGATCGAGCATTACTTCAAGATCGATGCAGTTGTATTTGGAGAGAAGATTTTGCCTCACCGCAATATCGATTCTCTTCGCTATGACCGGCCCGGCACCGATATCTCTGCGGCCGTCGAGAAATCTCTAAGGATGGATGACTATGGTCGCACTGCCTTTGCAATTCTAATCTCCGACGGCGACTATAACATGGGCGGTAATCCGACGAACCTGGTGCGAAATATGACATTCCCGGTTTATACAATCGGAATCGGCGATTCAACTTTACCAAAGGATGTGATCGTCCGTCAGGTTATTCCTGCTCCGTCGATGTATGCCGGCAAGAAGAGCGTCGTCAGGGCGATCATCGGCTCGAACGGTTATGGATCGGCGTTAGTGACGGCTAACCTTATCGATGAAGGAAGGGAAGTGGCGTCAGAGACGGTTACCCTGCCGGAACGTGGTGAGGTCGAAGCATCGTTTGATTACACACCACTGACAACCGGGACCCATCTGTTGAAAGTGTATGTACCTCCGCTAAGCGGTGAATTCAGCACCAAAAATAATTCTGCCTCCGTAAGCGTTGATGTACGGAAGGGAAAGTATTCGATTCTTCTTGTGGCAGGATCTCCCGCAACAGATGTCGCCTTCTTACGGAGGAACATCGAATCGAGCGGCGATTTCGAATTGAGGGTGCTGGTCCAGAGAACCGGCGACACTTTCTACGAGAAAAACGCCCCCGCGATTCTTGCCGGAAGTTACGATGCCGCCGTGCTGTATGATTTTCCAAACGACAGATCGGCACTCACTATGAGCGAGGTTATCGGCAAGCTAAACAGAGAAAACCTTCCTTATGTGTATTTCGCGGGGTCGGACTTTTCACCGCGAAACGTAGGCCAACTTCCGAGACTTCCTTTCAAGGTCTCGATGTATCAACCGGGCGAATATCAGGTCGGGATTTCTCCGCTGGTGGGGCAGGACATTCCTGCAACACTCCAACCAGTCTATTCACTGGTCGAGGCAAATTCTTCCTTGTTCCCACCTCTGTATTATCAGAGAATTGACTGTGCACCCACTTCCGGATCGGAAGTCCTTGCGTCGCCTGTGATGAGCGGCGTTAAATACTCATCCCCGGTGTTCCTCGCAGACCCTGCCGGCCGAAGCGCTGCATTCCTTGCATACGGTCTCTGGAGGCTTCAGCTCATGAGTCCGATAAGCGGTCTCCGGAACGATTTCCTCAAGGATTTCCTGGCTGCGCTTCTACGGACGATGATAAGCAGCGGTAAGCAGAAACTTCTTACGGTCCGCACCGATAAGAGCATCTATGACCCGTCGGAGACTATCCATTTCAACGCGCTCCTTGTCGGACAGGACGGGAAGCCGGTCGATCGAGCAAATGTAGACCTCGCTGTGAATGAGAAGAACGGGAAGAAGATATCTGCAATAAAACTATCGTCAGTGGGTAAAGGAGCTTACACGGGAAACCTGTCTGGGTTGGGCGAGGGGAGATACGAATACGTTGCGGATGCCACCTCCGGTTCTACATTTGCCGGCGCCGACAGCGGAATTGTGACCGTGGAACCGCTTAACATAGAGTATATCCGGACTGCCATGAATGTGTCTCTTCTCAGACAGATTGCCTCAGTCTCGGGAGGAATGTTCTTTACGCCTTCTCAGTTCGTGCGGAATGGGATTAACCTGGAGCCATCCTGGAAAGAGCCGACTGAAATTTCACAATCCAGGAGTTTCGAGCTCCTTTCGTCACTTCCCATTCTGGCGATCGTCTTCGTCCTGCTCGCAATTGAATGGACAATGAGGAAGCTCTGGGGGCTTCCGTAGTTAACACTGGCATCAAATTCGCTTAACAATTCCTTAATATTAAATTAACCTCCAAGTAAATGCCCCTGGATAATTTTATAGGATGGCTGTCGAAATAGAGAATGCAGGAGCTATTGCGGGACCGCTCAAGGTCGAACGAAAATCTTTCATAAGAGCCGATGCGGTTTTCAAGGCCGTGCTCGGTTTTTTTGCCTTTCTTGTCATCGTCTTGTTGGTTTGGCTCGGCATCGAGCTATATTTGTCTTCTCGCGAAGCGTTTGCAAATGCAGGCTTCTGGAATTTTGTAAAAGGGACCACCTGGAACCCGGTAAGCGAAGTCTTCGGTGCCCTTCCGTTCATTTACGGAACTCTCGTAACGTCGTTCCTCGCACTCCTGATCGCGACGCCGCTCGGAATAGGTACCGCGATATTTCTGGCTGAGCTTGCGCCGAAATGGCTCACGAAGCTTTTGCAGCCGCTCGTCGAACTTCTTGCAGGAATACCGAGCGTCATTTATGGCCTCTGGGGTATCTTCGTCCTCTCGCCTTTGATGGCAAATGTCGTGGAACCTTTCCTTCAGAACAATTTCGGCTATCTCCCGTTCTTCAAAGGCTATGCACTCGGCATCGGTTTCCTTACGGCTTCATTGATACTTGCGATTATGATTGTGCCCTTCATTATATCTGTCTCAACGGAAGTGCTCCGCACCGTTCCTGTCCCTCTGAAGGAAGGCATGTACGCTCTCGGCGCGACTCGTTGGGAAACTCTTAAGAAGATCGCACTTCCTTTCGCCAGAAGCGGAATTCTGGGCTCGATAGTTCTCGCACTCGCTAGAGCACTTGGCGAAACAATGGCGGTTACTATGGTTATCGGGAATACTCCCAAGATAACCGAATCACTCTTTCAACCCGGATATACGATGGCCGCAGTCATCGCGAATGAGTTCACGGAGGCAACCTATACTTCCTATCTGTCTGCGTTGATTGCAATAGCCTTCATTCTTCTTTTGATTACTCTAATAGTTAATGCGATTGCAAGGTGGTTGATTTGGCGGACGACCAAAGCGCTGTAGGCAGGACGGTCCTTGTGGGGAGCGGTTTCTCCTACTGGCGCCGGAAAATATCGAGCGGCTTTTTTACAGCCCTTTTCTCTTCGAGCATGCTCGTGGTGCTTCTCCCGCTTATTCTGATCGTAGGGTATCTTTTCTATAAGGGTGCCGCTTCGGTCAACATGAACTTCTTGCTTCACAGGCCTGCCCCTGTCGGCGAACCGGGAGGAGGAATGGCCAATGCGATCATCGGCTCCGCATACGTCGTCGGAATCGCGGCGCTCATCGGGATCCCGATCGGACTCTTCGGCGGAATCTTCCTTGGAGAATTCCCACAAGCGAAATTCTCCAATGTCGTCCGGTTCGTCGCCGACGTCCTCAACGGCACACCGTCGATCGTAATGGGCGTCTTCGCGTACACCGTGGTTGTCCTCCCGATGAAAAGCTTCAGCGTCCTCGCGGGTGGATTTGCCCTCGGCGTCATGATGATTCCTACGGTTCTGCGTACAACCGATGAGATCCTGCAGACTGTGCCCAACTCAATACGCGAGGCTTCGCTCGCTCTCGGTGTCCCTTATTGGCGGACTGTACTCTCGGTCATATTAAGGAGTGCCAAAAGCGGCATCATAACTGGAATACTCCTGGCGGGCGCCAGAGTCCTCGGCGAGACCGCACCCCTGCTTTTCACGAGCTTCAACAATGCCTTCTTCAGCTACAGCCTGACTCAGCCGATTTCGACGTTGCCGGTTCAGATATTCAACTATGCGATATCTCCTTATAGAGACTGGCACCGCCAGGCATGGGCGGGCGCACTGGTCTTGGTTCTCGCGATACTGATCGCAAATCTTGGAATGAGGGCCTTCTCAAGACAGAAAGATGAGCATTCTGTATGACCACTACACCTGAATATACGACTGGCATTGTCACCGAAGATCTCAAGGCCTATTTTGGAAAAGTCCAGGTACTCAAGGGAATCAGCATCTCAATCCCCAAGTCGATGGTCACAGCTTTCATCGGCCCATCCGGCTGCGGGAAGACGACGTTCCTCAGAACCTTGAACCGAATGCATGAGCTCGCTCGCGATGCGCGGATCATGGGTAGGGTGCTGGTCGATGGAACGGATATCTACGCTTCCGGCGTCGACCCCGTCCTCGTAAGAAAGAAAATCGGCATGGTCTTCCAGAAACCGAACCCATTCCCGTCGATGTCAATCTACGACAATGTCGTCGCTGGCCTGAAGCTCACCGGTAGACACAAACGGAAAGAACTTGACGAGGTCGTCGAGAAAACCCTTGTCCAGGCGGCCTTGTGGGATGAAGTGAAGGACTCGCTTAAGAAATCGGGCGCGAGTCTGTCCGGCGGTCAGCAGCAAAGACTCTGCATAGCGAGAACCCTCGCGGTCGGTCCCGAAGTTATCCTCATGGACGAACCCGCTTCGGCTCTCGACCCTCTTTCGACTGCAAAGATCGAGGAACTTATTTTCCAACTGAAAGACAAATACACTATCGTCATCGTGACTCACAACATGCAGCAGGCGGCACGTGTCAGCGACAACACCGCGTTCTTCTACATCGGCGAGCTCATTGAATTCAGCGGCACGCGCGACATGTTCACAAGGCCTAAGAAGAAACAGACCGAAGACTACATAACCGGCCGTTTCGGCTGATTGTCCTTTGTCTTCCATTCTATCCTGTTCTAACAGCCTCTCTCTTTCTTAAGCTTGTACTCCACGAACGGGATGGAATGCAACTCTTATGAACCCTTTTCTCCTATGACCGTCCTTTTTCACATGACAGCGCTTCGTGAACGCCTCCGGCGTTTCCTCCAGCTTCGAATCATTAGCCCTGTTAACGAAAGTGATCTGATTTAGCGCTTTGATCCACTTTTTCCTCCAACCCCTCTTCCCAAGAAATGTGGGAGATAATTATGAGAAGGAAAATATCATCTGTGTCGTCGACGGTCCCAGGATGATTATATATCTTGAAAGACCGCTTCCGGCACGCGGAGGAAAACTAGATATTGAAATCTCCCGGCACTTCAAGATACCAACTTAGGCTCCGACGTGATGGATAAGCATCGGTCGAAAGACGGCACTTCTAAAGACTAGAAGCAGCCGGTGCAAATCTGGTACGACGGGAGCCACTCCAGCTATCCGCTTATTGTTACTCCGAGATGCCTCCATTTGCCGTCGCTAAGAATATCTCTTAAGTGCGGCAAGACACGGGTTTTCGGGAGTGAATATTAGTAGCGGTGGCGCCACTGCGGCTCAGCGCTCTTCCTCTAAGGCCGCTTCGAAGTGCACTCGCTGACTCTCCGCTTCCGGGCAGTCGTGTGCTCTTCAATCCTTTCGGTCGAATCTCCGATGTACAGGCAGCTTTCCCTATGATGATTCACTGGTGTAGAAAGGATATGCATGCGGGCGCACTTTTACAAAGCTCACAGAGACTCGGGTTATGCATCGTCGGTTTGCCTGCAAGAGTCCGGCAAGGTGAACGCCGATGGTTGTCCGGACAATCTTCAACCCCAGGGATGCATCCGGGAACACTAAACAATTCCGTCCAGTATGACTCGTGGGTAGTAGAATCCTTGACGTCATCCTAAACGGATGTTGGCAATTACAAGACTTAACCTTTTGTTAGCCTCCTTCTGCTTGCATTTGCGGGACACGAAAACTATTTTTTCACCGAGGCTGAAGTGATGCAGCGGACAACCATATACCATTCCGGGATTATTACGTTACTGCACACCTTCACAAAACTAATTCCCTACGAAGTTACCTTTTACCAAACCGAAAGGAGCAACTCATGCAAATGTTACGAGGTTTCCTTCTCCTGACTCTGCTCCTTGTCGTTCCAGTCTCTATTTATGCGCAGGGTGTCACAACTGCGTCGATAAGCGGAACGGTCAAGGATACAAACGGTCAGCCGGTTCCCGGAGCGACGGTGATTGCGCTTCATATCCCGTCAGGAACCAAGTACGGTAACAGCACGCAGCTCGATGGCCGCTATTACATTCGCGGTATGAGAGTCGGCGGTCCTTACACAATTACTGTATCCGACGTGGGCTACAAAACACAGGAAGTCAAGAACGTATTCCTGGAAATCGGTCAGAACCTCGAATTGAATTTCAAACTCACCCAGCAGGCAGTCAGCGTTGGTGGAGTGGAAGTCATAGCAAACGCGCCCGGGCTTTCAAACACGAACCGGACCGGAGCGGCGACAACCGTATCGAGGAAATTCATTGAGAGCTTTCCCACTATCACAAGGAGCTTCCAGGATTTCGAGGCCCTCTCTCCTGATTTCGTGGGCAACTCCGCGTTGGGCAGGAACAACAAGTATAACAACATCCAGATCGACGGTGCGAACTACAATGATCTGTTTGGTCTTCCATCCAGCGGGACGCCAGGCGGCCAGGCCGGCACCACGCCGATAAGCCTGGATGCCATTCAGACGTTTCAGGTCTCGCTTGCGCCTTTCGATGTGCGCCAGGGAGGCTTCACAGGAGGTGAAGTCAACGCCATTACCAGAAGTGGGACCAACCGATTCGACGGATCCATCTACTTCTTCGGACAGAATCAGAACTTTGTCGGACTCAGCCCCAATGCGGCCCGTACACCTTACCCGAAGTTCAGCAACGTTCAGACAGGCTTCCGTCTCGGCGGTCCGATCATAAGGAACAAGCTCTTCTTCTTCGTCAACGGCGAAATCGACAGGGAGCGCCAGCCCTATCAGGATATCTCTGGCGCGCCGGATTCTGTAATCCAACAGTTCACGAACATATTGGAGCAGAAATACGGTCTTAATCCAGGCACGGCCAATACCTATACAGCGCTCACTCCGTCGAACAAAGTGTTCGCGAGAGTGGATTACAATATGTCCGAAACGGAGAAGCTCAGCCTGAGATATAACTTTGTGAACGCTAATCAGGATGTAATCACGAGGAGCTCAAATACTCTTTACCTCTCCTCCGCGGCTTACACATTCAACGACAAGACGAATTCAATCGTCGCGCAGCTCAACAGCGCGTTCGGTTCCAATCTCTCTAACGAAGCAATCCTGAACTATACTTCGATAATCGATCATCGCGTCGTGCCGAATCCGCTTATGCCGATGATTGAGCTGTACCACCCGGCCGGATTTTCGACGGGAACCATCGTAGCAGGGAGCGAGCAATACTCGGGTGCCAACCATACGTACCAGTACATCTGGGAGCTCACGGATAACCTGTCTCTTTCACTCGGCAGGCATCTACTTACGTTCGGAACACACGACGAGTCTTTCACATTCAACAACCTGTTTCTCCCCGACTACTACGGCTACTACCAGTTCAACAGTCTCGCGAGTCTGGAGGCTGGACAGCCATACAATTTCAAGCACGACTACTCAAACATCGCGGGCGTTCAGCAGCCGATGGCAAACTGGAGTGCGATTCAGTATGGCCTCTACGCTCAGGACGAATGGAGCCTCATTCAGAATTTGAAAGTCACTTACGGTTTAAGGCTAGACGTTCCGACTTTCCCGACACAGCCGTACAACAATCCGACTTTCGATTCCACATTCGCGTTCATGGGTCTGCGGACGGATCAGACTCCGAAACCCGAGTTCCTTTTCTCTCCCCGTATCGGGTTGAACTGGGACATCAATGGCGACAGGCAGTGGGTGGTCCGTGGCGGCGCCGGCGTATTTACCGGACGCGTGCCTTACGTCTGGATTTCAAATCAATACAGCAATACCGGAGTTGACGTCAATCGCCTGAGCGTCTATGGTCTCCCGGGCGGTTTCTTCAATCCGAATCCGCTTGATCAGCCTGTCGCAGGCGGTGCACTCGTGCCTATAACAACAACCGAGATCGATATGACCTCTCCGAACTTCAGGATGCCCCAGGTTCTCAGAGTCGACCTTGCTGTCGATCACGCGCTCCCGTATGGATTTGTGGGTACTCTTGAAGGACTGTTCAGCCAGTCGCTCAACGATGTCATGTACCAGAACATAAACATTGTTCCCAACGCCGCGCCTGATACTTACGTGGGACTTGGTGGCAGGCCGCTCTATGGGACTCCCAAAGCCGGTACTTATAATCCCGGCTGGAATTATAATCTGGTCAGCAAGAACTACACCGATGTCATGTATATGACAAACACAAACAGGCCTTACGAATACGATCTTACTGCTTCGCTCCACAGGCAGTTTGGCGAAGGAATATTCCAGATCCTCGGCAACAAGATGATCAACGACGAGATGTTCCTCGACTTGTCGTATACTTACAGCCAATCTTACGATCAGAACGCGGTCACATCGAGTCAGGCTTATTCACAATGGAGGTACAATCCGATCCCGGGGAATCCCAACAACCCGCCGCTTGCTGTCTCCGATTTCTCAGTCCCCAACAGGGTCGTCGCGTCGATTTCCGAAGAGGTGGAGTACGCTCACGGGTTTGCAACAACCCTGTCGCTGTTCTACACCGGTGAATCTGGTCCGCCGTTCTCCTATATCTACAATGGTGACGTCAACGGGGACGGCTCCAATGCCAACGACCTCCTTTATGTGCCAAAGAATTCTACTCCTGGTGGTGACATTAACCTTGTCGTTAAACAGAGTGGTTCTTGGGTTGCCGCACCCGCCTCTGCTTACACCGAGTTGGCCAATTACATCAACAGTGATACTTACCTAAGCAAGTATAAAGGCCAGATCTTTCCGCGAAACGCCGGGAGATCTCCATGGGACGGCCAGCTGAATCTGCGGCTTGCAGAGGACATACCAACTGTTGCTGGTCAGAATCTCGAATTCACGCTCGACATCCTCAACGTCCTCAATCTCCTGAACCACAATTGGGGATATGTTGAGACGGTTGAATACGGTACGTATGGATTGCTGAACTATGAAGGAATGAACGCGGCAGGCCAGCCGACCTTCGCGCTCGCGTTGCCGAGCAGCGGGCACCCTTGGTCCCCGGATCCGTTCTACTCCCGATGGCAGATGCAACTCGGCGCAAGATATAACTTCTAAAACCGTCAACCCTAACCCTGTCAGTTTCTTAATCCTGACAAGGCTGTCTCAGCTTTCTTCTTCAAGACGTCCCGCAACCAGCGGGACGTCTTCTCTTTTGTCGCATCATGGGAAGCGGAATAGATCGAGGTTCGCTCGGACAACCTCAGATCGTCACGTATCCAATCTTGAATTGCATCCGCAGCAATTCTTTCTCTCCAGTGTGCGCGGTGTGCAAAGATCTGTAAGGAGTGCCTGCCTGCTCGATTAGTCTCCAGCCTTTTCGGCTTTCGTCAATCCAATTATCCTGTCTCAACAGTCGAGAACCGCTAAATTATAGCTGGCGATTTCCTCATGCAGCTGGGGCAGAATACCACCCGAAACGGCATTCCCCCATTGTCCGTTCGTCGTAAGTCTTTGAACCACAAAGATTAACGAAGCGCCTCTTCCGGCACCGTTATTGCAGAAATTCTGAACGTCCAGTTTAGAAAACACTTTGCACTTTGAAAAAGAAGGAACAGAAATGGCTGAAGAGAATACATCCGATAACTCCCAAAAGGAATCGGACTCATCTGTAAAAATCGCGACGATCGACGGAAACGAGGCAGCTGCCTATGTCGCGCATAAGCTGAACGAAGTCATTGCAATCTACCCGATTACGCCTTCGTCGCCGATGGGCGAATGGTCGGACGAATGGTCCGCCCAGAACAGGCCGAACCTGTGGGGATCAATCCCGCTCGTAGCCGAACTCCAGAGCGAGGGTGGAGCATCCGGTGCTGTGCATGGTGCATTGCAGGCAGGTGCGCTGACGACCACCTTCACTGCTTCTCAGGGGCTGTTGCTGATGATTCCGAATATGTTCAAGATTGCAGGGGAACTTACATCTACGGTCTTTCATATCGCGGCCCGATCAGTTGCAGCGCACGCGCTTTCCATCTTTGGGGATCATAGCGACGTGATGGCCGCGAGACCGACTGGTTTCGCGATGCTTGCTTCTAACTCGGTGCAGGAAGTGAACGACTTCGCGCTGATTGCGCAGGCCGCCACTCTCGAAGCGCGTGTTCCGTTCCTTCATTTCTTCGACGGCTTCAGGACTTCTCATGAGGTATTGAAAATTCAGCAACTCTCCGACGAACAGATGCGTGCCCTCATTACCGATGACCTTATCGACCAGCATCGTCAGCGCGCGCTTTCTCCTGATCATCCTGTGCTCCGCGGCTCGGCGCAGAATCCCGATGTGTTCTTCCAGGCGCGTGAGACTGTAAACAAATTTTACGAGGCTTGCCCCGCGATCGTGCAGTCCGCCATGGACAAGTTCGCTAAAGTGACCGGCCGCGAGTACAAATTGTACCAGTATGTCGGCTCTCCCGACGCCGAGCGTGTAATAATAGTCATGGGATCGGGTGCCGAAGCCGTTCACGAGACTGTCGAGTATCTCTCCTCGAAAGGCGAGAAGGTCGGAGTCGTAAAGGTCAGGCTCTTCAGGCCTTTCTCTATCGAAGCGTTTATCGGATCGCTTCCGAAAACGACGAAGAACATTGCGGTCCTAGACCGCACGAAGGAACCCGGCGCGACGGGCGAGCCGCTTTACTCGGATGTCGTCACGGCAATTGCCGAAGCCAAAGCGTCCGGTAGTTTCCCTCTTCACGCAGAACCACGGATAATTGGCGGAAGGTACGGCCTCTCTTCTAAAGAATTTACTCCCGCGATGGTGAAGGCGGTCTTCGAGGAAATGAAGAAAGACAAACCGAAAAACCATTTTACCGTCGGCATTGTGGACGACGTGACCAATACGAGCCTCGACTATGATCCATCCTTCGATATCGAGCCGCCGGAAGTCGTCCGCGCGATGTTCTATGGCCTCGGAGCTGACGGAACTGTCGGCGCTAACAAGAACTCCATCAAGATCATCGGCGGCGAGACAGACTTCTACGCCCAGGGCTATTTCGTCTACGACTCCAAGAAATCAGGATCGCAGACTGTGTCTCACCTCCGGTTCGGGCCTAAACCCATTCACTCGACGTATCTTATCAACCAGGCGAACTTCGTCGCCTGCCACCAGTGGTTTTTCGTCGAAAAGTTCGATGTGCTGGAGAAGGCCGCACCGGGAAGCGTGTTTCTCCTTAACAGTATTTACGGGCCGGACAAGGTCTGGGACAAGCTCCCCAGGCTGATTCAAAAACAGATCGTGGAGAAGCATCTCAAGTTCTACGTCATCGACGCGTACAAAGTGGCCCGTCAGACGAATATGGGAAGCAGGATCAATACGATAATGCAGACCTGTTTCTTCGCCATATCCGGCGTCCTTACGCGCGAGCAGGCGATCGAACAGATCAAAAAGTCGATCAAGAAAACTTACGGCCGTAAAGGAGATCAGGTAGTCCAGCAGAATTTCCAGGCCGTCGACCAGACTCTCGCGAATCTGTTTGAAGTGAAAGTCCCCGAAAGGGTGTCGAGCACTATCGAGATGCCTCCTATCGTGTCCGACCGTGCCCCCGAGTACGTGAAGAGAGTAACGGCCCGCATGATCGAAGGTAAGGGAGACACACTTCCCGTGAGCGCCATGCCGCTGGACGGCACTTTCCCGACCGCAACGGCACAGTGGGAGAAACGCAACATCGCTCTCGAAATTCCCGTGTGGGAGCCGGATATCTGCATCCAGTGCAATAAGTGCATCGTGATATGCCCGCATGCGAGCATTCGCGTGAAAGTGTTCGATTCCGCCGACATGGCCGGGGCGCCGCCCACTTTCAAGGCAGTCGACTTCAAGAGCCCTGAGCATAAAGGGATGAAGTATTCACTGCAGGTTGCACCCGAAGATTGCACCGGCTGCGGACTCTGCGTCGAGTTCTGTCCCGCGAAGAGCAAGAAGGAAGCTAAGGTGAAGGCTATCAACATGAAGCCCCAGCCCCCTCTGAGAGAAGCGGAGAAGATCAATTACGAATTCTTCCTCAACATCCCCGAGGTTGATCGCAGAACTATTCGACTGGACAACGTAAAAGACTCTCAGTTCCTGCAGCCGCTCTTCGAATACTCCGGCGCGTGCTCCGGCTGCGGAGAGACCCCTTACGTCAAGCTCGTAACTCAACTCTTCGGCGATCGTACCATGATCGCCAACGCAACCGGCTGCTCTTCGATCTACGGCGGAAATCTCCCGACGACTCCTTACACTGTTAACAAAGACGGCCGCGGACCAGCCTGGTCCAACTCGCTCTTCGAGGATAACGCCGAGTTCGGCTTCGGTATGAGACTGGCCATCGACAAGCAGACCGAGATTGCAAAGGAACTCGTTCGGAAGCTTTCCTCTCAGATCGGCGACCAGTTGGCAAAAGAGCTCCTTGAATCCGACCAGGCAGGTGAAGCAGGTATATATGAACAGCGGGACAGAGTGAAGCAGCTGAAGTCAAAACTCGCTTCCATGAGCCTGCCCGAAGCCAAAAGGCTTCTGAATGTCGCGGATAATCTTGTGAAACGAAGCGTCTGGATAGTCGGTGGAGACGGTTGGGCCTACGACATAGGCTACGGCGGACTCGACCACGTGCTCGCTTCCGGTAAGAATGTAAATATTCTCGTCCTCGACACGGAAGTCTATTCTAACACCGGTGGCCAGATGTCGAAATCTACTCCGCGTGCGGCAGTTGCTAAGTTCGCCGCTGCCGGGAAGCCGATGAGGAAGAAGGACCTCTCCCTGATGGCCCTGATGTACGGCAACGTCTATGTGGCACGCGTGGCAATGGGAGCCAACGACGCACAAACTGTCCGCGCCTTCCTCGAAGCTGAATCGTATGACGGGCCCTCAATCATAATCGCTTATTCCCATTGCATCGAACACGGCATCGATATGTCCCTCGGGGCTCAGCATCAGAAAGTGGCTGTCGATACGGGCTACTGGCCTCTATTCAGGTTTGATCCAAGACAGGCTAATGATGGGAAGAACCCGTTCAAGCTCGATTCCAAGGCGCCGAAGGGATCGGTGGGAGACTTCACATCCCTCGAGACGCGGTTCAATATGCTGAAGAAGACTCACCCCGACAGGGTGAAATTCCTTATGGAGCTCGCCCAGGATGACATCGCCCAGAGATGGAAGATGTACGAACAGCTTTCGAAGGAATTCGAAGCTTCAAAGTCTGACGGTGACGGCAAACCTGCTGCCGCCCCGGCAATGAATTGAATCGGAAGTCTGCAACGAACGAAAACGAAAGTGATGACATGAATCTCAAAACCAAATATCTCGGTATAGAGCTGAAGAATCCGATCGTCCCCTCGGCCAGCCCGCTCTCCAGGAGCCTTGACAATATGAAGAGGCTTGAGGATGCGGGAGCTTCGGCCATCGTAATGTACTCGCTGTTTGAAGAGGAGATCGCCCATGAGAGCGAGGAACTCGACCACTATCTTCATTATGGCACAGAAAGCTTTGCCGAAGCGCTTAGCTATTTTCCGAAGGCCGAAGAATACAACTTGGAGCCGGATTCGTACATAGAACTCCTGAGAAAGGCGAAGGAATCGCTGAGCATCCCCGTGATACCGAGTCTCAACGGAATAACGTCGGGCGGCTGGATTAAGTACGCCAGGCATTTCGAAGAGGCCGGAGCCGATGCGATGGAGCTCAATGTCTATTACATTCCGACCGATCCTCATCTGACCTCGTACGATGTCGAGGGAAGATACATTAACGTGATTTCGGCCGTCAGGGATTCGGTAAGCATCCCGCTCGCAGTGAAGCTGAGCCCCTACTTTGGGTCGCTGGCAAACTTCGCGCAGCGTGCCGTCGGCGCCGGCGCAAACGGCCTCGTTATGTTCAACCGTTTTTATCAGCCTGATATAAATTTGAACGAACTGGAAGTGGTTCCCAATGTTACGATGAGCGACTCGTCTGCAATCAGGCTGCCGATGCGGTGGATCGCGATCCTGCACGGCAAGCTGAAGGCGAGCCTTGCGGCGACGAGCGGAGTACACACCGCTGAAGACGTGTTGAAACTCGTGATGGCAGGCGCCGATGTGACCATGTTGTGCTCGGCACTCTTACAGCACGGCCCTAAACACATCAAGACCGTTCTCGCCGATCTTTCAAAGTGGATGGAAGAGCACGAGTATGAGTCGATCGAGCAGATGAAGGGAAGTATGAGTCAGAAATCCGTGGCCGACCCGGCTGCGTTCGAACGTGCCAACTATGTGAAGGCGCTGAACAGTTATAAACTATTGGTTTGACTCCTCTTCACTACCGAAAGGGGGCGTTGCAAGACGCCCTTTTTCATTTTAGCCGTTCCTATCGGCGTTGTAGGAATTGGGGCAACGACTTAATCCCTTTTCAATATTACTGTCGGTGGCGGACCTAATATCGACCTTGGGCCTATGGGCCTGGGGGTCGAGTTGAGACATACGTCCGCGACTAATTCGCCGTTCAGGAATGAGTTTGCAGCAGCGTTGCCGGACGGCGGCGGCAAAAATGGTGTGTGGTCGATTATGGCGGGTGCCGCTTTTTAATGGCGCGCTAATTTCCCAAGTGATAGATATTAGACGCATCGCTCAGAAGGGCAAATGTTCCTCTGTCCAAGTGACTCTCCTGCGATTATATATAAGGGGAAAACGCCAGCTGATCTACGCCGCTTTCGTTAGGCCAGAGGTTTCAGGGCTACCTCGATTATATTTTCATCCTTCGACATTTCACTCAGGATTTCTTTCGGGGGAGCCGCATCGATTAGAAGTGTGCAGCATGCAGCTTTCGACGCCTCAAAAATTATGTTTGTCATCTCCTCCACGTTAACACCGGCGCGTTTCAGTTTGTCGAGCACTCCCGCCAGCACGCCTACACGGTTGTAGTGCCGTACAACCAGCGATTGAGTGGCAGATGAGCGTGTCCGGATGTTCACGGTGTTCAAAGGCACGCCTGTTGCCAGGTAGGATTTGACTATGTTCACTACCTCATCGGCTATAGCTTCCGATGCCTGATCGGTCGACGCGCCGATGTGCGGAGTTGCAGTCACGAGATTCGCCAGCTCTTTATCGGCAAATGCGGCCTCTCCACCTGCGGGTTCACCTTCGAACACATCGAGACCGACACGCAGACTCTTAGATCTAATCGCTTCAATCAGGGCAGTGGTGTCCACAACCTCGCCCCGCGATGTGTTCACGAAGATACCACCACTCTTCATTGCGTCGAAAAAGTCTCTGCCGATGAGATGATTTGTCTCCGGCTTGTAGGCGACGTGCACGCTGACCGCATCCGATTGTTTTGCCAGCGACAGTAGGTCCGGCGCAAATCCGATACCATATGCTTCTGCAATTTCTTTGCTCAGACTTTTCGACCATCCGATGACATTCATTTCCATAGCCATCGCGCGCGAAGCGACTGCCTTACCTATGGCGCCGAATCCGATGATTCCAAGCGTTCGTTCCTTTAAGCCGCGCGACTTGCCGTATGCCTTCTTCTTCCAGACGCCATCTCTCAAGGCGTACGTCGCATTTGCGATTTGTCTGTCGGCGGCGATCAGCAACCCGAGAGCCAGCTCTGCTACCGCTTCCGTGTTTTTTCCCGGACAATTGGACACGTATATACCGCGCGTGTTGGCCGACGCGAGGTCGATTGTATTCACACCGGCACCTGCCCGGATAATCAGGGATAGTCTCTTCGCAGACTCGATCGTTTTGGAAGTGACTTTTGTGGAGCGAACGACAAGTATATCTGTATCATGAACTGAACCGGGCAGGTCGTCGGCAGATAAGTCAGAGTTTACGGTGACCTCCATTCCCAGAGCCGTGAGAGCCGAGACGGTTTTGTCCGACAGCTTGTCGGCTATCAGTACTTTCATATCGGGTTCCTTTCGGTGTTGGGCGATTAAAGAACTACCGGTGTTCCTTTTGGGATCCACCATCGTCTAAGTGCTGAATAACGATACAAAAATGCAGCGAAATTTAGCGGAAGTGAGAATTAATAACAATAAAGCCGCCTTCGATGAAACCCCGTAGAGCGCCCTTGGGAATTCCGGCAGAACTGAACATCTACTGTGAATGATCCATGAAGTCCTGGCCGGTTCGGGCCGATCGAATGTCGGTTTCTATCGCTCCCGGCTCCATCGATCCTCTCCGTGTCCGTTCGCCGTACCATAATATATGAATGGTGCCGCGACTACTTGAGATTGGGATGAGTTTTTATGAATTTATCTTAAGAATGAAAAGGACAGAATATCGAGGCGAGCCCTATACGCAGGATTCCATGCTGTGAAAAGAAAGCCTGCCGTAGGTGTCGGCACAATGCCGCTCCAGGAGTTGTGTGTTAGATAATGATTAACCAGCTTGTGAGATGGTATTCCGATCTTGGCGTGCCGCCGCTGATCGCGATCCTCCTTGTGATAGTTGTTGCAGCCCCTTTTATCCTTCCGCCCGTTAAAGACTGGAGGACGGCTACTACGAGAGAGAGGGTTTCAGTAGTGATGTACGGCATCGGCGTAGCAATCGTCCTCCTTTACTTCGTGGCGTTCTTCAATCTGAAGTGATCTGTCTCGCGCGTGCTTTAGTCCAGGCATCCGACGCAGATTCTATCAGCGGGCAGAATTATTCGGTCGATGTACAAGTCCGTTGGCATTTCCATTCCTGAGGAACCCGGCGGCATTTTCCGCCGCACGCGCCACACCTTGAAGCATTATGCCGTCTACGAGCGCGGAATTGTGCGGCGAGCCGAGGAGGTTCGGCAGTTCGAAGAAAGGGTAGTCGACGCGGAACTCGCCCTGTCTGAACGGCTCGACCCACCAGGCATCTATGCAAGCCGAAAAGTCCGGATGAGATTTCAAATGTTCGTACAGCGCTTTTTGCTGAACTATAGCTCCCCTTGCCACATTCACGAGGATGCCGACTGGTTTCATAATCTCTAGTTCTCGCCGCCCGATGAGTCCTTCAGTCCCACGGTCGAGAGGGAGCGAGAGCAAGATGAAATCTGAATTGGCCAGCACATAGTCGAGATCCTTCAACGTCCCGCAGAAGTCGACCCGCTGATCTGTGTTCCCGGTAGTGTTCAATGCGAGGATCTTCAGCTCGAAGGGACGCATCAATCGAGCTGTCTCTTTCCCGATAGATCCGAACCCAACTATCCCGAGCGTCGAGCCGGTTATTTGTTTCGTGACATTCCTCCACTGCTCAAACTTTCCCGCGGCCAGCAGGTCATGATAATACCTTAGCTTCTTTCCCCTTTCCAGAAGCATTGCAAGGACGTGCTCGGCCATCGGTAGCGCGTATGCACCCTGGTTCGCCGCTATCTGGCATGCAGGATTAAACATTTCGAACCTTAAATGATCATAGCCTGCCGAGATCAGCTGGACGAACTTTATGTTTTCAAGATGTCTTCGATCGAGGTCATCCAATTCGTTGTTAGGATTCCACGCGATGAGAAGTTCTGTATTGTCAAGCTGATCACTTCTCTGTTCCTTGTCAGCATAGTCCGTGAGGAATGTCAGGTCGTTCCCGGCGAAGATTCGTGAAATCGTTTCCCGTTGTTCTTTGTCAGGCTTGAATGATACCGTTATTGTGCGCAATTGTGGAACCTCTTTCTTATTTGGCTTATCCACGTCCCCCTCAAAAGGGTGAGACGCATGATTGTGGATGTGCCAGCAGCGTGAATCGAAATTGGATTAACCGAGTGCAGCTGTGATTTCGGATAATGAATCGTTGAGGAACTCACTTAGAAATTTGTCATCGTATAGCTCGCCGAAACGATCTCGCTCTTCCTGCGGAATATCACCAATCCTGCGGCCCTTGACCAACGTGTCTAGCGTCCATGCTTTTGCTTTTCGGCTCGGTCCCGCCCACTTTCCTATTTCGTTTAGTTTACTGTCGAAGAATACGACCGTCGGTACCACTCTCTTTCCGTTAGTGAGATAGTGGTCCATGAGCTTTTCGTTCCTGTCGCGGAAGAAAAGTCTCAAGTCGGTTGACGGCAATGCCTCTGCAAGCTTAACCATCAGCGGGACGTTTTGGGCGCAGTCAGGGCACCAGTCTTCGGAAATGCATACTATTGTGAGAACGTCCTTCGCTTTCAAGAAGTCTATCGTATCTCTTGGGACGGAAACCTTTCGATACATCTTGCTCATCCTGTCTTCATTCTGTTTGCATTCCGAAAGGTATTTGTCCCAGCTGAGACCTTTCTCGATCCAGACCCTTATGTCGAATGCCTGCCCGCCGTTTTCCCCCGCCGATTTGTCAACATAGTCCATTTTCATGTTAGCCTTCCGATTCTTAATCGTTCTTTCGAAACACACTAACAATATAAACGATGAAGCGGAGTGATTTGTTCACGCAATGTTGAGATTTCGAAAGCCGGGTCGGCCTGGATGGCGGGAGAGGGCAAGCCCTTGCTGGGGTGCGCTATAACGAGGCTCGACTCGGCACCAATCCTTATTCGTACCTGAGCGACTCTACCGGATCTACCGCTGCGGCTCGTCGGGCGGGGAAGACGCCTGCAAATATACCGATCAATGTTAAAACGGTTACCGTGAAAATCATTATTCCAATCGAAAGAATAGGCCTGCCGAGGAACTGCATGGCGCCACTGCTTGTGTCGATAAGCCCTGTTGCAGCAACGATCCCCCATGAAAGCAGAAGGCCCACCACGCCGCCCAGCGTCGACAGAAATAGCGCTTCGAAAATAAATTGCGACAGTATATACGACCTTCTGGCACCCACAGCCATCTTGATTCCGATTTCTCTCGTGCGTTCCTTCACGACAACATACATGACGTTTGCCACGCCAACTCCCGCGATCATGAGAGTGAAGAACCCTACAATGCCGAGAAAAATACTTATGCCGAAACTTATCTTTTTGATCATCTCGTCGATCATCATCGTGTCGAATATGCCGATGGCGCGGTCATCGGCAGGGTCTGTCCTGTATTTCTTCGAGAGGACTTGACGGATCTGGTTTATCATCTGTGCTTGGGAAACCGGGCTTGGACCCTTCGCAAGAATCGTGTTAATGTACTTATATCCGTAAACGGTCCTGAATGTCGAGTACGGGATGACTGCCCGCCTCGAATCCGGACCGTTGTTCATGGACGTCTGCAGTTTCTTCTCCATTATCCCGATTACCGTGAAAGGCACATTATCGAGCATCACCGTTTTTCCGACAGGATTCTCTCCCTTGAAAAGGTCACCGGCTATCTCGTAACCGAGGAAGAGACTTCGTTTCTGGTATCTAACGTCGTTCGCGTCGATAAAACGCCCGCCGGCCTCGGGATACATGGCCCGCATTTCTTTGAAGTCCTGACCCGTGCCCTCGCATTCGGTGGTGAGTCTCGTCTTTCCGTAAAAAAGTTCGGCATTCTTCCTGTACTGCGGACTGGCCATGATTATGTCTGGAACCGCAGCTCTCAGCAGGGCGACATCGCTTTCTTCGAGATTAATCTGTCTCCCTTTGGGAAGACCCTGGTACACCTTTCCGGTCTCGCCGCCATAGATGATCAAAACCCTGTTCCAGGCGTTCACCAAACCGCTCCGCATCGCAGTTCCAAATCCTTCGCCGAAAGCAAGAAGCAAAACGACGGACATTGTCCCCCACGTGATAGCAATCAAAGTCAAAGCGCTGCGCATCCTGTGGTTTTTTAAATCGCGGAAAAACTCTCTGAGTAGTTCGCCTCCCATTATCATAAGTCTCCTGCGGACTGGGGTCGTTTAGCATGACCGTTTGAGATATCGCCTGGTTCAAGCAGGCTGAAGAAATTCATCCAACTCACGACGTGATCCTTTGTAAGCATCTATTCCCTGAGACACTCCACGATGTCAAGACTGGCAGCGCGCCGGGCTGGCAGCATCCCCGCCGACAACCCAATTGCAGCAAGTATCGACATCGTCGAGATTACCACCGGGAGAGAAATCTCCGGCGTGCCCACGTATTCCTTGACGGGAATCAGCTGCATCGCAGATACGATCCCCCATCCGATGATAAAGCCGATCGCAGCGCCCAGACCGACAATCATGAAGGTCTCCGCAAAGAACTGCAGCAGTATCGTGGACCTCCTCGCACCGACCGCTCTCTTAACGCCGATCTCGTTTGTCCTTTCACGGACAACGATGAACATTATGTTGGCCACCCCGAGGCCTGCAACTCCAAGCGTGAAGCTGCCGATGATCCCGAGAAAGACGGTGAATCCGATCGTAATGTATTGAAGGATCCTGTCGAAGTCCGCCGTATTCCAAATGAACACGGCATCTTTGTCCTCGGGGTCGAAACCGTATTTCTCTCCTAATGCCTCGCGTACTCCTTGTTCTACCTCCGCTGTCTTCGAAGGGTCGTTAGCCTTATACACCAGATCGGTTATGTATGGTGACCCGAAGATCGCCGTATAGGTAGGCGCGGGAATGAATATGCGATCCTGGTCTCGTGTATAGTAAGACGAGTTTTGCCCTTTCGCCTGCATCACCCCGATGACCGTAAAAGGAGTTTCTCCAATAAAGACGGTCCGGCCGAGTGCCTCCTTGTCGCCGAATAGGAACGATTTCACCCGGTCGCCGAGCATCACTACTCTCTTTCGCTCGATCACGTCAACGGTGTCGATGAACCTCCCTCCTTCGGCAGGTATTACGTGACGCAGATCTTCGTAAACCGGATAGACGCCGGTAATCCCGGGATTGGTGATATTGTTTCCGAATCGGACAGGGATTCCCATGCTGATGTATTCCGGTGTAATCGTCTCCAGCTCTCTTACTTTGGCAGCGATCACCGCAGCGGCCTCTTCAGTCAGACGTATTCCTCTCCCGATTCCCAATCCCTGGTACGGTTTTGTCGTCCTGTTCGGGAAAAGGACAGATATGTTTTCTCCCATTCCGTGCATGTTGATCATAGCCTGCTTCTTGAAACCGAGTCCGAAGGATATGAGGACAATTATCGTGACCGTTCCCCATACGATGCCGAACATCGTAAGGAATGTGCGCATCTTCTGTGCGTGAAGGTCGGCGAAGAATTCCGAGAAGAAGCTTGTAAATGCTCTCATGTCGGGGCCTTAGTTGATTTTGACGACAGGTTTTTCGAGAACCTTCTCGCCTTCCTTCAGGCCTGATACGACTTCAATGTTTATCGCATCCGAGAGTTCTGTCTTGATCGACCGATCTTCCGATTTATTATCTGCAAGCGGAATCTTAACAAAAGCGGAATCATTTCTGAACTCCACGACTCTTTCAGGGATATAAAGTATGTCGCTCTTTTTTCTGATGATTATGTCGGCGTTCGCAGAGTAGCCTGCCCGCAAGGTCACTTCCTTTGTGTTGGAAATCGAGATCTCGATCGGGAAGACCGAAGCGTTTTCTTTCTTCTCGGCCTGCAGCCATATCTTGGAAAGTTTGCCCTGGATGGTGTATCCAGGAAGAGCTCCGATGCGCAGTTCCGCCGGCATTCCCTCACGAAGCTTACCCACATCTATCTCATCAACAGTACCCTTAAACACGAGACTGCTCATGTTTGCCATCTTCATTAATACGGTCCCTTCCTGGTAAGACGTGAGAGGCGTGACCGGATCCCCGACCTCTACTGCTCTTGTCAATACATAACCGTCTATCGGTGCATAAATTATCGACTCTATTTTCGTGTTATCTATCGTAACCGCACCGCTCTGCATAAGCTCGAGTCTTTCCCTGGCTATCTTCACGCGCAGTTCCGATTCTCTGTATGCTTTCTGCGTGTTCTCGAAATCCTGGTCGGAGATAAGGGAACGCTGATGCAGAAGAGACTGTCTATCTTTCTCCTTCCTGACATTGTCGAAGCCGACCTGTGCCAATTCGAGCTGCCGCTTCGCATCGGCAAGCTCAACCGGAGTAGGATCGGGCTTCACTTCAAGAAGAGGTTCGCCCGCGTGGACATAGGAGCCGACATCGACAAACAGCTTCTTCACCACTCCACTGACACGTGATTTGATCGACACTTGGTTTTCCGGTTCGATCGTACCCACTGCAAGCGCTTTCTCGACAATTGTCCCCCTGGCGACCTTTACGCTTGGTGGACCACCAGCGCTGCCACCGGCTCTAGACTTTCCAACGATGAATGCTCCAACCCCTAGCACAAGAATTATCGCTCCAACCACGATCCAACGCTTTCTTCGTTTTCCTTTTTTCCCGGTAGGCATTTTCAGTCCCTCTGATTTTGTTTCACTTTTGGGAGTACGGAGTGAATAGGGATTGGTTTCGGTGAGTCGCAGGCTATCCCGCATCGGAGGCGGCCGGACTTCAGATTGGAGATTTGGTGGCTCATTCATCAGGATGATCTATCCCAAAACCAAGGACAAGGATCAGCGTTGGGAAGATTGAAGGGACGACATCCCGCCTACTGGACTGCGAAGGATGTCTTTGAAGTGCGCCATGAGGGAGTCGAACCCCCAACCGACAGATCCGAAGTCTGTTGCTCTATCCAATTGAGCTAATGGCGCTCGGATAAATTTATCTTCACATCGGTGCAAATCCAAATCGAAAAGCTTGCGAGTTTTATCTAACAGGAATTTGCAATTATTTCTGTAATGTATTATAATTTCGCCAGATGAAGGATTTCGAGTTCAAGAAACTTTACTACTCCATCTCGGAAGTTAGCCGCATTACGGGGTTAGAGCAGCATGTTCTCAGGTATTGGGAGTCACAATTTTCCGAACTTAATCCCGCGAAGAACAGGGCTGGTAACCGTATTTATACTAATAGAGATATTAGCCTGATTTTCGAGATCAAGCGTCTTGTCCGTGAGCAAGGGTTCACGATTGAAGGCGCGAAGAAAGTTCTGGGCTCCAAGGCAGGCGATGGCTTGGCTCAACTAATTGAGACTGAAGTGGCGGTCGAGTCTTCAGATGACCTCAAGCAATTCCTCCTCGAAACACGTGCTTTCCTAAACGACCTGATCGAAAAACTCTCCGGCAAAGCCTGATACTGAAATTCGTTGCACGTTCAGAAGACTTTCATTGTTTCGTTCAACCTTAGGCGCTATTTTAGAACCACCGGAACGTGGCGCAGCCTGGTAGCGCACTACCTTGGGGTGGTAGGGGTCGCGGGTTCGAATCCCGCCGTTCCGACTACGATGATTACAGGAATTCCGCCGGTTCTGAAAAAGAGTCGGCGGATTGTCTTATCAGGGGGATCGTGAAAGTGAGCTACTACATGTACATGATCTCGAGTCTGAAAGCCAGTTGGCATTACACGGGGAGCAGCGACGATGAGCTGGAACGCCTTAAGGCGCACAACCTAGGGAAGGTGAAATCCACGAGACCGCGGCGGCCGTTCAGACCGATATCTTCTATACTGTCGGACCGGCTGGAACAATGACGCAGGAACTTGAACGGCTCCAACTTCTGTACGAGACCATGCGGAATAGCAATTCACCCGAAGAGTTTTATTCAGCTGATCCGATCTGTTTTCCGAAAAGGTTCAGCGAGAAATCGGACGTAGAAACCGCAGCGTTTATTGCGTCCATGTTCGCGATAGGTCCCCGCTACGCAATTCTTAGATCACTGGAGAAAGTCTTCGCTGAACTCGGCGGATCGCCGTACAAATCGATGACGAACTTCAACTATCACCGGATGCTGAAAAGTCTGGATGGACATGTGCAGTTTGCCTACAAGAACATCATGGGAAGGGATATCGTACAAATACTTTTCGCAACCGCGTCGGTCTTGCAATCGCGCGGCACATTGGAAAAATCTCTGGTGCGGGCGGAGGACCGTACGTCGTATGGCGTCCTGACGGAGTTGTTGGAAGAGATCAAATCGGCGAATGTGCCTCGCGGGTTGGGTGGTTCATTTACACCGCGTGCCCGCGCGCTGCTGGCGAGTCCGCGCGACGGGAGTGCTTGCAAAAGAATGAATATGTTTCTAAGATGGATGACAAGAAAAGATGATATCGACTTTGGATTTTACAACTGGCTCGGGACGGACAAGCTTATCATCCCCCTCGATGTCAATGTCTCGAGGGCGGCGAGGAAGTTGAAGCTTACTAAAAGAAAAACAGACAATTGGAAAACTGCATGGGAGATCACGGAGAAACTGAGATCTCTCGACCCGATTGACCCCGTCAAGTACGACGTCCCGCTGTTCCTTTATGGGATCGAGTTGAGGAAGGGGACTCATGCGCGTTAGAATTCTTCTGGCCGTCTTACTCCTTTACTGTGCCCCGGCGGCCGCACAGCCCAGGGTCATTCCGCTGCATACCGCGACCGGCACAGCCTACATCGGCGGTTTCCAGGAGCTTCACCATGTTTACGTCTCAATCGCCGAAGTCGCTCACGCGCTCGGCCTTAACACCTTCGTTCTGAAGGCAACGGACAAACTGAGTGTTTACTCAAATTACGGAAACCTCCTCTTCACTCCATCGAACGACTTTGTGGTCGTTTCATTGCGTGGTGAGACCAACGCCGTACAAATGCCTCTACCGGTGCTCGAAGCTAACGGGGTGCTTTACATGCCTGCTGAATTTTCAGGAGAACTCTTCTCTAAAATTTCCCAGGGCACACTTGCATTCGACCAAGAGAAATCTGAATTCACCTTTTCACCTGAGCAGCAAAGCCTGCCGAAAATTACGGGAATACAGGTCGAACCCAAAGTTAACGGGGCTGTGATCGAGATTGGAATGCAGTCCCTCCCGAAGGCTTATGAGGCTTCCCTCACTTCGAGCGGGCTGGGAGGGAGTCCCGACATGCTTTACATTACCTTGATGCCCGCCATGGCTGACGTGCCGGCTCTTGACTCTCTTCCCGGTACAAGCGTCTACTCGAACGTGATAGCAATACAAAATCCTAAATCCGTTCAGCTCAGCTTCCGTCTCAAACAAAAGTTTGCCTCCAAGCAAGATCGG
>JAJZVO010000005.1 GCA_021845665.1 Bacteroidota bacterium | reverse complement strand
CAACCGTCATATATGCTTGCCAGATAATTTCTGACCAACTCGCTACCGACGATCGGTTCCGCGAAAAGTACGACAGGATCAAGAAAAAAATTGAAATGATAGGAATGTGAAAAACTTGTTGGCGTCCGTGTTGAAAAGGGAATACAGGTTGTTGATTACGTGCGTGATATCAACAGAAATTTGTGGTACAGATCGCCAGTGTTAATTGAATTCGACTTACCAACAGACGTGATATATCATGACGTTGACAAATATATCCATGATGGTAGTCGTAATTCGCTGTTTGAATACGGATTACTAAATACCAACAGAATTATCAACATATCCACAGTCTATCTTATTACTATTCTTTCTTAAGTATATAGAACTACTATTATAGTAATAGATAGTTATGCACATCTGGAGACCTTCGTCAGTGCACTTCTAAATTGAAAGTTAGCCCCAAAAAAGCTAAATTTAGATTAAAATCAAACAACTCGAACTTGCAAAATTCTGCAAATAATGGAGGCGGAAATGAGGTTTAAAGCAAACAGCAGGGAACTCCGCGATGTCATTGGTCGTGTTATCGGAGTCGTCCCTGTTCGCACTACGATTCCGGCAATAGAAAACCTGTTGTTGGAAACGAGCAAAAAGAAACTTACCGTTTCCGCAACGGACCTCGAAATATCGATGTCGACGCAAACAGACGTCATGGATGCAACCGACGGCAAGGTAACGGTCAACGCAAAAGAGTTTTTCGACATTGTAAGAAACCTCGATGATTCGGAAATCGATGTTAACGTCGATGAGAGTCTCAAACTGACTCTGAAGACTAAATCGGGATCTTACAAGTTTGCGTGTTCACCTGCCGACGAATATCCTACTCTTCCGACGCTCGCCGAGGCGGCTGAATCTTCGACGATCGCGGCAGAGACACTGAAAACAGTCATCGAGCGAACCATCTTTGCCGTTTCGAAAGATGAACACAGGAGATCTATGAACGGCGTCCTGTTTCTCTTCTCGGGAAAAGGGGCAAAAATATATTCTACCGACGGGCACAGGCTGGTTCGTATAGAAGACAAATCACTCGTAGACAAGCCGCTGAAGAAAGAGGCGAACATCCAGGAGAAAGCACTTTCACTCGCGGCGAAAAGCTTCAAAGCATCGGCGGTGGAAATAACGATTACGGACGACCACATCCGGCTGAAGAATGCCGATACCGAGCTCATAACAAGACTCATCAAGGAGCCGCATCCCGACTACGAGGCCGTCATACCGAGCGACATCGACAACAATAAGCTGATGACCGTCACGAGAGCCGAACTTCTTGACAAGGTGCGGCGCGTATCGATTCTCTCCGACACCGTCAATCACCTCGTCAAGTTTACGGTCGACAAAGACGTCCTGACGATATCGGCGGAAGACGCAGACCGCGGCGAGATGGGGGAAGAAAAACTCCAGGTCCAATGGAGCGGCGGCGATTCAATGAACATAGGCTTCAATTCCACTTACATAACGGAAGCGATGGGGAGCATCGATGCGCCTAAAGTCAGATTTGCTCTTTCGTCTGCGACGCGTGCTGCCACTATCAAACCTATCCACGAGGAAAAAAAAGCGGCGGTGCCTGAACAAGATATTCTCATTCTCGTGATGCCTCTGAGACTCAACTGACGCATGCGAATAAAGAAGGTCCAGCTGACAAATTTCAGGAACCACACGGAATCTTCCCTTGAGTTTAGCGGAGGGGTGAACTTCATTACCGGAGCAAACGCACAGGGGAAGACCAGCATACTCGAAGCGCTTTCGTATGTCTGCCTGACGAGAAGCTTTCTTCAGCAGTGCGATTCGAGTGTCGCCAGGCTGGGTGGCGACAACTTTTCTGTCGACGCGGCGATCGAGACGGACAAGAATGTTATCAACAAGGTGCGCGTCGCGTACGAAACGGGCGCCGGCAAAAAGTATCACCTGGACTCCAATGAGCTTAGAAAAAACTCCGATGTCATCGGGTTGTTTCCCATAGTTGTCCTTTCTCCGGGCGATTTTGCACTCACAGGAGGTGCACCATCAGAGCGGAGAGTTTTCATCGACATTGTCCTTTCACAAGTATCAAGATCGTATTTGGAGGAACTGACTGAGTACAGGCGCGCCCTCAAACAACGGAACAAGGTTCTCCTGGACGGAAAGCTGAATAACTTTCTGGACATCGATCTCCTTTCTGCCTGGACGGACGCGCTCATATCGCACGGAACAAAAATCGTGGCGAGACGGATCTCGTTCGTCGAGGAGTTTAGCGGCGTCTTCTCCGCTGCTTACAGGTCCCTTGTCGAATCGGGCGAAACACCGAGCCTCAAGTACGAACCATCTTTCGCACTGGATGGATGTGTCGACTCCTCGTTCCGGAAGGCGGTCAACGGTCTCTTAAAGATCGAGCGAGCCCGCGGGTCGACGCTGGCAGGACCGCACCGTGACGATATCGGGTTTTTCCTGAACGGCATGCCGATCAAGGATTTCGCGTCGCAGGGACAGCATAAGACGTTTCTTGTCGCGCTGAAAGTTGCGGAGTTCCACTACATCAAGCATAAGCTCGGAGAGACGCCCGCTATGCTTCTAGACGACGTTATGACGGAGCTCGATTTCACACGCGCCACTAAGACGATCAGGACGGTAGAGGGTCTCGGTCAGGCTTTCATTACGGCGACCGACATGCTCAGCTTCGACGAGAAGATGGTAGATATGCAGGATGTAAAATACCATTCCGTGAAGGATGGCAGCGTCGTGTACGAGCATGCCTGAGGCGAAGAGCATCGGCGAGCTCATAAAGGAGTTTTCGAGGCAGGAGAACGTTTCAGAAAAGCTCCGCGCATATCAGGTCGTCGCGGAATGGGAGAAGATAGTCGGCGAAGCGATCGGCAGGAATACGGAGATTTCGCGTATCGAGAACGGCATTCTGTATGTGAAGGTTGCCACCAGCGCGTGGCGGAACGAGCTTGTCTTCATGAAGCCGTCGATACTCAAGAAGATCAGGGATGGTTATCCCGATTCCGGAGTACAGGACATTTTTTTCATTTAAAAGAGGTTGCGGATGGCAAAGAAAAAAGAGGTGGCAAAACAGAAGCAGAAGAAGAACGCTGCACCAGAGAAGCCGCCCGCGCATAAAACCGCCGTAAAAGATTCTAACTTCAAGAAGGAAAAAACAAACGTGGCCGAAGAGGCAAAAAGTATAAAGACCGACAACAGCAAGGCATACAACGCCGAAAGTATTACGATACTTAAAGGACTCGAAGCCGTCAGGAAACGGCCCGCTATGTACATCGGAGATGTCGGCCAACGAGGTCTCCACCACCTCGTTTATGAAATCGTCGACAACTCGATCGATGAGGCGCTGGCCGGATATTGCAGGAACATACTGGTAATGATTAACAAGGATGGAAGCATAACAGTTGAAGACGATGGCCGCGGAATTCCTACAGATATGCACCCGGTAGAGAAGAAGTCTGCCCTCGAGGTTGTCATGACGATGCTCCATGCGGGCGGCAAGTTCGATAAGTCCACTTACAAAGTATCCGGCGGATTGCACGGCGTCGGAGCCGCAGTCGTAAACGCAGTCTCCGAATGGGCTGAAGTGTACGTTTACCGGGAAGGAAAAATATTCTATCAGAAGTACAAACGCGGAGAGCCAGTCGAAGCCGTCAAGGTCATCGGGAAAGAAGCTAAGAAGATTGGCACCACGACCAACTTCATGCCGGATAAGGAAATCTTCAAGAACGGGAACTACAAGTTCGAGACGCTCGCCGAGAGGATGAGAGAGCTCGCGTTCCTCAATCCGGAGATTACGATAAAACTTACCGACAAGCGCGACGGCAACGAGGAGGCGTTCCACTACGAGGGTGGCATAGTCGAATTCGTTCACTACATTGACGGCACAAGGAAGACTCTTGCCAAGGATCCTATCTTCGTTACAGGCGAGCGCGAAGGTGTTGCAGTCGAGATCGCATTCGAGTACTGCGACGACTACAGGGAAAATCTCTTCTCTTACGTCAACGATATCAATACTGTTGAAGGTGGAACGCACGTCAGCGGTTTCAGGAGCGCCCTTACGAGAACCCTGAAATCGTATGCGGATAAAAATAATCTTGTGAAGTCCGATAAGATCAATCTTACCGGCGACGATTTCCGCGAAGGTCTTACAGTCGTCATCAGCACAAAAGTCCCGGAACCTCAGTTCGAGGGTCAGACGAAAACAAAACTCGGCAATAGCGAAGTCGAAAGCATCGTACAGACAATCGTCAACGACAAACTGGGACAATATCTCGAAGAAAATCCCGGCATAGCCAGGAGAATCGTAGAGAGGGCAGTCAACTCGGCGGAGGCGCGCGAGGCCGCACGCAAGGCGAGAGAGATAGTCAGAAGAAAGAATGCGCTCGAGTCTTCAAACCTTCCCGGCAAGCTTGCCGATTGCTCGATAAGCGATCCCGAGCACTGCGAGATATTCATAGTCGAGGGAGACTCCGCGGGTGGTTCAGCAAAACAGGGACGCGACAGGCAGTTCCAGGCGATACTCCCGCTGAAAGGAAAAATCCTTAACGTCGAGAAGGCAAGGATCAACAAGATACTGGAGAACGATGAGATAAGGGCGATCGTCCAGGCCATCGGCGCCGGAATCGGAGACGGCGATGAGTTCGATGCGTCGAAGGCCAGGTATGGAAAGGTCATCCTCATGGCCGATGCCGACGTTGACGGCAGCCACATCCGAACTTTACTCCTGACGTTCTTCTTCAGGTACATGAAGGAGCTCGTTGAACTGGGAAAAGTCTATATAGCCCAGCCGCCGCTTTTCAAAGTCAAGAAAGGAAAGATGGAACAATATGCCTACAGCGACGAGGAGCGTGAAGAGCTTGTGAAAGAGCTGAAGAAGGGAGGAGATTCGGAAGTGGTCGTGTCTCGGTTTAAAGGTCTCGGCGAAATGAATCCAGAACAACTCTGGGAGACCACCATGGACCCGTCGAAGCGGACCCTCCTCCAGGTGGGTATCGAAAGTGCGGCGGATGCCGACAGGACTTTCTCAATACTCATGGGAGAAGACGTCGATCCGAGAAAAGAATTCATCGAAAAGAACGCGAAGTATGTCAGGAACCTTGACGTCTGACGACATTTCGGTATTCATAGTCAACTACCGCACGCCCGATCTGCTCGAGCGAGCCGCGTTGTCTTTCAGGAATTTTTATCCGGATGTCGAAATGACTATCGTAGATAACGGTTCAAACGACCGATCCGCGGATGTGATAAATAAACTGGTCTCCTCTAACCCGGTGAAGACGAAGAAGATGATGCTGGAAAAGAACTACTTCCACGGTCCGGCGATGGATACAGCTATCCGCGCGAGTACCAAAGAGGCCGCTTTCTTCCTCGATACGGACACCGAGACTTACAGGAGCGGCTTCCTGGAACAGATGCTGGCAGAACTTGATGGTGACGAACGAGTCTACGGAATCGGTAGGGTCGACAGGGTCAATAGACGGGGGTTTGCTACCGAGAATGGAAGCGAGACGATACTGATATCGGCGTATATGATGCTGAAGCGGAGTGTTTACATGATTCTCCCGCCGTTCATTCATCACGGCATGCCGACTCTCGAAAACTTCTCCAATGCGAGGACGAGAGGGTTTGTGCTGATCAACTTCGATATCGATGCCTACATCCGCCACGCGGGAAGAGGTACAGCTTCAAGGTTCGGTTACGGTTTGGGCTTCCGCGGCAAACTCGATTATTTGCTTAATAAGGTCGGGATATAACCGAAATGAATCGATACTTTTCCATTACTACCGGCTGCAAATCCCGCACATCGCCAGTGTTGTCCATCGGCTCGCTCCGTCGTTCTTTTTCTTTGATGTCGGTGCTGATGTTCTCTTTTGCATGCGTCGCGGTCTCCGCAAAAGCACAGGGAACGAGATATCCGATTGAGGAAAACGGCCGTTACGGCTTCATAGACTCGTGCGGCAGTGTGGTTGTGCAGCCGATACTCCGATTTCTGCCGAAAATGTCCGATGGTCTCGAGAAAACTGCGAAGTGGACTGTATTCGCCGGGCAGAGATGGGGATTCGTCGACTCTGCGGGACGTGAGGTAATTCCGCATGAATACTCTGAGGCAGGAGATTTCCACGAGGGTCTGGCGCGAGTGTTGAAGCGTCCGGTATTCTTTCCATTCTTCAGCCGCGACAGGTTCGGTTACATCGATCGCACCGGCAGGCTGGTTATCGGTTACAAATACGGCGTCGCGGGAGATTTCTCCGAAGGCCTCGCAAACGTTTCAATCGACGGACACTCCGGTTACATCGACACGGCAGGGCAAGTTGTCGTTCCGCTTCAGTACCAGCATGCAGGAAAATTCTCCTGCGGGCTGGCTCCCGTCGAGAAAAGTGGTATGTGGGGGTACATCGACAGAACAGGACGAGAAGTGATAAAACCCCGGTTCCGCTCCGCGCGGACTTTTTCCGACGGCCTTGCACTGGTACTGGAAGGTTCCGGATGGAAGTATGTCACGAGAACTGGAGAGGAAGCGTTCCGGCTGAACTTTTCGAACGCCAGGAAGTTCAGCGAAGGAATGGCCCCGGTCGAAATTGACGGCCTATGGGGATTCGTAGACACGGCAGGATACTTCGCAATAAAACCGGAGTTCACCGACGCGAACCCATTTTGGCACGGACTCGCATTCGTGGAAACTGCCAACTGGCACGGTTACATAAACCACGACGGAAAGATCGTCTGGAAATACCCCAGGTGAGATTCTAGAGTTTTATAAACAACAGGAAACATTATGTCTTTGAATGAAAAACTTGTACCGGTCGATATAGAAGACGAGATAAAAGGCTCGTATATAGACTACGCTATGTCGGTCATCGTGGCGCGGGCCCTTCCTGACGTGCGCGACGGCCTGAAACCGGTGCACAGGAGAGTGCTCTTCGGAATGAATGATCTCGGCCTGGACTACAACAAGCCGTACAAGAAGAGCGCGAGAATTGTCGGAGAAGTGCTTGGGAAATACCATCCTCACGGCGACTCGGCAGTTTACGACACGATCGTGAGAATGGCCCAGGACTTCTCGATGCGATATCCGCTGGTCGACGGACAGGGCAACTTCGGTTCCATCGACGGCGACTCGCCCGCGGCAATGCGTTACACCGAGGCGAGGCTTTCAAGGATCGCCGCCGAAACGCTCCGGGATCTTGAGAAAAACACAGTCGACTTCACGCCGAACTTCGACGAATCTCTGAAAGAGCCGGTCGTCCTTCCTTCACTCGTGCCGAACCTCCTCGTCAACGGCTCCAGCGGAATTGCCGTCGGCATGGCCACGAACATCCCGCCGCACAACCTCAGCGACACAGTCGACGCGATCGCGAACCTGATAAAGAATCCCGAGATGCCCATCGAGAAGCTGATCAAGATAATCAAGGCGCCAGATTTTCCGACTGCCGGGATAATATTCGGGTACGAGGGAGTGGTCGAGGCTTACAAGACGGGCCGCGGCAGGATTATCGTACGCGCGAAGGCAAACATCGAGACTCTCAAGAACGGACGGGTAAATATCATAGTCACCGAGCTCCCGTACCAGGTGAACAAGTCCAACCTGATCGAGAAGATCGCGGACCTTGTCCGCGAAAAGAAGCTCGAAGACATCTCTGACATCAGGGACGAGTCGGACAGGGATGGCATCCGCGTCGTCATCGAGCTGAAGAGAGACTCTGAGCCGCAGGTCGTTCTGAACAACCTTTACAAGCATACACAGATGCAGACGACATTCGGCGTGATCATGCTTGCCCTCGTCGAGGGCGTTCCGAGGGTGCTGAACCTCAAGCAGGTGATGGAGTACTTCATAAAGCATAGGCATGAAGTTGTCGTAAGGCGGACCAAGTTCGACCTCGAGGCGGCGGAAAGACGGGCGCACATACTCGAAGGCTATAAGATAGCGCTCGACAACATCGACGAAGTCGTACAGCTGATAAAGAAATCTAAGGACCCCGAGTCGGCCAAAACCGCATTGATGAAGAGGTTCAAGCTTAGCGATATACAGGCCAAGGCTATTCTCGCGCTTACGCTCCAGAGGCTGACCGGCCTGGAAAGAAAGAAGATCGAAGACGAATACCGTGAGACTATTAAGCTCATCGAGAAATTGCGTGCCATTCTCGCCAGCAAGGATATGAGGATGGAAATCATCCGCGACGAGCTTCTCGAACTGAAGAAGAATTTCGGTGACGAGCGCCGCACCGAGATCGTCGAGGAGGCATCCGAGTTCAGCATCGAAGACATGATCGCCGAGGAGGACGTAGTCATCACGATCACGCATAACGGCTTCATCAAGCGTTATCCCGTAAGCGGATACAGGAGACAGAGCCGCGGCGGCAAGGGAATAACCGCTCAGACTACGCGCGAGGACGATTTTGTAGAGCACATGTTCATCGCATCGACGCACCAGTACATACTCTTCTTCTCCGACAAGGGAAGGGCGTATTGGCTGAAGGTGCACGAGGTGCCTGAGGGAGGAAGAGCATCGCGAGGGAGGTCGATCGTGAACCTCATCGGCAAAATGCCGGACGAAGACATAACCACGTTCCTGCCGGTCAAGGATTTCAGCGAAGATCTTTTCGTGACGATGGTGACGAGACGCGGCAACGTGAAGAAGATTGCGCTCAGCGAGTTCTCCAACCCGAGGAAGATCGGAATCATCGCGATCGGCCTGGACAAAGGCGACAGGCTAATGGACGCCTGGCTTACGAACGGCAAGCTCGATATTATCATCGGGAGCAAGAACGGTATGGCGCTCAGGTTCAACGAGAAGGACGTGCGCCCGATGGGAAGAAACGCACGCGGCGTGAGAGGAATGAATTTAGGCAAGGGCGACGAGGTTATCGGTATGATAACCGTCAGCAGGCCCGGAGCCAGCGTGCTTGTCGTTACAGACAAGGGTTTCGGAAAGAGGAGCGAGGTCGGAGAGTACAGCCTCCGTCACCGTGGCGGCAAAGGAATATTCACCGTCAAGACCGGCGACAAGAACGGCAAGCTCCTTTCGATCAAGGAGGTCATCGACAACGATGACATCATGATCGTGACGACGAAGGGCTTCCTTATCCGCCAGCACGTGAAGGACATCCGCCTAGCCGGCAGAAATACGCAGGGCGTGCGCCTGATACGTTTGCAGGATTCGGACGTCATCGCAGCCGTTGCAAGAGTGCTCGCCGAAGAAGACGGCGAATCGAACGGATCCGAAAACAACGACGACCAGGCGGACCTCTTCGAAGAAGAAGAAAAGTAATGTACCGGTAGCCAACCGGTTCGCAATCAAGCTATGACAAAAGGCGGTGTGGAAACCATGCCGCCTTTGTCATTCGCCGGTATTCGGGTGCTTGACTTGGAGAGCACGATGCTTCGTTTCCGCTTTTTTTACCATTTCAGCAGCGCTACTCAACACGGAGTTGACATTTCTCCGACTCGCGAGTAAATTCCACAAAGGCCCTTCGATTCCTGGGTTATTGAGCGTAGCGAGAGCTTGGGAGGGAATTATCGAGGGTAAAATGTGAGGTGGACATGAAAACTGGATTCGTTTCGGGACTAGTAGCAATATTGCTCGTTCTCTTTGCGCCGCGTATTCTTCCGGCACAATGGTCGGTTATCCCCAACTTACAGTATTCCACTATTACAGGAATATTAGTCATCAACGACACGACAGTGATCCTTGGGGCATTCAACGGCGGCTTCATCAAATCGACCGACGGCGGCGTGAGCTGGACACCAATCACACCGACAGGGATGGGAACGGATTCCATATTCTCGCTGGATAATTGCGGCGGCTATCTCTTCGCGGGTACTAACGCTCCGGTCAGTCTCTACCGCTCTTCCGACAACGGAGAGTCGTGGAGCGCGTCCGGCCAGGGCCTTCCAGCGGGTACCAACGTTAACGACATGACATACCTCGACAGCGTCACGTACGCGGCAACGAACGATGGCGTGCTCAGCTCTAAAGATAATGGTACAATATGGAAGGCGGACGATACCGGACTCAACCTGGGACAGCCACTTGTCCCCGGCGCCCCCCTAATATATGGAACGATCGGAATCACTTCTGCCGGAAATAAGTTGTACACGCTGGAGTCCATGACGGGCAAGGGGGTGTATTCAACATATCCGGATAGCATAGCGTGGAAAAATATCGGGCTGGATACCGCCGATGGGTTTGTGATAACATCGCTGGATTCAGATGTCTTTGTGGGTACAAACAAGGGCGTGTTCATGTACAGCCGGGATTCGACGTGGATCGAAAGGGACAGCGGTCTTCCCTTTACAGATTCGAGCGAGGTTAACTCTATTCTCTTCGCGAAATATGACAGCCTGTTTTTTGCCTATCTGGGAGTCAGCAACCGTTCCGGATTCAACTTCAGGCATGAACTCTACCTGACGACGAACCTCGGCGAAAATTGGATAGAGCTGGATATCTCTGACCTCGGAGTTGGCACGATCAGTGCACTTGCTGCGAATAAAAAGTTCGTCTTCGCCGGGACACAGGACGGTGCGTACAAGATTCCTGTTAAAGATATTGTGACATCGGTTCAGGGCGTAGCGCCCCGGCAGCCGACCGGTTTTTCATTGAGCCAGAATTATCCCAACCCGTTCAATCCCACTACCGATATCGAATTTCGGATTGCGGATTTCGGATTTGTAGCACTTAAAGTCTATAACGTACTTGGCCAGGAAGTTGCGACGCTTGTTAATGGTACGAAGCGACCGGGAGAATACAACGTCATCTTCAACGGGACGGGTCTTTCGAGCGGTGTCTATTTCTGCCGGCTCGATGCGGGAAGTTACCACAAGACGATGAAGATGGTTCTCTTGAAATAGCGAGTGCTAACCTTTCGAGGTGCATCAATGTAGTCGGCAGGTCAATCGTTCCACCTACCGGGTGCAACTTTCACGCGGATCTTCACTCCACTTTCAGCCATTTTAGAGGGGGCCGCCCCGCTACCATCTTTCATCCGAGTCTGTTAGACTCTTTCATTCGAAACGCCGGAGAAAGGAATTCACCATGAAGCTGCTGTCTACCATATTTGTCTCTCTCATTTTCATTCCCGTTTCAATCATTGCGCAAACACAGAAGCCGGACTATTCGATATCCGTGTTTCCAGATGAAGCCCAGATTGTACTCATGCGGGACAACAAACCCATCATGGAAGTCGACAGCATTCAGTACAACTTCATTACCCCGTCATCGATGAAAGTGAAACGGCAAAGCGCAGAGCGCATAGAGCTGGAGCTTCTCTATGAAAAGGTCTGGAATCCCGGGCTGGTGAACACGAAGAACGACTACACGGTGGATCTCAATATCGACAGCATCGACGGCGGCTGGCACATCTACGCACATCCGAAGTGGGCGCGCGACGTGTCGATCTATCTGAAATATCTCGGCGGACACTTCTTCGGAATACGCGAGAACCTCGTTCCCGATAATCACAAGAGTCCGGATATTACCGGTTCCGTCCAGAGCTTCGATGTCAAAGGCGAAGACACAAGGTATCACGAGAATTATGCCTCGGCTTGGTCCGCATTTTTCATGAACAGCCTCGGCTACGCTTCGTTCTTCGATACTTTCGCGGAGGGACAATACCAGTTTGCGATAAACGGCGTCACAGAAATCTATCACCGGACCGGCAACCTAAACTGGTACATATTCACCGGCACGAACGGCGATGAGATCATGAAAGCGTATTACAAAGTGATCGGTGCTCCCAAGTACGTGCCTGCATGGGCGTGCGGCGTTGCGATCTGGAGGGACCAGGATTGGAAGGGCAAGGAAGATATACTCAACGATGCAAAGGAGATGACGGCGCTGAAGATTCCGATAACGTCGATCATGGTCGACAGGCCGTACAGCAACGGAGTACAGGGATGGTCTAAGATGGATTTCGGCAAAGGTTTCGGCGACCCCGGGGAATGGATACACGAACTGAACTCGGACTACAATCTTAAGTTCATGTCGTGGGTCGCGCCATGCACATTCGGAGACACGACCATAATCAAAGGAATGCCGGGGACACACGGTTACATCGATCTGAGCAATCCTATGACGGTTTCGAAATTCGGCAGTGTGCTCATCAAAAACATTTACGACTACGGCGTGCAGGGAAACAAGATGGACCGCGCCGACGAGGCGTTCCCCGTCGAGCAGGCATGGCATGATAAGACTCCACCGTGGGAACGGAGGAACAAGTACATCTATCTTTACGATAAAGTAATCAGCTCTGTTCTTACCACGAAATGGGGAAAGGATAACTTCAACTACGCACGCGCCGGAATGCAGGGAAGCCAGAAATATCTGAGTGCCCTTTGGGGCGGCGACTCGCGCGAAAGCTGGGACGGTCTCGCATGCAGTGTTGCCAACGCGATGCGAGTTGGCTTCATCGGTTTCCCCGACTGGGGGAGCGACGTCGGCGGATACCTGGGTGACCCGGGAATGGAGCCTGAAGAGCTCTTCACGCGCTGGCTGCAGTTCGGCACCTGGTCGGGATTGTTCGAGATAAAGCTTGACGGCGCCGGCGGTCATGGAGAGGACAGGGCACCATGGCATTACGGCAGGACTCTCCAGGACAACTTCAGGCGCGCGTGCGAGGAGAGAATGGAACTCGCGCCGTATGTTTATTCTCAGCTGAACACTTCGGACGTCAACGGCGTTCTGATGAAGCCGCTCGCGTATGAGTTCCCCGCTGACGCCAACACGTACGACATCTGGAATGAATATTTGTTCGGCAACTCGTTTCTTGTCGCGCCGGTGACCGAGCCCGGCCAGGCGACACGCGACATTTATCTTCCTGCGGGCACCTGGTACGATTGGTATTCGCCATCAAGAGCTTACGCCGGTGGGAAGACATACACCTGCGTGCTTTCCACAGAGCACATTCCTGTATTCGTGAAGCAGAACGCGATATTCGTCACCGGCGAGAACTGGCTGAATGGAAACTCGGTGAACTGGAACCGAAAGGCGAAGCCGCAACTTGTCATAAATGCCTTCCCGGGCAACGGGAATTTCACGAACAGCTTCGCTTATATGGATCGATTCTCAAACGACAGCCTGAAGGTTATCACGATCTCCCAGAAAGGGAATCGGATTAGCGTCGGCGTTCCCGCTCTCGGGTGCGAAGGGAAGGTTCTCGTCTACAACGTGGTTCCGAAAGGGAGTCTGATGGTGAACGGGAAGAAAGCTGAGGCGAAGATAGATAAGGAGAAGAAAACGGTGGAGGTTGAGATCCAGAAGGGGATGGAGCAGGAGGTGGTGATTGAGAAGTGAGAGAGTTCATACCAGAGAATGATTCTGTCGTTTTGGGTGGTGTCAGATTGTCTTGAGAAGATTTGCCCACGCCTTCCGGTGAACAATTGAGGAGGTTGCTCGGTCAAGCTCCTCGCCGATAAAGGATAAGAAAAGGACCCTTCCTTTCTCACCGAGTAAGATCAGAATACCGGAGGAAAACTCCAGGAAATTCGAGACGTAGACGTTCTGACCGCTGGTAAACTCAGACAGGATTCTTGCCTCGGCATTCTCTTTGTCTGCCTTGTCGAGTCCCTGTTCAGCCAAGAACAAAATCTCAGACATCTTCCGCGCTCTGGCAACATCTAGTTTTGAATCGATCTGTGTAAGGGTCAATGAGCGATCTTTAACCTCCACGAGAAGAACTATCTTGCCTTTGAGGCGACACTCGATATCCGCGCCCATCCCGGAGGATGCGTCAGCGGTGTTGACTTTCTGTCTTCGTACATCATCAAAGATTCGAAATTCCTTTGTGATCGCTCTGAATAATGCCGTGCATACGGCCTCCATGCGGTCGCCGCCTGATTTGTCGTAGACATATTCAGAGACGAGATCGATAGTTTGTGCGAGACTCACTCTGTTTGGGGTAGGATAAACGACTTGCACATCGGCGAGAAGGTGATAAATCTCAACCAGAACCTGGTCGAACACGACCGACGTGAATGATATGTCGCTTCTTTTCTCCACTTCGTCCAGCACCGTAACCAGTCTGTCCCAGTCTTCTTTGTTCTTCTGTTGAAATCTGTACTTCTTAGTCACCGCCGGACAGCGAAGCGGGTTATTGACGTATGGCTCTGTCGAACCGCCCAATACTCTGTGGTTCGCCTGATCGAATGGGACAATTGAAATGGATCTCCACCCTTTATCAAGGAAGTCTTGACATCTTTCAGTAAATGACTTCGCGTCATCCATTAATAGTTTGTCCAGAGGATTTCTTGTCGCTCCTGCTTTATAGACATCGCCTGTTTCGGCTTTTCTTTGTGAATATTCCACTCTTTATATAGAGTCCGCATTAACTCACAGTCATAGCCCGAAACAGCGACCTTTCCCTTCACGCCGTTCAGCAATTTTGCCAGAGCTACATGTTCTTCGTCGCTTAGTTCGAACTGATACGCTTTTGAATCGCCGCGAGATTCGTGAGGGTACGGCGGATCGCAGTAGAATAGTGTCTCGCCGCTATCATAGCGTTGTATTACCTTTTCGGCCTTGTCGTTTTCAATTTGGACGCGCAACAGACGAGTGGCAATGTATTCGAGACCCTCTACACTACCCAGCCATCGCGAGACCGCCCCGGACATTCCAGCTCGGCTTGTATTGAGGCAGTTAGCCCAACGACCTATGGATGCAGTCTGTGCAAGACCGGTGCGAACTTGCCGGGCACGAATATAGAAGCGTCTTGCACGTTCAAGCGGCGATAGGTTTTTTCCGTTCCCATTGGTCTGGATAGCTGCCAAAAACTCTTCTCGAGAAAACGGAGTCAAACCAATAGAGTACAAGAGATCATCCTTCTGTTCTCTGAGCACGCGGAAGAAATTCACAACGTCGCCGTCAAGATCATTATAGGTTTCGACAGGTGACGGGTCTCTGTTGAGTAGCACAGCTGCCGAGCCCCCAAACGGTTCACAGTAATGATGGCATTCTGGAAGGAGAGGTAGAAGCCATTCCAGGTGACTATACTTGCCGCCGTACCATCCGAACGCGATCTTCTTTCGGTACCGCGCTTTCTCCTCCGATACGGACCTTTTCCGAATTACAGGATGCCTGGTAAGCTTTGATTGTTTGATAATACCTTGCCTCTTTTCAGTTGCCCTTTTCTTTCCTTGGTTTCCGCCCCCGTGTGCCATTTGCATACTCTCCGTTGTTATCTATCTCTGAAACGCCTGCATTCGTGTCAAACGCAGCGTGTCTTTGATATCGTGGGCCTGTGTTTTCTTCCGCACACACCTCTAAAAGAGCCGATTCATTTTAATCAGTAGCACGGGGAAAATCAAGTTGACCCCACTGTAATTCCCACGGATTTTGGATTTTGACAGAAACACCGTTTCTTGCTCACGCTTAGAATGAGTGTTAACTTTTGACCGTGATAGATATCCTTGATATAGCGCCGTTTGAAGACGAGCTCCCAGGTGACTTCGCCGACAGGCTAGGAACCGACTACACCGCCCGCGTTACGAAGGGACACAAAAAACAGAACGGACAGTTCTTTACACCAACAGCAATCGCTCGTTTCATGGGCGGCCTTGCTGGCTCGCCGAAGGAGCGCGTTCGTATTCTTGATCCGGGTTGCGGCACCGCAATACTGACTTGTGCGCTCGTGGAAAAGCTTACCGGCGGGGCAGAGAACCTGAGGGCAATTGACGTAACTGCTTACGAGACAGATCAAGAGATTCTGCCATACACCGAAAGAGCGTTTGAGTATCTGAAAGCCTGGCTAAAAAGCAGAAGCATTGAGCTCGTATATAAGATTATCTCGAAAGACTTCATACTCGAAAACGCTCGCGTCTTTGAGGACGGTCATACTATCAGTCTCTTCGACCGACCACAACAGGAACAATTTGATTACATCATTTCCAATCCGCCATATTTCAAACTCTCGAAAGAAGACCCGAGAACAAAGGTCTCTGGCAGCGGTGCAGAAGAAGACGTTATCAACATCTTCAGGAATTGGAACCACCGGTTGAGAGACTACGGTATCGAAATATCCACCGGACCCGTCGTTGCTTTCAGGGCGCGAAAGTTCATCCGGGAGAGATTTGAAAACGGGAAGGTCGTTTTGGCACCCCTTTACTGGCTGCACAACGTGATTAAGATGAGCATCGAATGGCCGGTTCATAAGATCGGGAAAGGTCAGTACATTGAGATTTGCGATGCCAGTGAGCCGGTGCTCATTCCGAATCGCAACTATGTGCTGCTGCGGCGGTTCAGCGCGAAGGACGATAAGAGTCGATTAATCGCCGCGCCATATTTTGTTAACCCGAATGAGCCGGACTACATAGGTGTCGAGAACAAACTCAACTACATCTACCGTCCGAAAGGGGAGTTGGAGAGAAGTGAGGCGGTCGGGCTTGCGGCACTTCTGAACAGCAAGCTTTTCGATACGTATTTCAGGACGTTTAACGGAAACGTAAACGTAAGCGCGACCGAATTGAGAGAAATACCGCTGCCACCATTAGAAACGATTAAAGAAATCGGCAACCGAATTATCCAAGACAACGATTTTGCAGAGTCGAAGGTTGGTGCGACGGTAGCAGAGTTCTTTAATCCGGAGGAAATCACATCCGTATGAGCAAACTCGACGAAGCCAGGAAAATTCTGGAGGCATTGGGGCTTCCTAAAAAACAGCAGAACGAACGTTCGGCTCTCACCTTTTTAGCGTTGTGTAATGTCAAGAAAACAGACAAATGGTCTCAGGCGAAACAGGTGAGCATGTCGGTTGTGGGGAATAGGAAGAATCCCAAATACCCTGGCGTTATGCGTTTCATTGCTGGGCACTATGCAAAACGCTACGCGGAGAATTCACGGGAGACGTTCAGGCGCCAAACGCTCCATCAGTTTGTTCAGGCCGGCGTTGTTGACCATAACCCCGAGGAACCCAATTTGCCGACCAACAGCAAGGATAACCATTATAGGCTGACAGGCGAAGCACTCAGAGTCGTGCAGGCTTTCGGGACCAATAAGTGGAACGTAGAACTTGAGAATTTTAAGAAGAAGTTCGGAACCCTTCGGCAAAAATATGCTGGCGAGCGAAAGGTTAAGATGCTTTCTCTCAAGCTTACTAATGGCACCGGACTAGATTTTTCTCCCGGAAAGCACAACGAGCTTCAGATAGCGATCATCAAGCAGTTTGCTCCCCGGTTCGCGCGCGGCAACGCCCTGCTTTATGTCGGAGATACCGCGAATAAGGATCTATTCATCGATAAGGAGGGATTAAAAAGTCTCGGCGTATCGTTCGACCAGGACAGCAAATTCGGTAGTGGGCTATTTTGAAAGTTTGTAAAACGAAACCTGGGAACCATCTAATCAAGTGGTGTCAAAACTACGATTTACAGTTAAAGCTATCGTTTTGGCAGAGGATATTATAGAATTCTTGCTTCTTGGTCTTACATGTGACAAAATCTACGAGCTGACGAAATGTTACTCTAAGAGTCTTTGCCTGTCTCTTCAATAAATTATCAGAATAGACCCTGTAATTTGATCCCCTTGACAGTTTAATCCACCACTTTGTTTTTCTTCCATTCATGTAAAGCCAATAGTAATCGTGATCCCCGTCGGGTGCCAACTCAAATCCCTTTTGGCTAATATTTGATCGAATCACCTCTCTTTCAACTGGCATCGTTCAGGAGATGATAAGATTAAACGGTTAGCTTCTCATGCAAATATTCTCTGAAGGCAAATGCGTTCGCATCCAGTTTCCAGGTTGGAGTATTATCAAGATCATGGCGAAGGAATTGGATCGTTTCTTTTAAATCTACCATAGCGGCCTCAAGGCTATCTCCACTTCCCGACAAAGTCCAGATGGGGTGATAGAGAAAAACCCCTTCTGGATCCTGAGACAGGATGAAATGGTCTCCGAAAAGCTCAATTGTCGGCTCGTATTTCTTGGTGAAAATGACCTCGTGTTCGACCGTACTATTAGCAGAAATGACCGGGGCAACTACCTTTGCGCTGTCATCCTCGCTAAGGTATGAGAACGGGATTTCTCTTTTTAGAATCTGGGCTCGGGCACTTGGTTCGGGTCTCAAATTCGTCAAGGTCACGTCTCCACTTATAGACCCAACCTTCTCCCATGGGTTTGATAGTATCTTACTTTGTATTTGGGTTTCGGATGCGGTGTTTGTGTTCGCGTTCATTTAGGTTCTCCCATAAGTTTTTCGGCATTATCTATTAACCACTGCCCAAGAACTTTGGCTGTTCCCTTGTCAAGCAAAATTCCACAAAGAAGTTCGCGCTCAAGATCGCTTGCAGATGCACTGTCGGTAATATGTTGCAGGTCAATTTTCCCGCCCTCATCTACAGAGTGTGCAGTATAGCTTGGAAGAGTCGGGTGGTCGATTGAGATATTCATCAATAGATGTCTTTGGTCTATCGTTGGACCTCCCCACGCTCCGGTCGCGGGATAAATTCGATAATCAGGCGCTTTTTTAAATGAAAAAGTCACCTTACTAGGAAGAGGCTGTGGATTCTCCGACATACTATTCTCCTATACTAATCTCTTCGACATTCTGATCGCATTTCTTGACTCGCTTGATAGTCTGCCTCAGAGGACTCGACTCTACAGGTTAACCATTGATATCCATATTAGCATTGATTCATTCAATAAATCAAGGTGATAGTGCAATATCTCACAACAGAAAGCGGCTAATACCGCGAATATTCGTATGAAATCTTCGCTACTATGTCGCTATTCTTTTTTCCATAGCTCAACAAATCCTACCAACTCCATAGCCCATTAGACCAAATTTCCTGATGTTGTCCTATACGACAAGAAGCGGAACTGGCTCTTTCTCATAGAGGCAGTCACCTCCCATGGCCCGGTGTCGCCGAAGCGTATTATTGAGCTGGAGAAGATTTTAGAGAACTGTAAAGGCGGGAAGGTGCATGTGGCCGCCTTTCCCGATTTCAAAGAATTTCGGAAACACACGGACGATATTGCCTGGGAGACAGAAGTCTGGTTGGCGGATTTCCCCGATCACATGATTCACTTCAACGGCAACCGGTTCGTGGGCCCCCACTGAGAAAGAGGAAGGCCAACCATGAAGAGAGCGATAGGAAAGCGTCGCGTTCCAACTGTGGCGGAGATACTGACCGAGCAAAAACTCGTTCCAAACCGCCTGGGGTCATCTCGACTTATCAGAGAGACTTGGATTGCGACGGCCTCTGTTCCAAATATCATAAACTGAAAGCGGCGGCTGACGGTCGACACCGCCTTGACGTTGTTCAAATTGTTGGGCCCCCGAAGGTCTCTGGTTTCGCTGAGGTAAGAACTGAAGGGAGTCATGTCCAACCGAAGAATGGAAACCTACTCGTGACAGTTCCAGTTCACAATCGCGACTTGAATTCCGAAACTCTGAGGTCTATCCTGCGGCAGGCCAAACTCGATTATCAAGAGTTGCAAGACCTGCTTTGAATGCGAGTACGTATCGCCCTTGCACCGGCCAAAGCCCGCGCAGATTCGGTTCTCTGATGGAAGGGTCTTTGTAAGACGCTTTCCCTTCAGGTTCATCTTGCTCTTCACCTTCTCCGTCAGCCGTCTCGCCCATACAAATTCCGTCGCGAGTATTGCCAGCGCAAGCGGAATGACCACAATCGCCGGGCCCGGGAGAACGAGCATCGCCGTGCCTATCAATAGAAATTAGAAAGCAGCTCTGGAAAAGTCGCCTGCCACCGGACATTTGTGTTTTGAGAATTAGGATCTATTTAGAGTTTCGAATTTAGGATTTAGAGTTTACCCCGGTTTTTGTTCTCCTAAGCAGCACAAAATACGAGTTCGTCTCCCAAAACCCTGTCTGCTACCAGATACTCCTTATGCTCTTCGCTTTCCTGAGATTCTTATCCGCAGTTACCAACGGTGAATTACTCACTATGGAGGTAGCACAGATTATTCTGTCTGCCGGGTCCTGATTTATTTCAGATGGCAGGCTTGCCGACAACTCCGCTGCTTCCGGGGACAAACCTCTGAAGACATAATTGTTCGATGCCTTCACTAAGTTTATGAATTCAGCGTACGAGATATCTATGACAACCCTTTTCTTTTTGATCAGCATGGCTATTTCCCACAGGGAAATTTCGCAAAAGATGATACCGTCAGTTTCATTCGCCTTGTCAATCGCCCTTTTGGCAGTCTTGCTTAATAGCGCGGGTTTCAAGGCATACCAGATTATGACGTGAGTATCAACTGTTATCATCCGAAGCTTTCCACTTGGAATCGATAGGAGAAATCACGTCGGCAAGCACAGCGCTCTTGCCAACTTCCTTCAACCTGTTTCTTGCCCCTTCTCTGATATGGTCCGGCGGCACGATTTTGGCCACGACCTTCCCTCTGGATGCGACGTCGACAACAGAGCCCCGTGCAACCTCCTTCAACACTTTCATCAGGTTGGCTCTCAGCTCGCTCACTGCAATCGTATTCATCTTCTCCTCCATTTTGAATTGTACAATTCAAATGTACAAACAGTGAATGCGGATGTCAAGCCGCTTCGGACAATCGGTTTTCGTACGGTTTCGCCATGTTATCTCGATTCAACAACACGAAATATAAGTCCATCTTCGAGTAGAACTCCCGCTGTTTCTTTGACGCGAGCGGCGACATTAGCCGGTACAGCCACGCGCGCGGCATTTCTCTTTTCAATCTCCTTGCTTCCTTCGCCACGGAGCGGAGGTCGTCCGCTTTCCAGCCGAAAGGTTTGAAGAAGTCGGCGCCTCCATCCGGTGCGAAATGCATCTTCACGTTACCTTCGGTGAACTGTTTGAACGAGCGTTTCTTGAGCCAGTCGAGCAATACCGGCGACAGCAGGTCCATTATCCACCAGCGGAAGTTAGGCTGGGAATAGAGGTCTGACGCGAGCGTAGCGACATCTTCCTGTGTCAGGTAGACAAGAAGCCCTTCCGTGATCACAAGCACGCGCTTCGAATCGCGGTTGATTCGTTCGAAAAACTTCTTCCGTGCCGCCGGATCGGTAAGGTCAAGTCGTACGCGTTCGAGCGAACAGCGCGGCTTAGCATCGGCGAGTTTCTGTTCTTTGTATGTGAGAATATCCGGGAGATCGACCTCTATCCAGCGAAGTGATGGTGGAAGTTCAAGCCGGTATGGACGCGTGTCGAGTCCGGCCGCGAGGTTGACGACGGTGTCCACCCCGTCTTCTTTAATTACCTTGTAAACGAACTCGTCCAAGACGACGGTTCTCACGATCATCGACCAAGCGCTCGCCTTGCCGTCTTTCAAATTCTTGACGATTTGTTTTCCCCGCTTGCCTGCGAGTAGCTCAGCGTAAGGGTCATGGAACAATGCGTCCTTGCGTTTCGTCTCCATCGCGCGGTAGACGGCGACCCAGAGCGCGGTGTCGGAGATGTGGGTGATTTTGGAAGTGGTTGTTGTGTTCGTAACCATGGAAAGTGCTCCCGTAGTCAGTATGCAGACTCTCATTTGTACCGAAGGGTTTTGCACCGCCGGTACCACGGTTCAGCTTCTTCATTCAAACTTCTTTCCGATGAAGTCCGCGTATCTTTCCACTGCATCATCAAGGGACTGCGCTTCGTGCTTGTTGAATTTCCGAAACAACTTCGTTTGAATGGTCACGCTGTCTTTCTTCAATGTCCTGCTCCATTTACCCGCAATCTTTCCATCTATCATGATGGTAGGATCCGGCATCCCGCCGGTCCGTAGTCGCCTCAACACGGTTCCGTCCATGGACGCGCTCCGGTCCTTGTAGCCGATAAGGAAATCGTCAAACGGCGGGAGGAGGTGAACCGTAGGCACGGCTGATTTGGGAGCAAGATTCTTCGGAGGCATCCAGTAAACTTTGTCACCGATGCTATCGTGAACGAGCTCCGATTTTGCCATCTCCAACCCGTCCTTCGCGTCCGCAGCCGAAAGGCCCGACCACCACATGTAATCCTGTATCGTGGCGGGGCCGTGGCTCGTGAAATATCGGCGGGTAAGTTCGGCAAGAGACTCCTCCCGCTCTTTCGGCTTGCTCCTCGTCACCATTTTATCGAACATTGCGTGTGTCTGCTGCCTTTCTCGAGTCACACCAAAACAAATGACCCTGTCGAGCGAAGCGCGGTGTAATATGAAAGCCATTCGCTGGCCCTCGCACGAGACTCCGCGTTTCTCAATGATGGTTCTCAATTCGTTGCGTGTTAAATGCCCGTTTCCGCTCAACGCCTTCTCGAGAATGGAGTCAGCCTTTTTAAACGTGGAGGAATCGAGTTCTAATTCCCTGTAACGTCGAGCGAGACCCTGGATTATTCCCGGCGCGAGAAGCTCCAGGATCCAGCGCACGTCTGCCCCCGCGAGAAAATGCAGCGTCCCGCGCAACGCCCACGTGCGGACAATCTTTCCTTCCGAAATTTCTTTCTCAACGTGAGCGAGCTTCGAACCGGGTAGACGGAGCCCAATCGACCACTCGCCGCCGGAGTAGTCTTGTGCCTGAACAGCTCCGAGATGGCTGACGACATCCCGGGGCGTTTCGGCGTTGCTCGCGACAAGGAGTTGATTGACGAGCCTGCGGTGTAAGATGTCAAACCGCGTCATTGGACGACGAAGCTCCGCGCAGCCTCACAAAAATGGAGTTTATCCACAAAGATTCGATACGTGCGTGAAACGGGGACAAAGGAACAACGTTGACATGACAGCATGAAGTATCCGTTCATCTCTTTGGAAGTTAGCTCTTTATTGGAACTTGGTACTTGCCGTTTGACGCTTTCCTATTTCACTGCTGCAAATGAGATCGCGTCCGCGGACCACTCCGGAGAGCTTTCGATAGCGCTCATTATATCGTCCGGATCCGACAAGACAGTCCACATCTTCCGGTGAGTCTCCGACATGAAGTTCTCGCGAATGCTTCTCTCGAGCATCTCGATCAGCGGCGCGTAGTAATTATTAATGTTCAGGATCACTATCGGCTTCGTGTAAAAGCCGAGCCGCTTCATCGAGATAGCTTCCAGGAGCTCCTCAAGCGTCCCGCTCCCGCCGGGAAGAGCAATCACAGCATCGGTGCCTTCGAGAAGCTTCTTTTTCCTCTCATGCATATCGGAGACGACGTGTATCTCTTCGAGATCCTTATGCTGCCACTCGACTTCCGTCATGAACTTCGGAATTATCCCGACGACGTGCCCGCCATGTTCGATCGCAGTATCCGCGATACATCCCATCAATCCTGCCGCCCCGCCTCCGTAAACTATGGTCACATCGTGAGAGACAAGCTGGGCGGCGAGTCTCTCCGCCGCCTCAAAATATGATTCGTCTATCTTACTGCTTGATGCACAATAAACACATATTCTCTTCATTAGGTTTGCCCGATTTGTATTAGCCTTTTCTACGAACTTCTTTATGAATATAACGGATATTCCTCTTCACTTCACTTAAGAGTGAGTTAATGTTTCGTTATCAAATCCGGCCTGCCGGTGATTAGCATGATCAATTGAGTAGTACTTTCCGATGATCATCGATATGGGCACACCGATGCAGAATACCACATAAAGAATGGCGAGTGTGGTTTGAACGGGGCGGAAAGGCGTATGAGGCACGCCGCTCAAAGGAAGAACCGCCAAATTCATGGCCGTCCACACGACGAGCCCGTAGATAACGCCGGTCACGAGCCTGTTCCTATGAAAAGGCTTCACCCTGGGATACACGAAGTAGAAGATGAGAGTCCATATAAGCGCAATCGTGTAATGAAAGAGGAGGCCGAGAAACGCCATCAAGAGTTCGCCCGCGAACGCGTTTCTTCCGAACACGCCGCTCGCTATGAACTGGTAGAGTATCGTCAGCCTCCCGCCGAAGGTGAATAGATAATTCAACGTGGCCGCGGTTGTATCCAGCGTAGCTGCAACCAGCCACGCGGCGAATATTGCTTTCAACGCCGAGTATCTTCTATTCATTTACGCGAATAATACTTTCCGATGATTGTCGAGATAGGCGTTCCGATTGTAAAAATGAGTATCGCGGTATCTATCGCGAAGTGGAGAATATTCAACGGCTGGCTCCTGTGACGCACATTGCTGAGAGGGAGAACCACAAATGTCATGGCGCATGACACAAAAATTCCGTACCCCGCCGCGTTAAGAGAAATATTCCTCGATAATTTTCTCACGAGCGGAAAAAAGAAGAAGAAAAAGGAGGTCCATATCAGTGCGATCAAATAGTGCAGCGCCAGCCCAAGCACGGCGGTCCTTATCCCGCCGGAGAAAGCAGCGGCTCCGAGGACACCGCTTGCGATTCCCCGGTAAAGAACGATCAATCTCAGCCCATAGGCCAGCGGGTAGTAAATCGACGCAACGGCAATGTCGAGGGTCCCGGCAAGAAGCCAGGCCGAAAGAATCGGCTTGACTGCTCCCGCCTGCTTGAACGGCGGCGAAGCAGGGAATTCTTGATTCTCAATCATACTTGGCGACTCCTTCCGTTTTCCTGAAAGGCCGACATCCCGGAGAAGGGGAGCTCAAACGAACGGCAATTCAGCCGGCGAGCGTTTTTTCGATTCGCCTGTCCGGAACGAGCCACATTACGGCAACTGCAACATACAACGCACAGGTTATCCATCTGCTAAGTAAACTTGATGCGATCGCTGCGATATAAATCACGATCGATATCTTTCCTTTGAAGTCGTGTCCGAGAGCAACTGCGATTACAGAATCCTTCCCGTGCAATGTGACGAGCGTCTTCGCAAGTATGAAGTATGCAATTGCCGCGAAAAGCAAGATGACACCGTACGCGACAACGGGCCACACTGCGAAGCTGTTCTCGCCCATCCACGCCGTACCGAACGGAAAGAGAGAAAGCCAGAAAAGAAGATGCAGGTTTGCCCAGAGGACCCGTTCGTTGACGTGACTTACCGCCTGCAGCATGTGGTGATGATTGTTCCAGTAAATCCCAAGGTTGATGAAGCTCAGTATATAGCTGAGGAAGACTGGTATGAGCGGCACTAGCGAACCCGGTGTTTTCCCACGCGGCATTGCGAGATCGAGGACCATAATGGTTATGATGATCGCGAGAACGCCGTCGCTGAACGCTTCCATTCTCCCTTTGCTCATCTCTCGGGTCCTTCGGTTTTATTCTGAGAGGCGATGATGGCCGTTTTTTCGGCGGAAGAAAAAGTATAGTACGTCGCCTTATGGATGCCGGGTATTATCGTGCCGATCTTAAACAACTCTCCTATTTCTGCCCCTAGTTAATTGCGCGCCAATATAGAGTCTAACGACGATAGCCGCCTTAGGCGTTCCCGATTTCTTGGCAAAGTGAACATTGAGATGTCTGGATATCTAAATTTGGGAAAAAGTGACTTTGATGAATGTGGTCAGTGAGGAGGTTATGCCTGTGGTTACCGTCTCAGCGATGGACTCCGCTATTCTCCGGCTATACAGTGTACATTACCGTGAGTCCGTCCGCCTCGAGATGATCCACGTTTCTTCTTTGCGAGGCAGCATTCTCGAGCTCCCTGACGAACCAGCGTCTGCTCAACTGGTTCCTGTCCACTACTGTCCGCAGCCACTTCTCTTCTTTGTAGTCCAGTATACCATCAGAAAGCGCTACCGCCAGGCTGTCTTTTACGAACATCATTGCAAGTTCTCGGGAAGAGAATAGCGGCGGGTCGTCTTCGATGTATTTGTTTGTGATGATTTCCCTGATGGCGGTCTCGCAAAATTCCCTCTCGAATCCGAGCTGCTTGCCGATGCGGGATATCATGGCCGCCTCCGGATCCGTGACTTTATGGTCTTTTCTAATGAGGAGCAACAGCCCCTTGAAGTAATTGCTCGCGTCTATCACGCTGATTTCCATCTTGCATCTCCCGTGAGGATATGTTGAGCGACAAAAGAACCGTGTGATTTTACTCAGACCATCCACCAAATTCAAGCTAACTGGCGTTGCACGATGTCATGCACCCGTGACAGGAGGAGACCGCGGCGCCGGCAGTGGCCACGTGACTGCTTTGAGTTGAAATACCGGGGCGTGTATGCGTGACTTCATAACGCATCAAACAGGGAGGATAAGACGATGAAGAAGTCGTGCGTATCGTCTGTAGCGCTTTGGGTTGGACTCCTCACGGGCATCGGGTACGCCCAGCAGGGGAGCAATTTCAGCGTCGATTCACAAGCAATTCCCGAAAAGGAATGGCTTTGTCGTTACGGAGAGACTGAGCAACTACTCGTTCGGGACAGCTTTTGCGGATGTGTACCATAAAGATCTCCCGGTATTCATCTCCACCGACGCCATTCTGCATTAAATCCATATGTCCTACGACGCAATTCTAATGAGCGTCGAGGAGAAGACGCTTATTCCGGAGCTCGATTCACTCCTTGCTGCGATGCACATGCAGCTCCCTTTCCTTGCAATGAAATATTCCGGTTACCCGGAAATGAAGACGATGCTCAGGGACGTGGACGTTTACCTTACTGTTCCCCGTTGGCTTCTTGACGGCTCCGCTTCTCCGGTTCATGCGGATAACTCGTCACTCGCTGATTCTCTCCTCTGATTCGTATCGGAGCAGAATGTTGTGGAGTATCCGCTTTTCTCTTCTGCGCCGCGGGAAATAGATTTCAGCCAGTTCACGCCGCGCGGTCATTATACCCAGTCTCAGCAGCTGACTCGCTATTTCAAGGCGATGATGTGGCTCGGTAGAATCGAACTGCATCTGACATCGCCGAAGTCGATCGACAACATACAGACGGACGCAGGCATACAGAGACAGACGATCGATGCGGTGCTTATCAAGGAGCTAGTGGAAGCGGGAAACACCATTTCGCGCCTCGGGATGATAGACGACATCATTAAGTATTTCGTCGGCGAGTCTCATAATGTGACTCTTCCGAACTTAGCTTCGGTAACGAACTCGATTAACCTGCTGGACGCTCACGAACTCCTGGATACGACGCGGTGGAGAGAATTCCAGGATACTTTACTGACCAAATCGTTCGCGTTCCAAAGGATTCTTTCACAGCTCCTTCGCCGATGCGGCTTTCTTGAAGTTCAGCCATCCTCCATATAATGCCACAAACGGAGCAGCGTATTTTCATAATCTAAGAAACGCGGCCGACACTCTCGACTCGATTTTGCGCAAGGAGCTCTCCGGCACTGAGCTCTCCGATGCCGAGAAAGGCTTTCTCCACAGAGTCCTTTAAAGCGCTTGTTGGCAAAAGAACTCCCGGCGGGCAACTACACAGTTCGCTGGGACGGGAGAGATGACCACGGTACTCAGGCGTCGAGCGGAGTTTACCTGTGCAGGCTACGGGCGGGCGGCTTAACGATGTCACGCAAGATCGTATTGTTGAAATGAGGTAGACGGCAGCCTATTCAAGTCGATCTTATAATTCCCGGAAAGTGTCAAGCGCCTCACTCGCTCTATCATAGAAGCGACTCCACGGGGTTTGAAGGTCGGTGTGCGCACGGTTTGCGCGAGTCGGTGCAAATAATTCACTGAATTCCATTCAGCACTTCCCTTTTCTGAACCGATGAGTATATTACAACCGGCACGCCGATTGCGTGATTCTGTCACACATGCAAAGGAGATGAGTAGGACAATGGTAAGAAAAGTCGTCATAATCAGTACATTGGCGTTTCTCGCAATCCTCGTAACAGGTTGCAGCCGATCGTCTTCACCGACGTCGGCCGCGGGGAGCGGCACTTTCCAGGTAAACATGATCGACAGCCCGGGGTCGTTCGACGCGGTAAATATCGTGGTCGACAGCGTCCAGGCTCACATCGCGACGTCAGACAGCACGTCCGGGTGGGTGACACTGAACAGCACTCCCTCTACTTACAACTTGCTGCAGCTTACCAACGGCGTTAACGCTGTCATTGGAAAGGCTAGCGTACCGGCCGGACGCTATTCACAGGTCAGGCTGTTTATCGGCAGCGGTTCGAATGTCGTCGTTGCAGGAACTAGTTATCCACTGACGATTCCCAGCGGGATGCAAAGCGGCTTGAAGCTGAATGTCAACACGACAATCCAGTCAAACATTACTTACGTGCTCACGCTTGACTTCAACGCAAGCCAATCCATTGTACTGGCAGGCAACATCATTAGCGGCAATTTCATTTTGAAACCGGTCATCCACGTGATCACGACATCTTCCAACGGCGCGATTTCTGGAACCGTGCTCCCCGACAGCGCACGGCCGACTGTAACGGCTTTTGGTTCGTCCGACACGGTCTCGACTATCGCCGATACCACCGGCAATTTCACGATAGGATATCTTTCTTCGGGCACATACAGCCTGCAGATAGTCCCAAGCGACACGGCGTTCAACGATACCACTATTTCGAACATCAGTGTCACGGACGGCCAGACGACCAAAGTCGGTACGATAATGCTTTCGAGTAAGTAGCAATAACCTCGCAGAACGGGAGGAAGAGGTTCTCGAGCCTCTTTCTCCCTTCTGGCTTTCCTGCCCACTTTCACTTTGAAACCCGTTTCTTTCTCCCGCATCCAATCCTTCAAATGAACAAACTGAGCGCAGACACAACGATCGAAGAGCTTGTATCCGTCCTTCCGGCGTCGGTTACTTATCTGATGGAGAAAGGTATCAAGTGCATCGCATGCGGAGAACCGATATGGGGAACGCTTGAGGAGGCGGCGAGAGAAAAGGGCTTCGGCGACGACCAGGTCGCGGAGTTTGTGGACGAGTTGAACAGGCTTGCTTCCGGCCCACAATAGAAACTCCCGGTTCCGGCAGGTACGTTAGCAAACCACTTTTCGGGAATCTCGATTTTCACTTTGAGTTGTTCGATCGGTATCGGATCAGGAAAATCTCGATCGCTTGCGGTGCTCATGGGTGGTCGAGAAGAGTCGTCTCGCACAAGTACCATACGGGTATAAAACTATTTGAAATGTTTGAAGCAGAGCAGCCTCTGTTTGCCAGGCAGAAGTTGAGCGATTACACAGTCCGAAGGACCCTTCGGGAGAGCCACCGAGAAAGAAAAGGGAGGGCCACAGAGAAAAGAAAACGCATTTTGTATCTCTCTGCGCTCCTCCAGCTCATCAATATCCCAAAAGGATAATGCGGGATGCCGTAATGTGTCATTAGTGGAACTCCGTGAGATATTCAGAGCCACGAAGTTGAGTGGTCCCCTTGAAAGCTTTTACCGTGATTCCGAATTATGGTCCGGGAATCACGGGGAAGGAGAGCCCGCTCCGTGATCACGGCGACCACGTTCATCCGTTACTAGATTACAGGGTCTTTCATTTCACTGTGAAGGTGAGCTCTTTCAACACCTTTCCGGATTGTGTGGAAATGCTGACGGTCCATTCGCCGGACGCGGTCATCGTCTTATAGACCCATGTGCGCCATGAATTGCTGCCGATATAAACGGTGGTGCTTTGAGTCATGTCGGCGTGTTTCCATGTCACCGTCACAGAGTCTCCGCTGGCGTGAGTGACCCGCATCCAGGCGTAGACCTTTTCGCCCATTTTGAATGTAGAGTCGGCCCCGGCGATTTCCCTGTCCTGAACCGAGGTGCCGAGTTTCAATTCGGCGACTTCCGGCCCCGTTGCCTTCATTTTCATTTGCTGTGCATTAGCCGCAGCTGACGTCAGGAGGAAAATACCGATGAGAGTCGCCGAGGATAATAGGATCTTCTTCATGGCAGAATGCTCCTTCTTGTTTTGTCGTTGTCCCGCGGGGGCTATCCACTCCCCCGTTTGTCTGATGTTAAACAATCCGCAGGTAATTCACAACTTCGAGGGTCACGCCGGGTCCGCTCCCGGCATGACCTCAAGAAACAAGACGCGATGGTTCTGACCGGGCCGCTAAGCGACGTGCTCCTTGACGAACGTCCCTCTTTCAAGTTCCTCGAACGCGGTACGCAGCTCACCCTCGTGGTTCATCACGATAGGACCGTACCATGCAATAGGTTCGCCTATAGGTTTGCCGGAGAACAGCAGGAACCTGACAGGCTCGCCGGCGGTCGACACTTCCACACCTTCGCCGTCATCGAACAATATCAGGCTCTCATTCCCTATAATCTGGTTAGTATCCGTCATCAAGCCGTCCGAACCTTCGATCTCGTACGAGAACAGGTCTTTCTCTTTCGTGAAGTATCCTTTCCCTTCGATCACATACGCAATGACCTTGTGACCTTTGGCGGTCGGAAGGTCGAAGCTCGCGTTGGCTGGCAATGTCACGTCGAGATATTGCGGCGTGATCACGATATCGGTAACCGGACCTTTGACGCCTTCGATTTCTCCCGCCACGACTTTTATCTTCGTACCGTTTTGCCTTGTCACAGTGGGAAACTGAGCGCTCTTCACTTCCTGGTAGCGCGGGTCCATCATCTTATGTGCCTTCGGCAGATTCGCCCAGAGCTGGAAGCCATACATGCCGCCGGCGTTGTCGCCTTTCGGCATCTCCTGGTGAATGATACCGCTCCCTGCCGTCATCCACTGAACATCGCCGGCGTTTATCACACCCTTGTTTCCCATGCTGTCGCCGTGCTCAACATCGCCTTTGAGAACGTACGTGATCGTTTCGATGCCTCGATGTGGGTGCCAGGGAAAGCCTTTCAGATATTGTTCGGGATTGTTCGATCTGAAGTCGTCGAGCAAGAGGAACGGGTCGAACATTTTTACTTCGTGGAATCCGAAAGCGCGTTTAAGGTGTACTCCGGCGCCTTCGAGCGTGGCTCTGCTCTTAAATACTCTCTTTATCTTTCTATATTCGGTCATTTCTTATCTCCTCCTTTCGGGAACGCCGGTGTGTGCGAGGTCCCGCCTCTCTGTGCGGATTTGATGCAGCTGGCATCTCCGGGATTCATATCGATAACAGGGAGTGAAAGGTAAGTGGTTCCTGGTCCATGTCCCTCGCGTGAGGACACGGACAAAAAGGGAACAAAGGGATTCCCACGGATGATCGTTAGCACGACAATCAAGCCGTGGGAATCTATTGACTGGAATGCGGCGGAACCCGTACTGCGTGGTGCTCACTCCCTCCCGGAGAAGGTCCGGTTCCTATCTTTCGTCGGCGCTCGGTCCGAAAGTACCGGGGACGGGAATGTCGAGCAGACGGAGATAGACCGTAAGTTGTCCGCGATGATGAATGGTGTGCTCGAGAGCGCGGCGGACCACGGCGAGCCGCGGCATCTCGTAAATGATCTGGTCGCCTCTCCTGAAAGTCCAGACCGCTTCCATGTCTCTGTCCGACGCATTAGCGAGCGCTTCGACGGCCTTTGCGATTGATTTGTCCAGAGTCTCAAGAATTTCAGCGGTGCTGTTCGGGAAAACCGGTTTGAATGGATTTGTCGCCATATCGAATTCCCTGGTCGTCATGGCGCGCACTATAGTGTTGGGCTGTTCTGCTATGTGCATCCCGAGTCTCCCGATCGGCGTCGACTTCTCGTGCGGCTTCCACGTGAGTTTGTCGTTTGGAATTCTCTCGAGGAGTCTTTTCGTGTTAACTGCCTGCTGCAGAAGTTCATGGCTGAGTTGATTAGCTATTGTCATAATTCTTCTTCCCTTGGGTTATCTTTGATATTGAATCGAATCTGAATGAAACTAACTTAAGCCCGGCGTAAAATCAATCTTGCCTCGATCCATCATAGTCGCACCGCGGACCTCGAATATTCCCCCGGGCTTACTTCGATAAGGAAGCGTTTCGTATTCGTACGGCTCCGCTCCTCGAAGGTCCCAGCGCACGACCCAGTAGTGCTCCACGAAAAAAGCGAGTTCGCCGGAAGGAGCGCGACGGGCGAGGGTGAATTTTCGATCGATCTCCATGGGGCGGAGAACGCCTTTCGTATGGCCGTTTCTGTCTCGAGTCCATTCCATCTTATGTTTATCAACAATGCTTGCTGCGATGAGCTTCGCCAGCGTCCTGCAAGGATGATCTTAACACGCATCGGACGGAGAAAACGGATTTATGCAGAGGAAAGGGTCAAAAAGAATCCGCGGTAATCTGTTCAGTCAGCGATACACGTTTGCCGATTTAGCATTGTCTCAAGTTGCTTCTTTTTCCCGAAGTAGTGAAATTCAAATCAACGATTCGTCCGATATGGACAAGGGATGGCGAAATTGCGGTGCCGACCCGCAGTAGCAGGATCGGGTTTCAGCTGTCCTTTCGACTTTAGAGATAAAAGAGATAGTCAGGTAAAGACATCACAAAACGGTAAAGGTGATTCATGAAGCACCTTGTTTTCTCTTATCTGGTCGTCGCGCTTTTAGTCCCGGCAACACTACAGGCGCAAATCGATACGGTGCATGTCCCGCCTGAGCAGGGATCTCTCAACGATTCCATCCAGGCATATATAAATGCGGGCAGACTGTCCGAGACTGTGTTTGAACTTAAACGCGACGGACGGTACGTCCTTACCAATTCGGTAACAACTCCTGCCGATTCAAGTCTAACGATAGTCGCACCTAATCCCGGCGTGACTCAGGCTACTGCTCCGCCTCAAATACTATGGACCCCGAACACAGCCGTTTTGAGAAATTTCATCTTTGACTGTTATGGAAACGTGACTTTGAAAAACTTATGGATATTGTATGCAGACACGGATGGTGTTCAGGTGAGTACGTCCATCGAGATTGAAGACGACTCTACTGCGGATATATCGGGCGCGGGGGAACGTGCTACATTCGATGGAGTCATATTCGACTACGGCGATACGCCTCCCAACGGCGGAGGATGCGTCACCATCACCGCGAGGCATTTCAAGGGAATTTTCGAGAACTGCTATTTCAGAAACGATATCGATCCTCGTCTTCGGTATTATGGAAGAGCCCTTTCATTTCCTTACGACCAGTCGGGATATCACAGCGACAGCGTCTCATTCGAAAATTGTACATTTGCCAACCTGGGATACGTGTACCAGCAGGAAGACGGCGATTATGGTGACTACGTCTCCTTCAACCACTGCACTTTCATGAACATCATGATGTTCGCTATCGAGTCGGGATGGTGGAAGGACCTGACAGTCACGAACTGCATATTTGAGAACACATTCATGTTTGGGACTACACCTGCGGAAGGCGTGCCGTTCGGCGGGACCATTTACATCGATAGCGTTGCGCAGTTCGGCTTTTCGGTACCGTTCGCGGATCAGCAGCGTCACATACTTTTCGCGGACAACAGCTATGACATCCAGCCGTGGCTCGTCAATTGGATGCAGGACAATCCTTACACCGGCAGCCTTAAAACGACCGGGCAGACCGGGCTCATACCCGTTCCCCAGCCTATGACGAACACGAGCACACTTGCCTTCTTCGATACCACAAATTCGAGCGGCGCAAGACTGTTCCCAAACATGAACATGATCAACGCGTACGACAGCGTCTCCCCGCACTTCGTCGCTCCACCAACGAACACAGACTCTATAAAACAGTTCCTGTACGAACACTGGAGCGCCGACAATAGCGTGAACTGGGCGTTTCAACCGGGCAATGACGTCGGCCAGGTCTGGCCCATGGAAGAAAACCTTGCTTATACTAACGACACACTCCTCAGCGCCGGAATGAGCGGCTTTCCCCTTGGAGACCTTTACCATTGGTTCCCGGCCGATTACGGTAAATGGAAAGCTCAGGCAGCTCAGGAACACCAGGAGATCTCGAACGCCCTGTTTCCGTCAGGTATCCTGATCACGTCAGGGCTTGGAATTCCCAGGCTTATAAGTCCTTCCAATGCCGAAGTTGGTCTGGCGGACAAAGACACGCTTACCTGGAGCAAAGTGTCAGGCGCGACAGGCTACCATCTCCAGGTTTCCATCGATTTGACATTTGGAAACGCGAGCAAAATGGCCGTAAACGATTCATCGGTTGCGGACACGAGCGACGTAGTTCGGGTCGGTCTCGGTACTCCTTATTACTGGCGCGTCCTCGCTTATACCCCATGGACCAAGAGCGCCTACTCTCCTGTCGACACTTTCACGACGAAATTGGTCGCCGCAACGGAAATTCCCAACCCGGTTTCACCTCTCAACGGTTCGACTGATGTGATTCCGGCTGTCGAGCTGGTCTGCGCTCGCAAATCGGATGCCTCTCAATTTCACTGGCAGGTGCGGACAGACACGATGTTCACATCGGCTAAGGGTTTCGTAGTCAATGACTCCACTGTCGACACCACAAATGCGATCGATCCACTTCTCCCCGGCACGAAGTATTACTGGAGAGTGCAGGGGGTGAATCCGCTGGGCGCGTCTCCGTTTTCTCCGGTGGATTCTTTCACCGTTATGCCTCTGCCGGGAACCCCTGTTACTGTTTACCCGGGGCAGGATGCGATGCACATTCCTCCTGATACGCTTACGCTAACATGGCACGCGGTGCAAAATGAGAGCGGATATGTCTGCCGGATCTGGACCGGCTTATCGACCGTGGTTTCCATGATTCAGGATTCAACGAAGGACACTTCCCTTACGGTAACGAATCTGGAGGAACTCGCCAAGTACTACTGGCAGGTTGTGGCATACAATCCTGCCGGAATAAGCGGGTACAGTCCGGCCGACTCTTTTACCACTACTGTGAACACCCCTCCATCTCCGGCAGCGATATACCCCGATGGCAACGCAGGTGAACCTCGCATGGCCACTTTCCTCTGGAAAGGGTCGGCGTCTGCCGTCAGATACGAGCTCCAGGTCGCTTCGAACAGTGCCTTCACACCCGTTATCGTCGACACGACCGTTACAGACACTTTGATCCAAATCTCTGATACTCTCGCCGCAAACCGGACATTCTATTGGCGGGTGGCCGGAATCGATGCGGGTGGCACAGGCGCGTTCTCTGCTGCGGTTCCCTTTGTAACAGGATCAGGAGTCCTGGGTATAAAATTAACGGGAGGGATACCGGCGCATTTCGCTTTGCTCCAGAACTTTCCTAATCCGTTCAATCCGAGTACGACCATCAGGTTCGCGCTCAAAGAAAACTCAAGCGTGACACTTGCCATTTATAACGTACTCGGACAAAGAGTTGAGACATTCGACCTTGGACGAATGAGCGCAGGAATTTATGATGAAACAGTAGGCATGTCCCGTTTCGCGAGCGGCGTATATTTCTACCGAATCGACGCGGTTGGTGGGGATGGAAAGAGCTTCGTGGCACTAAAGAAGATGGTCATGATCAAATAATAGCAAGTGAGGTCCATATGCTATTGCGTAGGAAGCGACACGCTGTCACGGGATTTCTGTTTCCCCGAAAAGAGCAATGCAAGATATCCGAGAGCGATCCAGAGAAGCTCCTGGGACCGTTTGATGGCGATGAATGCAAGCGCCACCGCCGCGGGATCTGCTACACCGAATGCGGTGATGAAAGAAACATACGCGGCTTCAGCAGGACCGAACGCCGACGGTATGAAGAAGAATGCAATCCTGAGAAGCGAAACGGTACCTTCCATGAGAAGTCCCTGTCCGAGTGAAACGTGCTCACCGAGAATTCTCAATATCAAAAATGACACGCTCCCCAGCAGTATCCATCCTACAACAAACGATACGAGGGAAGCAACGACCGCCTTTTGATCGCGCCGCGCGAAATGTAGAATCGTCGCGTCGATACGGTGCACACTCGACTCGATTCGCGAAAGGAAACGCCGCCAGCGATTCCAGGCAATTCGTTTCAGCAGCGAGGTTAGCTGAGTGAGGCGCTCGCCGGTGTAAATGTATCCGACTGCGGCGAAGACTAAACCGAGGACAACGATAACGGTTATAATCGTACTCACGGACAGTGTGCCTGAATAAGCATGTCCGGAACTTCCGAGAGCAACCAGCGCCATCGTGATCGCAAGGAACAAACCCTGCGCGGCTGCCATGTTGATCTTTCCCATCAGGCATGCCGCAACACCCTCCTCTATCGGCAGCTTGCACGCGCGGCTTACCAGCACAGGACGCAGTGTCTCGGCCGCTACCACACCGGCGGGCAGGGAGTTGGTAAGGGCATCGCAGCCGATACGCGCCGGGAGAACCTTCAACAGACGTCCGGGGGTTGGGCTGCCCGGAATGCAAAGCGCGAGCCCGAAGGTCTCGGCGATCAATTCGAGAACAGGCGGTATGAGAACGAGGAATAAGGCAAATCTGACCCTGTCAACGAGCACAAGTACGGCGCCGATCTTCACACCGGCAAACTGATGCCAGAGTACGAACGCGACAATTGAAACGGCGAGAAGTCTGAGGGCTATTCCGAGCAGCTTCCGCGAAGCCCACCGCGCAGCCGGACTTGAGGGATAAGACTTCTTTCCGGCTCCGGTGCCATCGTTCTTGATCGCGATGTCGTCGGGACGTTGTCTGGTATCGGGGATAACGCTTCTATTGTTTTTCAACTCGCGTTATCAAGATAAGCACTTCGCATGAGGAAGGAAACTTCGACTTGGACCGGGCGGAATCAGGGGTGCGTACACACCATGGGCGTGTGGGTCAATGCCACTTTTGAGACAGCCTTGGTATTGCGTAGAGTGAAGGAGGATCTTTGTCCCTGGATACATTGAGCCCTCTCTGCGTGGTCATCCCAGCGAATCCGGCCGGCTGTGTCAGTCGCACGGATGAGCCGAAGGATGGGCTGACCGGGCCAGGCGAGGCCGGTAACGGGGTTCACATGTTTGACTTCACGGGAATTGTTAGTGAAATTGCACACAAGGAGGCACGGCAAGGGAAACGGAGCCGTTTAACAGATGAGAAATCGAGGAAGTCTATGAAAGCAATGATATTGAAAGAAAACGGCGGCATAGAAAACTTCACATTATCAGAAATGGAAAAGCCGGAGGCAAACGCCGGGGAAGTGCTGGTAAAAGTGAAAGCAATCTCCATCAACCCCGTCGACGCGGGCGTGAGGCGTGACAGGGCTACGCTGCTTCGAATGCTGAGACCGAAGGAAGGCGAAGAAACTTACATATTGGGATGGGATATTTCCGGAGTGGTTGAAGAGGCCGGAAGTAATGTAAGAGAATTCAAAAAGGGTGATGAGGTCTTTGGGATGGTCAACTTTCCAGGAAATGGAAAGGCGTATGCTGAGTATGTTGCTGTACCATCAAACCAGCTGGCTTTGAAACCGAAGAATGTCTCGCACGAAGAAGCTGCTGCTGCAACGCTTGCGGCACTGACGGCGTGGCAAGGACTCGTTGCCAATGCGAAGGTGAAGAAAAGCGACAAAGTTCTCGTTCATGCAGCTGGCGGCGGAGTGGGCCATTATGCAGTTCAGATAGCAAAAAGCTTCGGCTCTCACGTTATCGGCACCGGGTCGACCGCCAAGAAGGATTTTGTCTTGAAGCTCGGTGCCGACGAATTCATTGATTACACCTCGGAGAAATTTGAAGACGAGGTCAAGGACGCAGACATAGTTTTCGACTCGATTGCTGACAGTGAACATCTTCTTCGTTCGATTGCCGCGGCGAAGAAAGGCGGAAGGGTGGTTTCCATAAAGGCTAACTTCGGAGATGAACATTTCAAAGCGGCAAAAGCGAGAGACGTACAGACGTTTCGGATATTGGTCCAGTCGAACGGCGAGGACATGAAGCAGGTAGCGAGACTCATGGCGGAAGGAAAGCTTCATTCGCACGTCTCGGCAAGATACAAATTCGAGGATCTTCCGAAAGCTCATCAACAAATTGAGACGGGAAAAACGGTGGGAAAGATTGTGGTTGTCCTTTAGGAAAGCTTAACGAATTTCGACACGGCTTCGAATCACAGAGAACTGAATTGCTAACTTGATCAACGGCGCAGCAAGATGGAAGACGTCACGTATAGAGAAGCGGAACCCGGCGGTTCCCTTTCCGAATTTGTAAAATCAATTTGGTATGTCCACAATTCCTCTGATAAGGAGAGGCAATTCTCAGTATTACCGGACGGCTACTTTGATATAGTCTTCACGAAGTCTCCCCGGAAGGAGCCGGTAAGTTCACTGATTGGACTTTGGACCCAGGAGTATCTATGTATAGTTCCCGGAGATGGAGAATTGTTCGGTGTCAGTTTTAGATTGCTTGCGGTTGAATATTTGCTCGGTGTGAAGATCGCGCAATTATTCAATAGTGAAACCGTGTTGCCGGAAGGCTTCGGTGGAATCTCTGGAAAAGATTTATCTGATTTCGTCAGCTTCGAAAGCAAAACTAGGCGAGTTCTACTTGACATGACGCCGAAAGAACCAATCGATTCCAGGAAACGCGAGTTGTTTCGCACTCTGTATATGAGTAACGGAGCGGTAAAAGTGGCGAACGTGGCGAACAAGGTAAACTGGAGCAGCAGACAAATCAACAGATATTTCAGGAATCGTTTTGGAATTTCACTCAAGTCGTACTGCAACGTTTTGCGCTTTCGAGCTTCATTCGACAAGCTCAAGGAGAAGCGTCTCTTTCCGGAACAGGCATACGCAGATCAGTCTCACTTCATAAAGGAAAGTAAGAAATATTCCGGAGCGACGCCGAAGCAGCTTGCTGACAACGAAGACGACCGATTTGTACAATTATCTACATTGCGCAGGAAGTAACATTCTATTGCAATTGAAAACAAAAACCGGCAATAAGGAGGTATCATGCGCAAACTCGATGAAAAGACGAATGTCATAAACTGGTTCGATCTTCCGGTGACGGATATGGCGCGGGCGAAGAAATTCTATGAAACTATTCTCGACATAAAGATGCGAACCCAATATATGGAAGAGACCGACGAAGAGTTGTCCTTCTTTCCATCAGTGCCAGGCGTGATTCAAGCCACTTCCGGGAGAGTATCCGGCGCCCTGGTCAGGAACTCACGGTTGAAGCCGGGATCGGAAGGAGTTCTGGTTTATCTGAACGCCGCGCCTTCAATCCGGGCAGTGATTGATAGGATCGAACCTGCAGGGGGTAAGGTGATATCCTCAGTGAAGAAGATTGTTGCGGGTTACATATGTGTTTTCATCGATACCGAAGGAAACAGGGTAGGATTGCACTCAGACGCATAGGCCGTGGGTAATCTAACGACCCCACCGAGTTTCTTTCCCCCTGGGATCGCTGCCCTCATGATCAGTTCGAACGATTTGCAGTAATCCGTCAACCCAAAAGATTTGCTCATTAGCGCCCTCGGATCCAGGATGAAAATGAAGATAGTATTAACAGGCTCACTGGGACATATAAGCAAGCCGCTTGCGGAAGAGCTGGTGCGAAAGGGACATGCGGTTACGGTAATCAGCAGCAAGCAGGAAAAACAAAAAGACATTGAAGCGTTGGGTGCGACAGCAGCTATCGGCACGATGGAAGATGCCGACTTTCTTGCATCCACTTTTGCAGGTGCGGATGCAGTGTACTGCATGATCTCGTCAGGCAGCAATTTCTTCGATCATAATCTGGACCTGAAGGCGTACACGACCACAATTGCCAACAATTACAAACATGCGATTCAACAGTCGGGCGTAAAACGAGCGGTCGTTCTCAGCAGCATAGGCGCTCATACGGAAAAAGGCAACGGTATCCTCGCCTTCTATCGTCACATGGAGGACATTCTGGAGGAACTCCCGTCCGACGTCGCCATCACTTTCATGCGCCCCGTCGGTTTCTACTATAATCTCTTCGGCTTCATACAGACGATAAAGGCGCAGGGCGTCATAGCAACGAACTACGGTGGGGATAGCAAAAAGCCGTGGGTTTCTCCATTAGACATCGCCGCCGCTGTTACCGAAGAGCTCACAACACCATTCAAAGGGAGAAAGGTACGTTACGTCGCGAGCGACGAAGTAAGCTGCAACGAGCTCGCGACTATTCTGGGAACAGCCATCGGCAAGCCGGATTTGAAATGGGTAGTCATTCCAGACGAACAACTCTTGAACAGCATGATAGCCTCAGGTATGAACCCGAAAATTGCCGCAGGCCTGGTCGAGATGAATGCGGCTACGCAGACGGGGAAACTGTGTGAAGATTACAACCGCAACAGGCCGGCGCTCGGCAAAGTGAAGCTGACGGACTTCGCGAAGGAATTTGCGGAAGTATTCAATCACCGGGATTAAAGTCAACTGCGTACCATCATATAGCAAAGCTCAGATAAATGATACGAGTTGTCTTGCGGCACGCAAGGCCGCAAAATCCCTTGCGAAAATGGAGTCCCGTCCCCTTTTCACAGAGAGGTTCATTTTACCTGAGGAGGCGATCTTTGGAGTCTCATCCATGATATACGAACCACCGTGTATCAAGATCGCCTCCCGTATCGGGGGACGGGACGTGTCCGACCATGCCACGGCGTGGTCGGAACCATTTCCGCAGGGCGCCCTTTTCTTTTGGTTCATTTTCTTTTCGGGCGAGCAAAAGAAAATGAACAAGCAACATCAAACTTCCGTCCTGTACGGATTCACCGTGGATCCGTTTTCGAAGGGCTTTTTTTCCTTTGTCTTGATGCAAAGAACCAAATGCCGCCTTTCGGCATCCCGCTTTACCCATCAGTGATAGTGATGGGCGGGAGAAACACTTTTCGATGAGGAAACAGTCGCATAACGCAAGTTCCGCTGTGAGCCAAACATAGAACCCGGCGGTCTCAGGCCTAGCTTCGCTAGGAATTCTGTAAGTATTATCACTTTGATCAGAGAGAAGGATTCTTATGAAAATCGTAATAACAGGTTCGTTAGGGAACATCAGCAAGCCTTTGGCAACAAAACTGGTGAGCGGAGGTCATTCCGTTATTGTTGTCAGCAGCAAATCGGAGAGACAGAGGGATATCGCAGCCATAGGCGCCAAAGGTGCGATAGGTAAACTGGAGGATGTGGAATTTCTCACTTCTACATTTGCCGGCGCGGACGCGGTTTATTGTATGATGCCTATGAATTTGAAGGAAGCGGATCTGATAGCCTACTTCAAGAAGATCGGCGACAACTACGTGTTCGCTATTGATAAAGCTGGAATAAAACAGGTGGTACTTCTAAGCGGCTGGGCTACCGGCGTAATCGGAGCGTACCAGGATATAGAAAATATTTTCGACGACTTGTCCGATGTTGCGGTTACCCATATTCGTCCGGGATACTTCTATTCGAATTTTCTTGATTCGATAAAAACGATCAAAGAAAGGGGCCTCATTGCCGCGACCTTTGGTGGAGAAGACAGGATAGTACTATCGGCTCCTTCCGATATTGCCGACGCTGTAGCCGACGAGATTGCACATCCCAATAACGGCAGGAATGTTCGTTACGTAGCCAGCGACGAAATGACTTGCAACGCAGCGGCTGCAATCCTGGGCGCGGCAATCGGAAGGCCCGATTTGAAATGGGTTACCGTGGCCGCCGAAGAAATGCAAAAAAATATGGAAACGGCCGGACTGTCCCCGAAACTCGCATCGGATATCGTGGAGATGCAGGCGCCCATTCACAAGGGGTTGATGCCAAAAGAATTTGCCCGCCACAGGTCCGAAGTAATAACCGGGAAAGTAAAGCTGACGGACTTTGCGAAAGAATTTGCGGAAGTGTATTCGAAGACAGGTGACAAGTAGGAAAGTGAAAACATCATTATGCATGAGAGGCGTTGAAGATGAAAAATGTATTGATAACGGGAGCAAATAAAGGAATCGGTTTTGAAACCGCGAGACAAATGGCGCAACTAGGATTTGTCGTTCATCTTGGAAGCAGGGAAAAGGCGAGAGGTATTGATGCCGTTCGTATGTTAAAGGAGTCAGGAATTTTCAATGTCGAACTTATCGAAATCGATGTTACAAATATCGACTCCATTAAAGAGGCGAGACAGGAGCTTGAAACCAAAATCGTCGCTCTGGATGTTCTGATAAATAACGCGGGCATAGCTGGAGAACAGCCTCAAAGCATGTCTAAGGGCACGATTGAAAATCTGCGAAGGGTGTTCGATACGAATTTCTTCGGTGCGGTGCAGACTACACAACAGTTCATTGATCTTCTAAAGAAATCCGACGAGCCGAGAATTGTGAACGTCTCGAGTGGTCTTGGTTCCCTGACGGCTCACAGCAGGACCACGGATAACCCCAATATGGGAATGTACGATGCATACAGTTGTTCCAAGACAGCGCTGAACGCTTTTACGGTAATGCTGGCCGGTGAATTCAGAGGAACGAAATTCAAGATAAATAGCATCGGGCCCGGTTATACGGAAACCGACTTAAACGGACACAGTGGGACGCAAACAGTTGAGGAAGCCGCAAGACGGATTGTAAAGTATGCAACTATCGGTGTCGATGGACCGACCGGAGGATTTTTCAAGGATGATGTGATACCATGGTAATTCACAGAACGACAAGGCCGATCAAGTCACGAAGGAAATGCATATAGAATGAGCAACACACACGTACGCAGAATCAAAACCATAAGCGAGTTCCACCAGCTCAGGGGATTGCTCAAACCGGAACATCCGCTGATCAGCGTGATAGATCTCGGATCGATTGAGGACGCATTTGCGAGCGAGCCGGTGACCCTGGTTTACGATTTTTACATGATCGCTTTGAAAAGAAATTGCAGCGCCAAATTCAGATACGGTCAGCAGCAATATGATTTCGATGAAGGGGTGATGTTCTTCATGTCGCCCAACCAAGTCTTCGGGATTGAGCCTCGCACCGACGAAGGGCCGCCGCAAACGGGTTGGATACTCCTCGTCCATCCCGATTTCTTGTGGCATACGTCTTTGGCTAAAACAATAAGGCAATATGAATATTTCGACTACTCCGTGAATGAAGCGCTGTTTCTTTCGGAGAAAGAAGAAGCGACAGTTACCGGCATCTTAAAGAACATCAAGGATGAGTATCATTCCAATATCGATAAGTTCAGCCAGGACATTATCATTTCTCAGATTGAGGTGTTGCTGAATTATTCGGACCGGTTCTATCATCGCCAGTTCATAACACGAAAAGTAACCAACCACAAGAACCTCAATCGACTGGAAGATATTCTCGGAGAATATTTCAACGGTGACAACTTAGTGGAGAAAGGCTTGCCGTCGGTTCAGCATGTTGCCGAAGCGCTGAATGTTTCGCCGAATTACCTGAGCAGCTTGCTCAAGGTTCAGACGGGACAAAGCACGCAGCAGCACATCCACGATAAGCTGATCGAGAAAGCAAAAGAAAAACTGTCAACGACCGACTTGTCGGTAAGTGAAATTGCATACGCGCTCGGTTTCGAGGGTTCGTTTGGAAAAGAAGAATGAACAGCACCGGAATTTTTTCCGTTTTTCCGGGCAATATTTCGAACCTGAATTCGTTTATATAAAGGAGGGAGTCTGTGAGAGGGATATGCGTATTCCCCTCACGCGATACCGGAGGAAGTATGTCGACGGTAAACCTGAGCGGATCGGTCCGGAGACCGAATGAGAGCTCCACCGAAAGCGAATAGAAGAAGAGGCGCTCGCACGTTCTTTCACTTCAAATAAAAGAGGAGTCTGGAATGTTATACCTGGTAGCGTTGTTCCTGCATGTCACCGGCGCGCTTATGCTTGCCGGCGCAATGGCGATCGAGTGGTTAAGCCTTATCGGTCTGAGGAAGGCCGCGAGTGTTGACCGCGCGCGCGAGTCACTTTCCATTTATTCAAAGTTAAGCATGGTAGGCGGGATCGGGATGTTCCTCATTCTGATACCGGGGATATATATGGGTGTTGTCGCCTGGCCCAACGCGGCGTGGGTCGCCATCGGTTTCGTGGGCATTATACTGATCGGTGCAATAGGCGGCATCATGAACGGTCGAAAGATGAGGACGATGAAGGAAGACGCGAGCGGGCTTCAGGACATGACTCCCGAGTTCAGGAAGCGCACCACCGACAATTCGCTGGTCTTATCCATCAGGCTGCGAACGATGCTTCTTCTCGGAATAGTCTACATGATGACGGTGAAGACGGCGATGGCCGCTTCCGTTATTGTACTCATCGTATCCATTCTCCTGGGCTTCTTTCCGATCGGACCGCGAGCGGGTCATGAGAGAAGCTAAGCTCTGAGGCCGGGAGAATGCAGCTGACAAATAAATGTTAACGAGGAGAAAAGGTGATGCAAGTAGTATCGATTGACTTGTTCATCGTCCCAAAGGAATCCGCGGAGGAATTCCTTGAGCAGTCTCGTGTGGTCCAGGGACTTATCAAGACCATCCCTGGTTTTGTTGAAGGCTTTTCTTACGAAAAAATAAACGGAGAAAGCGAGTTCAATTTCATGACAACCGCTGTCTGGGAAAGTGAAGCAGCTTTTCAAAATGCCGGCAGGGCGATAGGCGCCGAGTTTCAGCGGCGAGGCTACAACCCCCAGCCACCTTTTGAAAGGCTACGCGTGAAACGTCTGCGATCGGAATACAATAGAACTCCGTATTAAAAACGCTTGATCTTCAAGCCTCGCTCTTCGGAGCGGGGTCTCTAAGTTATTTCACACAGAGGAGACACGCTATGAAATCACGTTTGGAATACGCGAAGGTAGCACCCGGCGCTTACGAGGCGATGCGGCAGCTGCAGAAGTATGCAAGCAGCTCCGGACTTGACCCCAAGCTTCTCGAGCTCGTTAAGATGAGAGCTTCACAGATCAACGGCTGCGCTTATTGTCTCGACATGCACTCGAAGGATGCGCGCGCACTCGGCGAGACCGAGCAGCGCCTGTACGCTCTGAACGCGTGGCATGAGACGCCGTTCTACACCGACAAGGAACGCGCCGCACTCGCGTGGACAGAAGCTTTGACGCTTTTGAGCGAAACACATGCGCCGGACGATCTGTACGAAGAGGTAAGCAAGCATTTCAATGAGAAGGAGCATGTCGACCTGACGATGACGATCATCGCCATAAACGCATGGAACAGGCTTGCCGTTGGGTTCCGAAGCGTTCCGGGGACTTACCAGCCTGCTGAAAGGAAACCGTAGAATGGCCGATGATGCAAACCTGAATCATCGGGTCTTGATAAGACGGGCAAGCCTGGCCGACGCGGAAGAGATACTAGATCTGCAGAAGCTTGCATACATCAGCGAGGCTGAACTCTATGGTGATTATTCCATTTTCAGTCGATACGCATTCACCGTTGGCTTTGTCTGGTTGAATGGATTTCATTAAACAAATATCAGACATACGGATAAAATAGTTCTAATTTGTGCAAGAGGTTTTAGCACGGCGGACTATATCCAATTGAGCAACGTGTCGTTCGCGACGGAACTGAAGACCGGATATAGAGGATTCGACATCGTTCGGCAAGCCGCTGGAGGAGCAACGATACGATCTGGTCCTGCCGTGATCCCTGTCGCGTTTTTACAATAAGCGCGACAGGAGAGTTGTTATCTTAACCCAGAACCGAATTGACCCCGGTAATGTTCAGGTATATGTCGTAAGGATTAGGTTTTAATCGGGATAAAAGAATCGAAAGGAATTGTTTTACCATGTCCAGAGATGAGTTGATCAAGTTGTTGAAAAGGGAATTCGCCACCACGCTCAAGGTTATCAGAGCATTTCCCGAAGGAATGCTCTCGTTCAAGCCCCATCCGCGGTCGTCGCCTGCCGTCACTGTGATGTCCACTTTCGTATTCGAGATGTACCTGATAGGCGCAAATGTATTCGGCGATAACTTGGACAGGTCGATATTCAAGACATACTCGCCGGCAAACGTAGCTATGCTGGCGGATGATTTTGAGAAGGCGTATTCCAAAGTACTGGCGGACATGGAGAAGATGGCGGACTCCGACCTGAAGAAACCTGTCGAGTTTGCGGGAAACAAGTCTACCGCCGGGGAATTCATACAGTTCATGTTGTTCGATCAGATCCACCATCGCGGACAGATGTCAGTCTACATCCGCCTTGCGGGTGGAAAGGTGCCGTCGGTTTACGGACCGAGCGCGGATGATCCGGGGACGAACCTTCAAAAGAAATCCTAAACTCGAAATCCGGAATCCTAAACAATGTTCCAATTCTCAAATTCAAATTCCCAAACGCGGCGGCTGATTGTTTAAGATTTAGATTTTCGAATTTGTCCCGTCAAGATTCTTTATATGTCGGGATGCCGCGCTGAGGGCGTCCATCGGGGAACGCGGCATTTAGAATTTAGAGCTTCGAATTTTAAAGAGGGAGGAATCATGAGCACAGAAATGATAGCCACCGATTCGATAACCATAGATGCCGCACCGTCCCTTGTCTGGGACGCGCTGGTCAATCCGTTGATGACCCGGAAATATATGTCCGATTGCGAAGCACTGTCGGATTGGAAACCCGACAGAAGAGATACGAGGATACGATAAATGGGTGGGGAATGGTGATGAAGAAGATAAAAGAGATTGCGGAAGAGAGATAAGGCTTTGTCAGGCTGTCTCAGAAGCAGCCATCCGATAAAACGGACGGCTATCAACGGCACAAAACCCTCTGGGTTTAGGGTCTTGAGAGGCGTCTATATCAATCGATGCAAATTATGGGACGGCATCAATGGCAGAAGGATACATGTACGTGCTGAGCATCGATTCGGATTGGAAAGAGGAAAGCCCGGTTGTCTGGACGGGAGATAGCGGCAGGATCAAGACTTACAGGAAAGGTAGGATCCTGAAAATCGAGCCGGGGAAGTACCTGAAGTTTTCCGATTTCAATCCGGCGGCCGGTGTGCCAGATAGGGAAGAAAACCACGCTCATGTCAGCTACGAGCTGAAGGCTGACGGCGGTAAGACGGTGCTCACCGTCTTCACCGATCACCTCAACGGCGATGAGTCGAGGAGGAAGGACTCAGAAGGATTCTGGAACCGCGTGCTCCCGGCGCTGAAGCATCTGCTTGAGAACGAATAGCGCACGGTGACTGTCACCACCACGCCGAAATCGAATTCGGGCAACAGTCACCTGCCGGAGTTTCTTTTGACGATGCTGTCCATTTCGAGCCATTCGTCGACAGGTCCTTTTGTGAATGTCAGTATAAACCCGTCGGGGTCCGCCACGCTGAAGTCGCGGGCATTCCATGGCTGGTTCTTCGGCTCACTCACAATCGCTGCGCCGTATTGCCGGGCCCGTTCCGCCAGTTCATCAACCGTCCCGCTCGTCACCGCGAAATTCAACGTCAGTCCTTTCCCTTTTTCGATCGTCTTATCGGAATCGTGCTGATGCTGGAGGAGCAAGTCGGCGTACTTCGTCCAGCGAAGATGCACTAACAACGGAATTCCGCGCGGCCCTGGCATTGAAAAGATGTGTTTGAATCCGAGCACCATTTCGTACCAGCTTTTCGATTGTGCCGGATCGGCAACCCTCAGTATCACGAAAGAAGGCATGCCGTATATTTCGCCACTTACGTTCTTGTCGTCCATTGCAGTCTCGGTTCTATTGTTCCCGTGAGTTATTTATAGTTGCAGTACAATTCTATGGCCTCCGCAAGATATCCCGCCAGACCCGTTCGGTACTTCTCAAAGTATGACCGGAAGCGCGGGTCTTCGATATACATTTTCCCCAGGCTGCGGTACATGTTTGGCTTGACCTCGTAGAAGTTGTTCAGGTAAGCATGATGCCGGGCCACGAGAGCCTGTACCCTCTTATCTCCCACGGGCGTTCCCATAAGCGGTGCGAGCTGTCGCATCATGTCGTCGAGCTCCTTGTTAACGGCCGCCCATTTTTCCTTCGACCATTTCTTCACTCTCGCATTGGTTTCGTCGACGAGCTTCGGATCCCAGCGCTGTCTTGCTTCTTCCGCGTAAGCTTCGGCCTGTTTCTTCGAAAGGCCGCCGTATAATTCTTGGTCAGATATATCTATTTCCTCTCCTTTCAATTTCTTTATTGTTTTGTCGATCGTGTTCAGCAGGGCGTCGAGCCGCTTCGCTCGTTTCTTCAACTCTATCCTGTGAGCTTCAAGCGCTTCCACCGGGTCGAAACCGGGACTGTCGAGGATCCTTGCAATGTCATCGAGACTGCAGTCGAGATCCCTGAAAAAAAGTATCTGTTGAAGCCTGAGAAGCTCCGCTTCTCCGTAAAATCTGTATCGCGCGTGGTTGCGTGAAGCAGGCTTCAGGAGTCCGATGTGGTCGTAGTGATGAAGCGTCCTGACGCTTACTCCTGCAATCTTCGCGAGTTGCTGAACGGTGTATTCTTTCATTTCAATCTCCGGTAGTAATATACAACTATGACGCCGCGTCAGGGCAAGAGGAACTTGAAGGAAAAATGGAATGCCGGAAATATGGAATGGAAGATGGACAGGCAGGGGCACACCTTTCCATCCAGCCGATTTCAGTGTGTGTACTATAGGGGCTTACTTCCACGACTCTATACAGTCCCATCCTGGGATCTTGCGCTCCGGAGAGAACGGCCATCGTGAAGTGTCCCGTTTAATGGACCCAGAGCATTGTCAGGAACGACGGAGCCAGGTAAATGGCATCAGTCAGTATGACCACGCCTTCGGGATCAAGTCTACTGTTCTCTTTCCCTGCGTTTGCCAGTCGGATGAAATAGGATTGGACGAGCATGGTAATTATCATGATCGAAGTAATAGTCCCCGCTTGCATACGCTAACATACCTCCTGTCTCCGGCGCGCATGCGCCTAGGGACGTGGCCGAAAACCCGCCGCAAAACTATTTAACCACAAAGGTCACGAAGAAAGGGCGCAAAGAGCACAAAGAAAGAGCGATAAATGAATAGAGCCCTTCGTGTCCTTCGTGAAAAATCTTCGTGCTCTTTGTGGTTGGACTTTTCGGTCGCGTCTCTAAGGAAATGTTATTTCAGTCTTTCAAGAATGCCAACGGTTGCGGTGCAGCCGAATCTCGTGCATCCGAGCTCACGTATCTCTATTGCTCTCTCGAGCGTGCGTACTCCGCCGGCTGCCTTGATCTGAATCCTGGAGTCGGCATATTTTCTCATCAGCCTGATGTCTTTGTCTTCTGCCCCCCCGGACCCGTATCCGGTGGAAGTCTTGACGAAGTCGACGCCGACTTCGTTGCATATTTTGCACGCCTCGATGATTTCTTCCTCGCTGAGATAGCAATTTTCGAAAATTACTTTGACGAGGGCCTTCCTCGCGTGCGCAGCATCGGTCACGGCTCTGATGTCTTGCTTTACGTATTCGTAATTCTTCGACCTGAGTTTTCCGATGTTGAGTACCATGTCGAGCTCGATCGCGCCGTTGCCGATAGCTTCATTCGCCTCGGCGACTTTCGCGGCTGTCGTAGTCGTCCCGTGCGGAAAACCGATCACAGTTGTGACGAGCACTGCGGTGTCTTTCAGAATCTCACTGGCGAGGATGACGTCCGAGGGTCGCACGCACACTGAAGCCACCCTGTACTTTGCCGCCAGCTCACATCCGTCTTTTATCTCCCGGTCAGTGAGAGTGGGTTTAAGGAGTGAGTGGTCGATCATTCCGGCGATTTCATCGTAGGTAACCATAACGAATTCTCCTTTTTCATTCGGCGAAGGTGAGGCGGAATTGTGCAATCTCAGGGTTCGCAACAATTCTGACGGGCGGTCCCCACGTACCGACGCCGGATGAGACATAAATGTGCGTCGTTCCCTTCACGAGGTAGCCGTACGCCAGCTCATAGACCATCTTCGTTATGTAGTTGAAAGGCCACATCTGCCCGTAATGAGTATGGCCCGAAAGCTGGAGGTCGACGCCGTTCGCTTCTCCTTCTTCAAGATGGAACGGCTGGTGATCCATGAGTATAACGGGATACTTCTTATCGACGCCGGACATGAGTTCGGAGAGGGGGGTCCGCTTCCGTGCCGAGCGGTCCTCACGGCCGACGACGTAGAAGCTGCCGTCGATGAAGGCCGTCGAGTCCCTCAGGAGCTTCACGCCATGATCGCCGATGTATTTGCACGCCTTCTCGACACCTCCGATGTATTCGTGATTGCCGGTGACCGCGTAAACTCCCAGGGGTGCCTTGATTTGCCTGAGCCCTTCGCCGAGGTTCTGCCTGACGACGGGATTGAGATCGCCGTCCAATATGTCGCCTGGGAGGAGGACGATATCGGGTGAGAGCGAATTAATTCTGTCGACGATGGCCCTTATGCGACCGTTGTTGATGATGGAGCTGAGGTGAATGTCCGAAGCCATGACGATGTTCACGTTCTTCCTTCCTCCCGCCTGCTTCGGGACATTTATGTCGAACGTTCGGACACGTATGATATGTGCATTTATGAAACCGTAGATTACAACGGCCGCGACGAGCGAAATCACCGATATCGCCGTGATATTTGCGGCATGCGCTCGATATGATGTCATGAACGAAGGGAAGAAATGGATGAAATGATTGGCGAGTCTGGTCAGGTCGATCGCCGCGAGGATCAGTAGAAAGTAAACGAACGCTGCCAGCCAGAACGATCCGATCCAGCTGAGCGGTTTGCCGAGTGCGATTATGTCCGCGCGCTCGAGGAACATTGCCGCGATGAAGGATACGGCAAGGAAAGTGAAGACCACGATATAGGAGATGCGAACTCCGCCCGTCAGCCGAAGGGCGTGAAGTCCGCGGATGAAGATATAGTAATTTGCCAGTCCGTATATGGAAAATATCAGGGATGCGACAAGTATGAAGATTACGGTTCGGGTCACGGGTTCACCATTCTTTCTGAGAATTCAACGCGAACAAATTACACGAAATACCCTGCGTTTGCACTGCCGGAATGACAGCTTGGTGACCTGTCACTATCTGAGTCTAATGCAAGTGACGGTCACCGGATCGCCATTACCGGCTCACCAGAAATGGTGAACCGACTCTCTTATCTGATCATCGTAGAGTTTCTTGATTGCCATCGAGGCTTCGGGAGTCAGCGGCGGGAGATCGGCGGCTTTTATGTTTTCTTCAGCCTGGGCCGGGCGTTTTGCGCCGGGAATCGCGCATGACACTGCACGGAACATGAGTATCCATCTCAGCGCGAGCTGTGCCATGGTCTGCCCCGCGGGTACGAGTCGGCGCAAAGACTCAACCGCCTTCAATCCCTTTTCGTAGTCGATTCCGGAAAATGTTTCGCCACGGTCGAATGCCTCGCCGTGCCTGTTGAACTTGCGGTGATCGTCGTCGGCAAACCTGCTGAATTTCGTAAGCTTTCCGGTCAATAATCCCGAGGCAAGCGGCACTCTCGCGAGTATTCCCACCTTTTTTTGCTGTGCCTGTTCGAAGACCAGATCCGCAGGGCGTTGCCGGAAGATGTTGAAGATGATCTGGACGGTTTGAACGTTCGGGTACTCGATTGCCTTCAGGGCCTCTTCCACCTTCTCGACACTGACGCCGTAGTACCGCAGCTTGCCGTCCTTGATGAGATCGTCGAGAACGCCGAACACTTCCGGCATGTAGTAAACCTCCGTCGGCGGGCAGTGAAGCTGGAGGAGATCGAGCGCTTCGGTGTCGAGATTTTTCAGGCTTCGTTCGACAAACGCGGTCAGGTTTTGCCTATTATAACCGGATGCGACATGCGGATCGAGCCTTCGCCCCGCTTTCGTTGCGATGTGAAACTCTTCTTTTCGTTCCCTACGGAGCTGTGCCAGCAAACGTTCACTTCTGCCGTCACCGTAAACGTCCGCGGTGTCGAAGAAATTTACACCGAGTTCGAGCGCGCGGTGAAGGGCCGCCAGTGATTCTTTGTCGTCGACCTCTCCCCATGTTCCTCCGATTGCCCAGGCGCCGAAGCTGATTGTTGACACGTTCCAGCCGGTCCTTCCTAATTCACGGTACTGCATCTTCTTCTTCCTACACAATGATGGCGGGTAATCATGGACATCGTTGTCGTCATAATCATGTCGCGTAGTTCGGACGCGCCCGATTACACTCCCCGCCGTTTAAATATTGGTTCCCTTGTGAAATACGATTTGCCACCGACCGTTGGTGAGTCTCCAGATGGAACTCCGTTCTGAACGTGTCGGCGGGCCGTTATCCCTCCGTTTCGTGTAAACCCTGTAATTGATAAGAACTACCTGAGGTGAAAGTGGCCTCGCATGATATTCTTCTATCTCCATTTCGAGACCGGGATCGGAGGGAAGTATCTTGAGGATATCCTTTTTCCCGTAGACCGTTCCCGAGCTCCCGTATTCGATGAAGTCGTCGGCAATGAGTTCCGAGAGTTCCTTAGGGTCGTTTCTGACCTCCGGCTGCAGCAATCGTTCTTCCAGGCCGAGGATATTCTCCCTTAATTCTTCTGTCATTCAACCATCCAATGCATTCTCGCATCTGCGGATGCGGCGCCCGGGACGGGACACGCTCTTATTCTTGCTGTCCACCATTACCATGATTTTGTCCTATGGAATGCTCTTCTGCCTCGTCAAAATGTAATTACCCGTCGCGTAATCTTCCACTAACCTGTAGCCGCTGTTCAGTTTTAGCGTCCAGCCGTTTCCGCTCGCGTCCGGTCCGTCGATGTTTGTCGGGGCGCTTACGATGATCTTATCCCATCTTGGGCTCATGAGAGCCCCGTTCTGCACGTCGAGGATCCCCCATTCGTCGATGACCCTGATTGTCGGGTATACGTTGCCCTTGTCATCGAGAGGGATAACGTCGCGGGGATCGAACGTAAGGTGCATCTTCTCGAACTTGATCTCGACATGAGACTGGTTTATGAATTCCTTCCTGTAAGTTGCTATCTGTTGAATGCGTATCGACTCCCTGTTTGTCTCTTCGGCGCGGATTAGCATCCCATCATATCTGTCCTCGATGGCGCGTTCGGCCGAAGGGAGATGGGATGGAATATTCAGCCCGAAAGCGTGTATGAAGTAATCAGAGAGGTTGGTGTTCGGAGTAATATCTTTGTTCCAGTATCTGTCCGTCTGCCTGAGGAGGTAACCATATACCGGGAACGTTTCGTAAGCGAAGGACCTGACGAACGTGGGGTATCTCACGAAGGCGTTTATGCTTCTCTCGAAGAAATAGACTGCCTCCTCTCTCGTCATGTCGCTGACGATCAGCCCGGTATATTCGGCGAGCCCTTCGTTGAGTTCGAGGAGATTCTCCGTGAACTTCGCCTGCGGATAAAGGAGGTAACGGTATTCCCTGAAAGTCATGGCGTCGGTAAGACATTTCTTCATTCCGTTCGTAGACGGTGTCTCCAGCGCCTTCCTGAGTGCCTCGAGCTCTAGTCTCAGAAGGATTCGTCCGTTCTTTTCATCGAGATGGCTGTTGTCCGGACTGTATCCTCGGAAACCGAGGGAAGGCTGTACGACATGGAACAGTTCGTGCGCGAAAAGGCCGATGCGTACCTTCCGGTAGTTTGGAAGCGGGAGCATTACCATTGCCCACTCTCTCCCGTTCCAGTACACGATTGTATTGTTGATGTTGATCTCTTCCGGAAGATGCCCTTCAAATATGTCTCCGCTCCTGGTGAGTGCACCGCCAGCGTCGGGGAAGTTGGCGTAAACCTCCCTTGTCTGCGGGTTCACCACGAGGATGGGGCCGTACATGTCCCTGTCCCAAAGATTGAAGTGCTTACTTTCGGCGGCCCGCGCTTCTTCGAAGAATGCCGCGAAGGCTTGTTCGGGCGTGGAATACGATTGGGCGATCGAGAGCCGACTTATCCCCGAAATGACGGCCACCGTTGCCGCGATAAAGGGAATGGGTACCTTCATTTGTCGGTGGTGCAGGCGATCATCGGTCCGAGCGGAGTCAGGATGCGGTGAATGTTTATGACGTTAACGAACTTTCCGTTGGAGGGATTTGTCCCCATGATTTTCCTGAAAGCGTCTGAAAACACGCTGACGGAGTCGTAACCGTTTTCGAAGGCGGCCTCGGTAACATCTCCGCCGTTCTTGATCTGATGCAACGCGCCATTGATCCTGAGCATTCTCTGGTATGCCTGGAACGATAATCCGTGATTTGCCTTGAACCATCGCCGAACTTTGTTTGGTTCGATGTTCATCTTGGTAAGATCGTAGTCGGTGATTTTCTTCGGCGGGTTTGCCGCGACCTGGTCGATGAGTTTTTGAATGTAATCGGGAGTTGCGCCGAGCGGCTTGCATGTTTTACATGGCCGGTAACCGTTGAGCAGCGCGTCTTTGGCCGATTGAAAGAGCTCGGTGTTCTCTCTCTTCGCTCTTCTCGCCGGACATGTCGGACGGCAGAAAATGCCGGTCGTCTTCACGCCTACGAAGAAGATTCCTTCGTATGACACGTTTCGTCTCATGAATGCGTCATACATTGTGTCTTCGTTCCAAAGTGTCGTATCGGTTTTCATGCATCAATCTAATTCTATCGTAAGCGGTCGCGCAACCGGAAAATTGACAGGATTATTATATTCTCGACAGATCTCAGGGGAGGGAATTCGGGCCACGGTTTAGGTAATTGTCGGGCAGGGAAAACAGCCGGAGGTTCCGCAGCAATGGGGGCTTACTTGGATGTTTTGGCGACGACGGGGGAACGTTGTAAATTGTCCTGGTACAGGACTTGTCCTAAGTGATCCGGCTCTAAAAGATAACTGGATTAGGGAGAGATGAGATATGGCTATACGCATTGTGAGGCTCGGTAGTCCGCGTGAGAAAGGCGAGGGGACCCGCATCGGAACCGTTCGGCGTCCGCCGCGCGGTGTGCTGAAGTCGGAGTTCGCATCCAGAAACTTCTACGACGTGTGGTTTCCCAACCTGGCGCCGAGCGACAGCACTGTGAAGCTTGCTCAGGCGGCAGAGACGCCGGCACAGTGGAACGCCTTCAAAAGGAAATACCGCTCGGAAATGTCGACTCCGGAGAATAGTCACGCAATCGAGCTTCTTGCGGCATTGTCTCACACCACCAATTTCTCTGTCGGCTGCTACTGCGAAAATGAGAATCACTGTCACCGGTCGGTGTTGCGTGAGCTGCTTCTCGAGCACGGAGCTGAGCTGGGATAGTTGTTGTAAGCGGTTTCGAAGGCGCAGTTTAAGGTTCTGCTGATCAGCCGCAGGCTGAAAATCGATTGGTCGATGGGAGAGTCGATTAAGACGTTTTCCCGCCGGTTTATTCCCCGGTTCCCAGATCGGGGGTGTCAATTCCGTGTTTCAGAAATATCGAGCGGAGCTCCTCAGAAAATCATTGTGCGACGTGTTGCTCGTCCTGGTTTGTGGTGAGTTCCCTTGTTATCTCAAGGTGCGAGGATCTCACCGAAAATGCTCCATATCCTTATCTATCTTCCATTCGGCCTCTTCCGTTCATGCGATGGTAGACACATTTTGCCGCAATATCGACTTCCCATCATCGGAAATCGCTTGGCAATTCCGCTATTCTGCCGTCACGTTCCCCGGCTTATGCCGGAAAGAAAGCCCGTAACTCAAAAATATTCCCAACACTATTCCGAACACGATCAAGTTCCCTGCGGCATCCGTCATCAGCAGCCCGTGCGTGCCGAACTTCGAATATCCAAACCCGTCGAGCCATGTCATGTAGGCGAGCGGAATACTCCCGGCGGCAGACAGAGCGCTGTAAAGCGTGCTCGCATCCCGGGTGTCCGGTCCGACAATCTCCACGATGAGCCCGGTAAATCTTGCCCAGCAAAGCCCCTGCGTTATAAGGTATATGATCGTTCCGATGAGATATCCTGTCGGTCCGATCACCGACATGAGTACAATGGCCGCAATGCCGTTCAGAAATCCTGCCGCGGCATAAACGACCCGTCCGTCCCAACCGCCGGGAACCATCGCGCCGAGTAGCGAGCCTGCACCTAGCGCGATTCCGCCTCCGAGCCCGTTTATCCAGATGACTCCTGAGGCGCCGACGCCGTAGTGGGACGCGATCGCAGGGAGAAGGACTTGTGCGGCTCCCGTACCGGCCGGTGCCATCAGAAGAAGAGCAGTCCATCTACGAACCGGGTTCCTGAAAACACTACTAACTTCTCGCTTCATCGCGGTTAGGCGTCCCTTGAACCAATGGGAAGCCGCGGGCTCTTTCTCGGGAAGCGAGAGTGCAAGGAAAGCGGGGACACAAAGGACAAGCGCTGCGATCAGACCGCTTACGAAAAAGGGGAGACGAGTCACCAGCCAGAGTATCAGTGCTCCGCCCAATGCGCCCCCGGCAAGATAACCGGCCTGATTCCAGGCCGCCGCCTTTGATTGTTCGTCAACCAGGAGAGTCGTGACCATGAGTCCGCCGGACGATGCGAGCACCAGCGATACAGTCGTCCCGGCTGCGAGGAGCAGAGCCGCCATTACCACAAGGCTGGACGCGCCTACAAGCGGTAGAGCGATCCAGAGACAAACCGCCGTAACGACCGACGAGATTACCAGCCATGTTCTCCGGCGAAGCTTTACATCTACAAGCGGTGCCCAGAGGAAAACAAGGATGTTCGGGAGTTGCAGGACCGAGCCGATCGTTCCTATTTCATATACCGAAACACCTACTCTGCTGAGAAGAAATGGAAGCGGCGTAGCCGTAAACCCGACGTACACTGCCACCGGAAGTATGAGAAGTCCGAAAGCCCACGGCCTCGGCCAGCGGCGCGATTCAGTCATTCAGCCTCCCATCTTTCGACGTCGACTCTGGATGAATTCGAAGAATCATTTCGCCTTCGTGGACAAGATGAAAGGCAAATAGCAGATTGAGCGTTCTATCGGACGAATCGTCCCCCGCAGCGCGGGCGTAAGCTGGTACTTTGTCGCATCTCTCCTCTCCGAAATCACGCTAAGAATATTCGGCGAGATTATCAAGCTCGCGATAGCCTCACGGTTTCCAGCTCATGCGAATGTTCCACAGAGAATTTGCGTATCGTGTCCGATATAAAGTTCAGCGGGTTTTGAGATGCATATTTGATTGATGAAGCATTATGTATGAACTCGAGCGTCGCGAAGTTGTGTGTAATATTCCACACGATGTACGGACTGAATATGATGAAGGCAATGAGCCCTGCGATGTACGGCCACACCGTCTTGAGGTGAATTCTCTGCGGCGTCAACAGGAGTCCAACGAGAAAACTGAATCCGAACCAGAGCATGTCTATCTTGTTAAGCAATCCAAGACCGAGAACCACACCAAGGAGAATCCACAATCTTTTCGTTCGCGGGATGGACTCTTCCGATTGAACGATTAGCAAAACGATGTATGCCCCTAGCGACCAGAAGAGCCAGTCGAAGCCGTTCATGGAATATACCGTGTTTGTTCCGAGGAATTGCGGTGCGATTGCCATCGTCAGGCAGGCGAGCGTGACCGCGAATGTTCCGCCGTTGAGCTTTCGCGCGATGAGCCCGGTCAGGTACACGGTGATGCCGGATGCCAGCGCAGGAAGGAGTCTCAACGCGAATATCGAGTCGCCGAAGAGCTTGATGCTGATGTATAGTATGAAGCTCGAGAGCGGCGGCTGGTCCACATAACCGGCGGCGAGATGCCTGCTGCAGGCGATGTAGTAAAGCTCGTCGCGGAAGTAGCCGTAATGTGCGAACACGTTCGAGAAAAGATGGACCAGTACTTCGGCGACTGCAACCGCAGCAATGACATACGTGATGCGCCGCCCGGAAGATCCCTTGGAACCGGCGTTATCCATTATTCTTACGCTCCGATTAGTTTGTGATAATTCCATGGAATCCAACATCCCGTGAATATGAAATTGCAGGCCGCAATCCCGACGCTGGTTACGACGGATACGTTCCTTTGAAGCTACATTGCACCAGGAGGGGACAAGAAAACGAGTTCATATTCTTCATCCCTTTATAGTCAGGACGATCGCGAGTGCGGCTTTGACTCTCTCTACATGGGACTCATCAAGTTTCCCGATACGCCTGATTAGCCTTTGCTCCGATATCGAACGGAGCTGGAAGCAGTCTGCGGCGGAGTCCTTGTCGAGTCCGTTGCCGTTCGACGGCTCGATCTTCACCATCCAGGGTGCGACGGAGAAGCGGTCTTTCCAATCGGTGATCGGTACCACCATCTTGAGCGGGAGCCGTCCAAGGTTGTCGTCGTTGACGATCACGCAGGGACGCGCCTTCGATATTTCTGCGCCGATGGTTGGGTCGAGAGTGATGAGCCAGACATCACCTTGGTTCATAGAAGTTCTCCAGATCGAGATCTGTGAACGAAGTGAGGTCTTTGTCAGTCTTATATTCCTCGAGGAGTTCCCTGGCGGCACGGCGGAGTTCTCTCTTATTTCCCTCTTTCTTAAGCGATTTGAGAGCTTTTTCAATTACCAGGATACGGTCCTGGAGAGGAAGGTCTTCGATTTCCCTGAGTATATCTGATACTTTCTTTCTCATTCCCAGCCTGACGAAATAAGATACAAAATATCCCGCTCAATGTGTCAGTGCAGAAATATCCGACAAGGGGGCCAACTCAGAACTTCCAGCTGATCGAGTATACGAACTGTGAGCCGCGGGGATCACAAATGATTTGAACGACTTGTCCCAGCCAGTCGAGCCAGAAGTGGGTGGCTATAGTCTCGCCGAGGTCGTATCCGTTTGCCTGGAAACGGTAGCCCAAATAGAGTCCGAGAAAGGTCGGCACCTCCCAATATTGCCCGCCGTTACCCACGTGGGCAAGTCCGAAGACGATTGAACTTGCACCGATTGCAACGATCGGGTTGGTAAGCTCGGTGAGCTCGGTCTGCAGCATTCCGCGAAAGAACATTTCCTCGCCGACCGCGACCATTAAGAACCGCGGAGCCGTTCCGCCAGATTGTACTACGGCTGCCTGAATCGGCGAGAGTGTTTTGTCGAACACCATCAAGGTTGAAGCCGCAGAGAGATGCCGGTTGTGAAGAGTCGAAAAGATGCCGGCCGCGCAGCCCGCAATAACAGGAACAAACACCCACGGGTTTGTGATATACTTCAGTTTAAACGGTGAGAGAAAAAGTCACGCTACTCCGTCATCATGGAAGTTAACCTTGTTAATTGCGGAACTCTTATCGTGCGCGATTCTGAAGGCGGTGTACATGTCCACCCAGTTTAAATCACCGAGTAGCAGGTCTGTCGAGGAAGCGTTGATAAGGTTTGCGTAAGAAGAAGGACTTCGTCCCTCTCTCTGAAATTCCAGGTCATTGGAGATATACGGGTACTGCAGTCTGTCCAGTGTTCCTGCTTCCCGGACCAGGTTGTTTCTCAGAACAAGAAGACTCGCTTCGCCGGCAAGAAAGCCGGCGCCTGTCAACCAGTCTTCCTGAAGCAAATGCCCGGCGCCGAAGAAGCACAAAGAGCGATATGTTTTTCCCCACTGCGAAGCATCGAACGCCGTGCCTAAGATGGCTAAAGAAGCCGCGATGACTTGTTGATTCTTCTGGCGTATGGTAACCGTGCTGTCGACACCCGAACCTTGGCCAGGTTGGGCCAAAGCTAATTCGTCCGGTACGGACATCATGAGAAAACAAACACATACTGCCAATATGATTCTCATACTTCACCTCCCGCAATGTGTAAATGCCGCTCACCTCTTCATGGTACACAAGCCGTAATGAACCTTAAACTGCCGTCAAAATAGCGACACGAATGACTGTTTCAAGCAAGTTTCCCAGTCGCATCCCATCCGGTAAGGACTTCGCCGTTATTTATTTGTAACCGTGGCGACAACGGATTATTGACGGGCTATCTCAGGATTTCGCTCAGCTCCGCTGTCCATGTACATCCCGGGTAGTTTGCGCACCCGGCGAAGAACCCGCGGCGTCCTTTCTTCACTCGAATCTTCCCGGCACAGATGGGACAGCTCTGTCCGTTCTCCTCGAGAACCGCCTCGATAATCTTTCCGTCCGCCGGCACCGTGACGCACTGGTTGTCGGCGCACTGTGCCACGATCATTCCCTTCATTTCTTTAAGCTCCATCTTCCCGCCGCATACGGCGCAATGGGCGTCCACTTCCCGGTGTCCTGTACCCGACAGCTTTGAGCTCTTCCTCGGCAAAATGTAATTGAACGTCCTCGCTATCTCAGGGATGTCGATCCTTATGCTGACCGGATCCTTTTTGTCCAAAATGTCGAAGACATAGAGGCGTTTTTTATCGATAAGCCAGAAGAAAAGTTCCGACTTGTCCGACGTAACGAGGTTTGTGTTCTTTAACTTCTGCTGAAGGAGACTCATCTCCAACGATTTGAAGTCTTTGGAGGACTCCACTTCTTTGTTAAGGACATACTTGAAGAACTGAAGCTTCGCTTTGATCGGCTGTACGAGTCGCAACTCTTCCGAAGATTCCTGTATGTCCCTCAGGAGAGGTACGGTGCTGTCGACGAGTCCATGGTGGATTGCGAGTCCGGGGAAATTCTTCCCGATGTAGGCTTTCGCCTTGCTGTCGTCGATCTGAACGGTGTTAACGACCTTGTCGCGCATGAGCTTGTCGAGAACGAACGCGAGGAGCGAGCCTTCGGTGGATCTCTTGGAAAGGTACTCGAAATTTCCGACAAAGAGGAGCCGCTTCTTCGCTCGGGTCATCGCGACGTTCAGGAGCCGCTCGCCCTCGGAGATGTCGTCGGGGTCCTCGCGTTCGTATGTCGCGAGTAGAACGCCGAGAGGGAGCGGGTTGTCGTCGACGAAGTCGAACACGACTACGTCGCGCTCGTTACCCTGGAAGGTATGGACGGTGGCGGCGGAGATTACGGCGCTGTCGAGGTTCATGCTATTAAGAACGCCGCGCAGGAATCTCGCCTGCGCCCGGTATGGCGTTATGATGCCGACTGTTTTCGCACCGTGCTTCAGAGCGTCGACCGCCAGGTCTATCGCCGTAATTCCAGAGAGAATGTTGACGCGGCTGTTCGATGTGGCTTCGCGGAAAGCCTTCGAATCTAACTTCGAGGTGTCATAGAAGACGACCGGCTCCTGTTTCGGCTCGGAAGACTTTATCTGCTGACTGGCTTTCAGTTTCCCGGCGTAAATCCTGTCGTTTATGAGGTCCATGATCGCGAGCTGCATGCGGTACTGAATCTCCAGCGTGCTCATACGCGGATGCTGCTTCGCCGTGTAACGGTGCATCTTCGTTTCGCGGAAGATGTCCTTTGCCAGCACGTTCAGAACCTTCGTCGACGATTGCGTAATCGGCGGGATCTGCATGAAGTCGCCGAAAATTGCCACCCTTTTCTTCGCGAGCGACGCGGCAAAGGCTACATAGGGCACATACAACATACTCGCTTCATCGATCAGGACAGTGTCGAACTTCCGCGAGGAAACCTGGGAAGAAATGGCGGCCTTTGCCGCGGTGGAGGCGACGAGGTTGGCCTGCTGGACAATCTTGCTTTCTTTCCCGTAAGCTTCCTCGCGAAGCGAGTAAAGCTCCTCGCGCATATTGGCGAGCTTCTCCTGGTTTGGGCCCCGCTTCGACCGGGGATTTCTCATGCGTGTCATGACACCGCGGATGTCGGTCTCGATCTTCTCTATTGTCGCGTAAAGTCCTGGATTCTTGTCGCGCGACACGTATTGCGGCAGCGACCACGGGAAATCCGCCAGGTCGGGGAGACGCGGTATTCCGAGTCGGACGAATTTTCCCTCGAAGTATTCGTTTTCCTCCTGAAGGTATTCGAGCGTCTTCTGCAGTGCGACGTCCACCGCAATGTTGGTGTTCGAAATGATAAGGACCTTTTCTCCGAGCGCGACCAGGTTAGCGGCGGCAAACGCGAGCGTCTGTGTCTTTCCTGTACCCGGCGGTCCCCACACGAACGAAACGGGCTTCTTTACCACTGAGCGCGCAGCTTCGACCTGAAACTCGTTCAGCTGTTTCGGGTCAACCGTTAGATCGTCCTCATACGTGTTGTCGTCGTCATCGCTGAAGAGGGTTGCGAGGGTCCCCACATCTTTGTCTTCAAGACTGTCCAGGCGTTCGATAAGCTGTTCAAGGAGAAAGAAGGGCGCAGTACGGAGCATTGCCTGTTCGGCGTTGTCTCCGATGTCGTTCTGCAATAGCAAAACTATCCTGTCGCCGTCGACGGATACGACGGTGCCATGAGTGATGTCCCCACCGACTTCGATCTCGACCGGCATGTCCTCGACTATCCTGACTTCATCTTCGAGCCTGAACTCGTAAAGGAACTCCGTGTCGGCATGGCCGAGGAATTTGCCCGCTATGAGCGAGTAATTTCGTGAAGAATAGTTTCTCAGCGCCTCGATTTCATTTTGGAGGGCCGTGATGTAAAGTGAGATTCGCTTTTGAAGATCCGCGTGATTTCCTGTTAGGTTCATGATTCCCTATTCTCTTGTAAATCCGATTTTTCGAGTTTCATCTCTATCTGTTTCAATTTGGGACCTCAAAGCTCCTCTCAAACGGTCGTTCTCTTCCTTGCTGAGTCTGAACATGAAATCGTCAGGAAAGCGAGTTAAATTCCGCTAGACAGCGCGGTTAAGAAGCTTTGTAGGCAGCCCATACATTTCCGCGAGGTGCGAATCGATCATTACACGTCTCCCTCGGATTATGTATATTCTCCTCTCGATTTCTTCTGGCGAGATCGATTCATGGCTCGGTTTCATGGCGCCTCCATCCGGTGTTAGTGCAGTTGGCCGACATATCGTGGATCGCTTCGAGACACATGGTCACCTCATCCTTTTCGCCACCACCAGCGGTTTCTTGTATGTCGCCAGCGAATTTCCATCGGGACCGGTTACTTCCATGAACATAATATACAATCCGAACTTAACAATCTTCCCGGATCCGTCCCTGCCGTCCCACACCAGTCTTCCCGTGGATGGAACTACAATATTGTCCGCGGGAGTCGCGATCAATCGTCCCATCGTGTCGAATATCCTGATGCGGATTTTCACTGAGGTGACAGGGAAGGTGTAGGTGACAAATGTGAAATCGTCATGCCCGTCGCCGTCCGGCGAGAAAGGATTCGGAGAAACGGAGATGCTGCCGCTTATCTGTGAAGGGCTTATGAAGAGACTGTTTCTGCTTCCGGGCGTGCCTCCTGACTTCGAAACGCATGTAGACCAGCTTGTCTTCTCGCCGGAGGGGAGGGTTGGGTTAATCTTTTCCAGCGAACGACCCGCCGTGTTTGCGATGTCGGAGTTGTGCCATGATGGGAGATAATAGACGCTGTCGACCATGTTGCCGGACGGGTCGTAAAGGACGACACAATCACCGTCATCGCGAAGTGAGAGGGACTTCACGACGTCGACAGCGCTTGTGTCCGGAACGACGGCGAGGATAGAAGAGTCGGAGGCAGTCACGAAATAGCCTCCGGGCGGAAGCCGGGGAATGGTGGAATGTCGGAATGATGGATTATTGGTTTGGCTGAACGTTTTCAGTGACGAAGAGAGAGTGTGAAATCCCCACCCCGTGAGATCGATCGGGCCTGGAGACTTATTACAGATTTCGAAGTATTCGCCCATCGGCCCTTTTGTAAACATGATTTCGTTTATGACGATCGATTGCGGATCGAACCGGACGTTCAGTTTCGCGGACAGCGTGTCGTTCCAGTATCGCATGTCGTTATCGAGACGGAGGCGAGCAAAGACTGTGCGGGCGCCCGGACCTCCGGGGGAGAAAACGAACTGAATCGAAGCGCTGTCCCTTGGAGCGATAGGTCGAGCGATGCGGACGGTTTCGGAATAATCCTGGGCCGAATCCAAATCTCGTTCGATTCGAAGAGCTACCGACACGTCTGCAGCCGCATTCCTTCCGCGATTCACGACGATAACCGAGATTGTCCCGGCTCGCCCCGGAGCGACGGAAGCGGACGACAAGTCGAGCCGCTTGATCGCTACGTCGAACGGGAGAATGGCGACGCTATTTTGAGTTCCGGGGGTTGCGCCTGTTGTGTCCATGCTTTCTGCCCAGTTAGTAGAGTCGCTCCCCGCAAGAAAGTCTATCCTCTCGAGAGAGCGTCCCGTGTCTCCGCCGAAAGACGGACGGTAGTCGATGGTGTCCACGAGATTTCCGAGATTGTCGTGAAGCCCAACGCCCGCTCCGGCGTTGTTCAGCGTCGGCACGGATTGGATGACCAAGTTTCTTGCATTGTCATGTAGCCGCTGGACGGACGAATCCTTGCATAACACCAGAAACCCGGCCGGCGCGATGACTGTTGCCGACTTGATTCTCGCCGCGCTTGTGTGGCTCGAGATCCTGAAATCGGAAAGATCGACGGGCGCACCGCTCGTGTTGTACAGCTCGATCCACTCGGCTTCGGGACTCACGGGGGCATACATCAGCTCGTTAATCACGACAGTGGCGGCAGGGAGGCCCACTCTTAGAATGAAGCTCTTCGAATTGTTGGATGTTCTTTCGTCGCCGGGATAATTGACCACAATTCCGAAACGGTGAGAGCCAAATGTCAGCGTGTTAGTTCTGAGACTGACCGCGAGCGAATCACCCGGAAGAATGGTTCCGATTTCGACCGAGTCGCGTATTTCGCCCGCATCCTGTTTCAAGTCGTTGTCGGTGTCTTGAAAGAGAACGGCGACTGACTCCCCGTTCGCCAGTAGCCCAACATTGAGAATGTTTGCGGTTATCACGGCGGTGCCTCCGGATTGAAGCGGTGACGGCGACCAGCTGATAGTGCCGACTGCAAGGTCGTGATCGCGCGGGGTCACGCTGTTCACTTTTCCAGGTGTGCTCTTTGATGTATCAATGCACGTCTCGAAGTTCTGAGGGTCGTTTGAGCTCCCGCCCGGCAGGATCCTCTCCAAAGACTTCCCGCCCGAGTTGCCGCCCCACGAAGGCGAATACGCTACGCTGTCCATCGTCTTGCCGGAAGGATCATGTACTATAACGGCATCGCCCGAGTTGTTGAGCGAAGGGATTGCCAGAACGATTACGCAAGCGGAAAGGCCGGGATGATAGTTAAAGAATATCGAGTCGTCGGCGATCACAATATATCCTGACGGAGGCAGGACACGATCCTTTTCTTTCACTCGCGATATCGTTCCGGAATTATCGCCGATCGTGAAACTCTCGAATGAAATGGAATCGGGTGAAGTGTTATACAGCTCGACCCACTCGGGCGCCGGACTTGTGGGGGCATACATGATTTCGTTCACCACGACCGAGCCGGGTCGATATGATATGTTAATTTTCGTGATCGCATCGTTGTTCGGTGTGTACTCATCAGAATCAAGGTTTACCACCGCGATGGCATTCGATCTTCCTGAATAACCGGCCTTTTCAGTCACCTGGATGTGAACGGAATCTCCTGGATTCAACGCACGACCTGAAGTTGAAGTCATCAGTTCCTGTGGCTGCGCGATTGAATCGCCGTTATAATCGATGGATATGTTCACGGAAAATGAATTCACAGATTCCGCGCCGATGTTTTTGACAGACACATCGAACAGGAATTCCGATTCATCCGAAGAATAGGAAGCCGAAAAGGAGGATATCTTCAGGTCGATTCTTCTCAAAGCGATGCTGTTTATTCTTCCCGGAGTGCATCCCTCCTGATCAACGGACGTACCCCAGTTGGTCTGTGATCTCGATGAGCCCGATGCGGACCTGCGCTCCAGCGATTTGCCTCCGCTGCCGCCCCATGACGTGGCGTAGTAAACTGAATCGACCGTCCGGTTGTAAGCGTCGCGCAAAACGACGGTGTCGCCGGTGTTGACGAGGAAATACTGCGACCAGCCGACTACGATGAAACTGCCTGTTGCTTCAGGATGGTAGTCTGCGAATGAATTTGAATTGGTTAAGACAAGATATGAATGAGAATGAATAAAACGATCCGAGCGTCTGACGGCGTATCGGACGCCGGTCTTGTTGCAAATAGTCCAGTCTTTTATGTTGACGCTGTCGGGGCCGCTGTTGCAGAGTTCCACCCATTCCGGCTGTCCGCCGGACGGCGCATACATGAGTTCGTCGATCACGACTTGTGCGTAGCCCACGCTCGTCACCATCCACACCACCAGCGCAGATTTCCATTTCATGTCCGTCCCCTCGAGATTTCTTTCCCTGACGGTGAAAGTTGCAATCCGGCTTGCTAAAAATCAAACAGGCGATATACTTTTGCCCACTTAGCGCTTGTCAGAAGCTGCTTATATCCCTTCCGAAGATCGAAGCTTTGATCCAGTCGAAGAGCACGAGAATCTTGTTCTTCATGCTCACGAGCCGAGTGAGGTAGGCCGATCTCCAGAATAAGAAAGTGGCAAAACCTCTCCCTTTGACATTCGGGAGGTCCGCAAGAGCGCGTCTGTCTCCGATGTACGCGAGCATACCCAGGTTCTTGTAGCGAAACGGCTCCGGCGTTTTTCCGCGAGCGATGTGGTTGAAAGAGTAGGAGAGATATTTCCCTTCCTGCTGGGCGACCTGTGCGGTGGCCGGATAATTCTCGTCTTCGGACGTCGCGCAATCTCCGGCAGCGTAGATGTTCTTTGTGCCGGGGACTCTGAGGAACTCGTCCGTGAGGAGACGGGAAACGCGGTTCTTCGGAAATGGAAGCGACTGAAGAAGTTTCGTGGGCCCGATCCCCGTCGACCACACGACAAGACCGTGCGGGATAGTCGTGCCGTCGTGGAGCAGTATGGTTCTTTCCTGGACTTCCTTCACAGGGGAGTTGGTCCTGATGTCGATTTATCTTCCGGGCATCGTGAAGCTCCTTGAGAAACAATGCGTGCTTTTCAACTCCCGGTATCCCGAATGTGTTGTTTACTGCTCCGACCGCGACGACAAGATGGTCGTACTCGAGGTCGAAAACCTCCTTGCTCTGTACCGTCTCGCATTTCGCAACGCTCTTCTCCGGATCTACAGAAATGCATTCCGCCTGGTAGTATCTTATCTCGTTCCTGGAGGATCTTATCGGTTCGATTATGCTTCGGAATTCGATCGTCCCGACAGTAGTGCTGGGAAGGAGAGGCGTGAACAGAAAGTGATTGCGCGGACTCACGATTGCGATCTTGTACAGAGAGAGGTCGATCCTTTTGACAAGACTCAGGGATGCGAAACCGCTTCCGAGAATTGCCAACCGCTGTTTATCGGCTGCCATATTGTTCGTCTTTCGATGGTTAGGGTGTCTCGTTACCTAACACAAAAGACGCCCCGAGAGTTTATCCGGCAGGATAGAGAATTCCATTGTGCCAAACGGCCACGGATTTGCCCTCGTCAGCGCCGGAAGAGTGAGCACGATGTTCCGACAGCCGTCCCGGAACCGGTCAGTACGTACCAGCGAACATGGAGCGGAGGTCGAAAGACGGTGCCCTTGACTTGCTCGCGAGCATGACGTACGTCCTGGCGAGCATATCCTTGCCTGCTCCGAGGACCGTGCTGACCATTCCTATAGCTTCGCCGTATTCGACCGGCGGCAGGTTTTTCACGACGAATCTCCACGCCGCTTCTTCGAGCACGTTGAACGCGGTCTGGACTTCCGAAAGATCGAAACCTGTCTCGTATCGTTCCCTAGCGATGGTCTCCGAGTATGAAAGCATCGGCCCGAGATTTTTCTCCGCGATCGCCCTGACAGCGAGAACGTAAAGCGCCTTCAATTTCTGCCGGTTATGTTCCGATCCCTCTTTCTGATAGTGGGCAAGATGAGACCGCGAAAGAGAGCTCTCTGCCTCCGAGAGGATCTCGTCCATATGCCCGTGAAGGAGTTGACTGAGTTCCATGATTGCGCCTCTGACTTTGAAAGCAATATAATAAAGCTGCATGGTTTGAGTAAAGGTTCACTGCCGTTCCGTAAACACAGCGGGCGCACGCCCTCCTTTTGACTTGGCAGGAAGCACCGCGTATATTTCACCAGGAATTGTTGCACGGATAATTACATTGCGAGAATGAATAACTGATGATCTCAGGTGTTGCGGCGGTGAGGGGTAATTATCGTGGAGAGTTGTCGCTACCCATGGAAGATGAACGAAAGCAGGGAGAGATGAGACAAAAAGCGCCGAAAGTCCCGACCAACGTCTGGAAAGATCTATATCTGGCAGCAGAGAAATTCAATATCCTTCAACCCTGGAATGTCCTCGACGATATCGACCTCGTCTGTGCCCGCGATCCGAGGAGCCGGGAAACCGGATGCGGTGTAGTGATGGGGAGCGGCGGGTCGGTCTTCGGTTTCTGCTTGTACCGCGGCGACGAAGGTTTCGATGTATACCGCCGGACGATTGAGGGAGAAGTTGAACCGGAGGCTGACGACCTCTTCGCCATGCAGAACTGCCTACTGCTTGAGTTTGGCCCGCGGAAGGACATGACCCCGGAGGACCTCGCCATATTGAAAGAGCTAGGCCTCACGTTCAGAGGAAAGAATGCCTGGCCTCAGTTCAGGAGCATGCTGCCCGGATACGCCCCGTGGTTCCTGACGGAGGACGAGGCGCGATTTCTTACGCTCGGCATCAATGCAGCCTGCCTGCACTTTGAGCGGCTGATAAGAAGGGAAGTGGTCGAGTCATTCCGGGAAAACGAATGCCTCGTTTACACAGCGGCGGAGGAGGCACCTGGAGAGTTCACTTCCGGGTGGGAGCCTCTCCCTGTGTATGAAAGAAAACGGCCGCTCCCCCCGATTTTGAATCTTGCCGCTATCGATGCAATTAAACGGAAGAAGTTGAAACCCGACACTGGGTGGGAGGCGGATGTGTTTTTCATGCCCATGCCTATCATGGATCGCGAACGGCCCTACTATGTCCGGACGGCAGTGGTGTGCCAGAGGCAATCGGGATTCGTGTTCGACATGGAGACGGCACCCCCCGAGACGGCTCAACATCAGTTGCTCGCCGACGTTGTATGTTCAGCCGTAGGAAAGTCGGGACTGAAGCCGGAGTCCATTTCAGTGAGGAAAGGTGAATATGTCGATGCCCTTGCCCCGCTCGGTAATGTACTCGGCATTGCACTCCGCAGCCGTGGTCGGCTCGACGCGGTTGAAGAGATGAAGAACGAGATGCTGGATTTTATGATGAACCAGGGCGGAGGGGGAAGGCGATAGTGACACCGGACGGAGCAGCCGACGCCGCGAGCGCAGGAAGATGATCGCCGATTGCAGAATTTCAAAAAAGCGGTTGGCAGGAACTGGAGGTCGCGTTTACGGAAATAGACTATGGTACGGCTTCTCGTTCCGCATTTAGAGAAGCAGGGCATGTGAAACAAATGGAGCTTTTGCATGAAGGGCGAATTCATTGCGCACGCAAGACAAGAACCGGACGGCGTTTGGGTCACCCAATCGCTGGAAGATCATTTGAACGGAACCGCAAAATTATCGGGCAAATTTGCTTCCGAATTCGGCAACCGTGATTGGGGTGAATTGCTGGGATACTGGCATGACCTTGGGAAATTTCTTCCTGCCTGGCAGAAATATATCCGCCGAGAGACGGGGTATGATTCCGAGGCCTGCATTGAGGGGCGAAACGCCAGGCCAAATCACAGCACTTCAGGTGCAGTATTAGCTTTTGATAATCTCAAGAGCCGTCCCGTAGCGAAACTAGTTGCCTATGGAATCGCGGGACATCACGCCGGGCTTCCGGATTGGCATCCTGACGGTGCGGGTGGAGACCTTCAGAACAGGATTTATAGGAATCCCCTGGAAGCGGTCCTCGATAAAGAAGAACTCGATGGGATCCGAAGGATACCGGAAGCAAGACAATTCCTTGAAAAGACATTCCCCGAATCTGCACCGGCGGCCACAAGGAGCAAAGAGCATATGCACCTGTGGGTGCGAATGCTTTTCTCCTGTCTCGTCGACGCTGACTTTCTTGATACTGAAGAATTCATGAATCCGGAACAGCATGAAGAAAGAGGAAAGTACCTGTCGCTTTCTCAATTGAAGAACCGGTTTGACAAGTTCATGGGGGAGAAAAAATCGGATACCGAGATTAACAAGAAGCGAAACGGGATTCTTGAGCAATGCAGGCTGAAGGCAAAGCTCTCACCGGGATTCTTTACTCTCAATGTACCCACCGGCGGCGGCAAGACACTTTCTTCCATGGCGTTTGCACTCGAACACGCACTGCAACCGGGAAAGGAAAAGAGACGGATCATTATGGCAATCCCGTACACGAGCATTATTGAGCAGACCGCGAAGGTTTTTAAGTACGGGACTGACGACAACGAAGAGATTGAAGAGAGAAGAAACACCGGGCGATTTCTTTTCGGCGAAGACCAGGTTGTCGAACACCACAGTAATCTTGATCCCGATAAAGAAGATAGCAGAAGCCGGCTTGCCTCTGAAAACTGGGATGCGCCTGTTATTGTCACGACTAACGTTCAGCTTTTTGAATCTCTGTTTGCGAGTCGAACATCGTCTTGCAGGAAGCTCCACAACTTGGTCAACAGTATCATCATCCTTGATGAAGCACAGATGCTGCCGCCCGAGTACTTGAAGCCAATCGTTTCAGTACTGCGAGGATTGGTAAAACACTTCGGTGTTACGGTTGTTCTTATGACTGCGACACAACCTGCTTTGGAGGGGCGCATCGGATCTGCACCGAATGCCTTCGAAGGCATTTTGGATATTAAGCACATCGTAGATGATCCTGAATCCCTCGCAATTGATTTCCGGCGGGTTGAGATAACCCCACCCGATTTGAATATTCGGTCGGAATGGGGCGACGTTGCTGCTGAACTCCGAAAGCATAAACAGGTCCTTTGCATCGTGAATACTCGCTCCGACTGCAGGACACTTCATGCCATCATGCCGGAAGGGACGGTCCATCTTTCGGCGTTTATGTGCGGGGAAGAACGAAGTCAAGTCATATCGGAAATCAAGGCAAGACTCAGAGATGGCGACCCGATACGTGTTATCAGCACGCAGATCGTTGAGGCCGGAGTCGATATTGATTTCCCGGTCGTGTATCGCGCGCTTGCCGGGCTCGATTCGATAGCGCAGGCGGCTGGTCGCTGTAACCGGGAGAATAGATTGGCTGAGAAAGGAAAGCTCGGGAAGGTCATTGTGTTTAATCCTCCAAAGGCGACGCCCACCGGAATGTTGCGGAAAGGTGAAGATGCCTGCAGGATGATCCTGCGAACCAAATCCGCACTTGAGTTAACTCCGACCCTTTTTACCGAATACTTTCAACATCTCTTCACAAGTCTCAATGGATTTGACAAGCCGATGTTCCACGAGCGGATGGTCAGAGACGCGGGTGATTTCAGCTTTCAATTCCGAACCCTCGCTCAGGATTTTCACATGATTGATGACGCGGCGCAGAGAAGCATAATCGTCTGGTATAAGAACGAAAGGACGGGGATTGACAGCCGGGAATTGACTGACGAGCTGCGGTATAAGGGGCCGTCAAGGGACAGGATCCGCAGATTGCAGAGATTTCTCGTGAATGTCCCGGTGCAGATGTTCGATCGGATTCAAAAGAATAATTACATAGAAGAAGTCAATGGATACTGGGTACAAAAGGATGAGAGCCTGTACAGACCAGGTTTGGGCCTTCTCGGTAATGAAAGTGATTGGGTATATGGTTCCGGAGTTGTTTAAGGATCGAAAAATATTGGAGGAACGACTATGAATCAAAGGTATGACCACAAACCTTTTTGCCTTGAGGTATGGGGGGACTACGCATGCTTCACCCGACCGGAAATGAAGGTGGAACGCGTCAGCTACGATGTTCCCACACCATCGGCTGTGCGCGCAGTGTTCGAAGCCATTTTCTGGAAACCGGCTGTCCGGTGGCAGCCCACTCGGATAGAAGTTCTCAATCCGATAAAGTGGATTTCGGTACGGCGCAATGAAGTTGGTGCGGTCATGAGCGACCGAAGCGAGGGGCTTTTGATCGAGGATAATCGGCAGCAGCGTGCGGGTTTGTTCCTGCGTGACGTTAGATACCGTTTCTACGCTGTGATCGAATATATCCCGGTCGATCAGAGAAAGAATAACAGGCATACTGTTGTACCGGAATTCCTTTGGGATCCCGAGGAGAAGCAATTCATGCAAGAGGAGATCAAAGACTGGGAAACAAAGAGCGGCAGCACAACAAATGATGAAACACCCGGGAAATATCTGGCAATGTTCGAGCGGAGAGGAAAAAAGGGGCAGTGCTTCAATCAGCCCTATCTCGGTACGCGGGAATTCAGCTGCAGTTTTCGCCTCGTTGAGAATCATGAGGTGGAGCAGGAAGCGATTTCCGAAACGCGCGATCTTGGGTTTATGCTGTACGATATGGATTTCACTGATCTGGAAAATCCTCAACCGATGTTCTTTCGTGCAGAGATGAAGAATGGTGCCGTGAGCATTCCGGTGCGTGACAGTGAGGAGGTGCGGCGATGATTTTGCAGGCGTTATACGACTACTACGAACGAAAAGCGGCCGACCCGGAAAGCACGGTCGCTCCTGAAGGATGGGAATGGAAAGAGATACCCTATTTGATTGTCATTAATAAGGAGGGTCGTTTCGTTGCGATCAACGATACGAGAGAGGGGGAAGGAAAGGTGAAACGAGCGAGGCCATTCCTTGTCCCTCAATCTGCTAAGCGAGCGTCGGGAATCAAGGCAAACTTACTCTGGGATAATATCGAATATGCGCTCGGAGCCAATCCAAGGAAAAGAAAAGATGTCTCCCAGCGACACAAGGCGTTCATAGAAAGAATAGGGAACGATGTAGAAGGAAAAGAAGTCCCCTCTGTCAATGCGTTACTGCAGTTTCTCTCAAAGGATCCTGTCAAGCAGATTGAGGGGTCCGGTTATTCAGATCTATGGAATCGAATCTTGGAAGAAAATCCGTTCGTTACATTCAAGCTTGATGGAGAGAAGCATAGCACAATCTGCGACGATCTCCAGCATGAAATACCTGGACCTTCATCCGGGGATTCGGTAATTGGAATTTGCCTGGTCACAGGGGAGAAGAATGTCGAGGTCGCACGACTTCATCCCTCTATAAAAGGGGTTCGGGGAACAAACACGCAAGGGGGTTCGCTTGTGTCGTTCAATCTTCCCGCATTCAATTCATTTGGCAAAACACAAAGTTTCAATTCCCCAATAAGCGAGAGGGCAACATTTGCCTACACGACAGCTTTGAATCTTTTGCTCGGGAAGGATTCTCGCAACAAGGTTTCCGTAGGCGATGCAACGATAGCTTTTTGGGGTGAAAAACGAAAAGACGATAAAGGATCATACGATCTGGAAAAGGACTTCGCGTGGTACATAGCGGACCAGAAAGACGATCCAGACCGTGGTGTGCAGGCGGTCAGGAGTCTGTATGAGTCAGTTAATACCGGGCGCCTTTCACAGAGCGGTGACCGCTTTTACGTCCTCGGTCTTGCTCCGAATGCAGCACGTATATCGGTTAGGTTTTTTCGACAGGGGACCGTACGAGAGGTTGGCGAAAACATAAAGAGGCACTTTGACGACTTCGAAATTGTGCGAGGGCCCAAAGACCCGGAATATCTCTCGCTCTTCCGGATCCTTACATCGACAGCATTGGAGTACAAAATGCAGAATGTTCCACCAAACCTGGCTGGCGGTGTTGTCGAGAGCATTCTTGATGGGACGCCATATCCGTCAACTCTTCTCCAACAGTGTATGAGGAGAATTAGAGCGGAGCGGAACGTCACCCGCGCACGTGCGGCAATCCTGAAGGCTGCCATTAATCGTTTAAAACGTGTTCACAAATCATTTGAAAAGGAGATCACTGTGGCACTCGATCCAACAAACACAAACACGGGCTACCGCTTGGGACGTCTTTTTGCGGTTCTGGAGAAAATCCAAGAGGAGGCGAACCCGGGAATCAACGCGACAATACGGGACCGTTTTTACGGTGCAGCATCGACTAGTCCCGTTGCCGTATTCTCTCAATTGCTAAAGTTAAAGAATCATCATTTAGCGAAGATCGAAAATCCCGGCAGAAAAGTGAACTTCGAGAAATTGATTGGGGAAGTCATGTCTGAAATATCCGCACTGCCTGCTAATCTCACCTTGAACGATCAAGCAAACTTTTCTGTGGGGTACTACCATCAACGGCAGGATTTCTTTACGAGCAAGAAAACTACTAATGACAACAAACAGTCTTGATTAACTGGAAAGGAGTATTATATGTCTTCGGTTACTAAACGCTATGACTTTGTCTTCTTCTTTGATGTAAAAGATGGCAACCCGAACGGTGACCCTGATGCCGGCAATCTTCCTCGTGTTGATGCTGAAACGGGAATGGGTTTGGTGACAGATGTCTGTCTGAAAAGAAAGGTGAGGAATTATGTTTTATTGACTAATGGCGGCAAACGTCCCTACGATATTTTCATCAAAGAGAAAGCGGTGCTCAACAAGCTCATTGACGAAGCCCATGATGATGAGAAGGTCGCAGAGAAAGAAAAAGGGGAGAAAACTGAAGCTGCAAGACAATGGATGTGCAAGAACTATTATGATGTCAGAACATTTGGAGCCGTAATGAGTACTGGCAGGAACGCCGGTCAGGTTCGCGGCCCCATTCAGCTGACGTTTGCCCGCTCTGTTGAACCAGTCGTCGCACTGGAACATAGTATTACACGAATGGCGGTTGCAACCGAGGCCGAAGCCGAAAAACAAAGTGGCGATAATAGGACAATGGGCCGCAAATACACAATTCCTTATGGTCTGTATCGTGCACACGGGTTCGTGTCTGCACACCTGGCGGAACAGACCGGATTTTCCCAGGATGACCTTGACCTATTCTGGAAGGCAATGCAGGAGATGTTTGAGCATGATCATTCTGCTGCCCGCGGACTGATGAGCACGAGGAAGCTGGTTGTCTTCGAACACAAAACTGCTCTCGGTAACAAACCGGCTCATGAGCTCTTCGCGCGCGTAACATATAAGCGGACGACGGAAGGCCCAGCGAGAGACTTTTCGGATTATGAGATACTGCTGGATGGGCAGCCTTATTCGGAAACCTTCAAAACTGTCCCGGTTCAATGATAGTCATCGCTGATAATGGATTTGGCAATTGATGGACTGTCCCACATAGCGATTCTATGACAGGCAAAAATGTCTGTCGAACAACGCATGTGAGCGTTTGTTGCATTGAATGATTGTCGGAGTGTCCCTTTCGACAGACACAAATGTCTGTCGCACTAAGAATATATGTCACACATTTGAAATTTATGACTGAGTTGAAAATCACACGGCGGCATCTGCCGCACTGGACATTGGAAGGGGCTGTCTATTTCGTTACGTTCCGTGCTACGTGGGGAATAGTGTTCAACGAAGAAGAGCAGGGGATCGTTCTGAAGCATATCAAAGAAGGAAATGGGACATTCTATCATTGCTATGCCGCCATCGTAATGCCGGATCACGTGCATCTTCTCATTCAGCCGAATCTACGAATGACTCTCAACCGCGTTATGCACGGCCTCAAGGGCGTGTCGGCACATAAGATCAATCTGCACAGAGGGACTAATGGACAGATTTGGCAGGACGAGTCGTATGATCGAATAGTCCGTAATGACGTCGAGTTCAAGAATGAGTTGAACTATATGTACAATAATCCGGTAAAGAAAGGACTGACAGAAGAACCGGAGAAGTATGTCGGCTGGTATTTGAATGATGAAGAATAGTTGTCGGACATTCATTCTTGAATGTCCCCGACAAACAAGAATGTTTGTCGCACTGAGATTTTATGTTTACTGAAGACGACTTCTTTCAGTTAAGCGCTCTGCAGCATTACGTCTACTGTCCGAGGCAGTGCGCGCTCATACACGTCGAGGACGCATGGAGGGAGAATGTCTTCACTGTTCGCGGCGACATCCTTCACGAGAAAGTGGACACGGATACGTATGAGTCGCGCGGGACGGTAAAGACAGTCCGTGGCCTGAAGATTCATTCGTTTAGGCTCGGAATCTCGGGCAGATGCGATGTGGTGGAGTTTGTTAGACGACAGACAGAAATGTCTGTCGTACCGGTCGAGTTCAAAGCCGGTCAGCCAAAGGACGATATCAGCGACAAGGTACAGCTCTGCGCCCAGGCGCTCTGTCTGGAAGAAATGTTGAATACCACTGTAGCACGAGGAGAATTCTTCTATGCAAAAATTCGCCGGCGCGTGAAAGTGGAAATTGACTCGGAGCTTCGAAGACAAACAGAAGAGATCGTCGCGCGCGTCAGGGAGCTGATAACGAACAAGCGGACTCCGGCGGCGGAGTATTCAGCAAAGTGCAGGAATTGCTCGCTGGAGGGCATCTGCCTGCCGAAAGCGATGAGCGATAGAAAACTAAAGAGGTATCTCAAGGAGCTCTATTTGCAGAGTGGAGGCTAGGCACAAGACTTAGCAGCGGGGGAGAATGTTACCTTCTCCGTTGGCTGGGCCCAGTGGAAGGTAACCTTCATCGGAGGATCATGAAAAGACATCTTAACACGCTTTACATCACTTCAGACGACGCTTACGTTCATAAGGAGCGTGAGACGTTCGTGGTAGAAGTAGAAAACAAAAAGGTATTTCAGGCGCCGGTGCATTCCATCGAGAACATCGTCTGTTTCGGCTTCAAGGCGCTGTCTCCAGCGATCATGTCGTTTTGTGCAGAGAACAACGTCGGCATCAGCTACCTGTCCGCGAACGGCAGGTTCCTGGCGAGAGTATCGGGCGCTCAAAAGGGAAACGTTCTGCTTCGCAAGGCGCAGTATGTAATGTCCGACAGCGAGCTTCAGTCGCTTGCCATTGCGAGGCCGATCATTGCCGCAAAGGTGGCGAACTACCGCAACCTGCTGCTTCGACACCAGAGGAATCACCCGGAGGAATACTCCGATTCGATCGAAGGGGTTGCCGCCACCATGGGGGAGCGTCTGCCGGACATACAAAAGGCAGAGACGCTCGACCAACTGCGGGGCATCGAAGGTGAATGTGCAGCGATGTATTTTGGCGTCCTGTCATCGCTGATAGGGAACAAAGACTTCGAATTCACGGCAAGATCGAAGCGTCCGCCTCTCGATCCGGCGAACGCGATCCTCTCGTTTCTGTATGCAATCCTTGCGAACGACGTAAGATCGGCCATCGAGACCACAGGGCTGGATCCGCAGGTAGGATTCCTTCACGGTTTGAGATCCGGCAGACCCAGTCTTGCTCTCGACATAATGGAGGAGTTCCGGGCATATCTGGGCGATCGAGTCATGTTGAATTTGATTAACCTCAAACAGGTGACTAAGAAAGATTTCGACGTCAGGGAATCCGGAGAGGTGAGGATGTCGGACGAGGCGAGGAAGACGGTATTGGAAGCGTACCAGAAGCGAAAGCAGGAGGAAACAACACATCCTTTCCTCGGAGAGAAAATGACGGTGGGGCTTCTGCCGCACATACAGGCGCAATTGCTGGCGAGATACGTCCGCGGAGACATTGCGGAGTATCCGCCTTTTTACATCAAATAGGACAAACGATATGATGGTACTGGTAAGTTACGACGTTTCCACAAAGACCGGAGCCGGAACCAGACGGCTTCGGAAGATATCGGAGGCATGTCTGGACTACGGATTGCGCGTCCAGTATTCGGTATTCGAGTGCAACGTAGACCCTGCCGGGTGGGAGATGTTGAAAGACAGGCTCCTGTCGTTGTACGATGAAGAGAACGACAGCCTGAGGTTTTATTTCCTCGGATCGAACTGGAAACGGAGGGTCGAGCATCACGGGAAGGCAGGCATAGCGGACATAGAAGAGCCGTTGATTTTCTGATGCTGACCGAAGCTCACATGAAAACCTCGTGAGGTTAGCAGTCGCAAATTGGATTAGAAGGGTATCTTTTCGTTCTTTCCATCATGAAGTCCTTTGACAAGTCTGTGTTAAGCGCCGCGAGGCAAGAAATATGCAGATGTAGTATAATTAGAAGCCCTTTTAGGAGGGCAGTCGCGCCCCACGCGGGCGCGTGGATTGAAACATACAAAATGTCGGAGGCTATGTAATGAAACAGTGTCGCGCCCCACGCGGGCGCGTGGATTGAAACGCTTGGTTCCATGTTAAGTTACCCTGCGAAGCGGTCGCGCCCCACGCGGGCGCGTGGATTGAAACAGGTTACAAGCGGCGGCATACTTACAGCATCCGAGTCGCGCCCCACGCGGGCGCGTGGATTGAAACGATCACTCTGTCAGTTTAAACACGGGGTTTGTATATGTCGCGCCCCACGCGGGCGCGTGGATTGAAACCCCGCAAACGAACTCACGGCCGTTCCGTTGACGGTGTCGCGCCCCACGCGGGCGCGTGGATTGAAACACGAAACCATCGGGAGTATCGGATAATATTGCAGTCGCGCCCCACGCGGGCGCGTGGATTGAAACCCGCGTCCTTGCTCGTCATGAACCAGCCGCCGTTGTCGCGCCCCACGCGGGCGCGTGGATTGAAACGTAACTCAAAACGAAACGGAGAATCAGTAATGAGGTCGCGCCCCACGCGGGCGCGTGGATTGAAACATCAGCACACTTGTCGCTTGCCTTGTGGCCCTTGCAGGTCGCGCCCCACGCGGGCGCGTGGATTGAAACAGCAAATGCAAGTCGAAAAAGGCGCCGTCAAGAAGTCGCGCCCCACGCGGGCGCGTGGTCTCAGTTGAAGGTCACCTTCAACGCCGCCATGGCCTTCTGCTGAGCGCTCGAATCTTCATCTGAGCTCAGCCTTCGTCCGTCACGCAGCCTTCAGAAGCGGAGGAAACGTTCTTGATATACTTATAAAGCATCCCGCTCTTGAATCTGTATGGAGGTTCGCGCCATGCTTTCAGACGCCGCTCTATTTCGGCGTCGGGGACTTCGAGAACTATCGTGTTCTTCTCGGCGTCGATTGTTATCCTGTCTCCATCCCGGACAACGGCGAGCACTCCACCGTTCTGGGCTTCGGGAGTTATGTGTCCTACTACGAACCCGTGAGTGCCGCCGGAGAATCTGCCGTCTGTGATGAGAGCGACGCTCTTCCCGAGCCCTGCGCCCATGATGGCGGATGTGATAGTCAGCATCTCACGCATTCCGGGTCCGCCTTTTGGTCCTTCATACCTGATCACTACCACATCCCCCGGTGCGACTTTCTTCTCTTCGAGCGCCTTCAAAGTGTCCTCTTCCGAATCGAACGCCTTTGCGGGCCCGGAAAAGCGCAGTCCTTCCTTGCCCGTAATCTTTGCAACCGCGCCCTCTTTAGCCAGGTTACCATACAAAATTTGCAGGTGACCTGTCTTCTTGATCGGGTCGGAGAGCGGGTGAACGATCTTCTGCCCGGCCTTGAGGTCCGCAACTTTCTCGATATTCTCTCCGAGCGTCCTTCCCGTCACGGTCATGCAGTTGCCGTCGAGGAGACCTTCCTTCAGGAGCATCTTCTGCACCGCCGGTATCCCGCCGATGTCGTTTACGTCCTCCATCACAAATTTGCCGCTCGGCTTGAGCTCCGCTATATAAGGTACGCGGTTGCTGACGTTCTGGAAGTCGCCGATGGTCAGCCTGACGCCGACGGACTTGGCGATGGCTATTAGATGGAGCACGGCGTTTGTCGAGCCGCCAAGAGCGGTCACCATGGTGACTGCGTTGATGAAAGACTGTTTCGTCATGATGTCGCGCGGCTTGAGGTCTCTTTCAAGCAGGCCCAGGATGGCATTTCCTGCGGCGAGGCACTCCTTCTTCTTCGCTTCGCTGTCTGCGGGAAGCGACGAGCTGTAAGGGAGAGACATGCCCAACGTCTCGATGGCGGTAGCCATCGTGTTTGCCGTATACATTCCTCCGCAAGCGCCGGGGCCGGGACACGCATGCTTCACGACTTCGTTCATCTCGGACTCCTTTATATTCCCGGCAATGAACTCCCCATAAGATTCGAAGACCGAAACTATGTCCAGTTTTCGCTGACCGAGGTGTCCTGCTCTTATTGTACCGCCGTAGATCATCAGGCTCGGACGGTTCAATCTCCCCATCGCCATAACGGAGCCCGGCATATTCTTGTCGCACCCCGGAAGCGAAATATTCGCATCGTACCACTGTGCCCTCATCACCGCCTCGATCGAGTCCGCGATAATCTCTCTTGATGGAAGCGAGGACTTCATTCCTTCCGTTCCCATCGAAATGCCGTCGCTCACACCGATCGTGTTGAAAATCAGCCCTACCATCCCGGCTTCCTGAACTCCCTGCTTTACGACTTTCGCGAGATCGTTAAGGTGCATATTGCATGTGTTCCCCTCCCATCCCATGCTCGCGATGCCGACTTGCGGCTTTACCATGTCGTTGTCCTTCAGGCCGACGCCGTACAGCATCGCCCGAGAGGCAGGCTGCGATGTCTTCTGCGTCAACTCCGAGCTGTATTTATTCAAAACGCTCTTCATTTCTGTTTTCCTCCTTCGGAACTCTTATTATCTGAAAATTTCTGCTGTTGGAATATAAATAATAGAGATCACCGTTTCATCGATCGGGAGAGAGGACTCCCGGAAAAATGTGTCCCGCTATTTCTTTGAATCAAGATGAAACCTGTGAAGAAACCTATGGAACATAGGGGCGAAAAGAACTGCGACTGCAGCGAGGAAAACTATTCCCGAGAACAATGCGTAAGCCGCCGCAAACAACTTTCCCGCTGTAGTGTGCAACTGGTTCACCGGTCCCATGCCGCCGAGTATCATCGCAGCGTTTACGGTGGCGTCAATCCATCTGAGTCCTTCTAAGAAATGATATCCGATTATACCTATTCCCAGCGATACTGTTATCAGCGCGAATGAGAACATACCATGTCTGGCGACTCTCTTGACGTATTTCCTGCGTGGCAGGAGCGGATCGTTTCGATGCTCGTACATTTTTGTCTCCGGTTGATTTGAGAATATAACCCCCGCAAAATGCATTTGGCAAAGAGGAAATATGTGACCGCTGGGACACTAACGACGCAAATGAAGCGAGTCGGTCTAAAGTTCGCATGGATTGGATGGCCGGTAGACTTCTTCGTGTTATCCTGAATTTGCGGGCAGTTAATATTATGGTTGGAGAATGGGTGAAAGCCTCTTCACCGGGTTACGATGTTTGCCGGAACAAGGCAGGCCAGAGCAGAAATACCTTGAGTAAACCCTTTTTGTTTCTTACTATAATTAATCCTCAACGAATGTTTCTATCACCTATAGAACTGAGTGTAAGACAAAACATGAAAAGAATCATCCTTGTAGTGGCTATTTGTGCCGTCTACTCTTCCATCGCGTTTGCTCAGACTCAGAATAGTCAGCAGCAACAGCAGCAAAACGCCATGAACGTCCTCCAATCGCCGTACGGTGGCACCACTGGACAGACTCAGGGAATGGGGATCCCGGGTACCAGCATGTTTACATCCAGTGCCGAATTGTACAGCAACCTGCAGAGTCAAGGTGTTACCATTCAGCCGCCGGCATATGATGCTCCGGTTGATACCAACAAGTACGTCCTCGGTCCGGGCGATCTCGTGAATATAGGGATCTGGGGCGCCACGCCGATGTCTTATACGCTCAGCATCACTCCGGAAGGAACTCTCGTTATTCCGGCTTACGGCATTCTCAGAGTAGGCGGGATGACGATAGCGGCGGCGAAAGACCGCGCAGTCAAGCTCCTTGGCGAGCAGTACAAGAACGCAAAGATCACTTTGACACTCGTTTACCCGAGGACATTTTATGTGATCGTAGCAGGCGAGGTCAAAACCCCTGCCCGCTACATGGTGAATGCTTTCGACCGCGTCGACCGGGTCTTCACTTTGGCAAACCTCCCGAAGTTTGCCGGCGACGCATCTCCACTCCCCCCCTTTTCATTGAGAAGAATAGAACTCGTTCACCCGGACGGCAAGGTTCAGAACGTCGACTTGCTGAAGTTCTATCAGTCAGGCGACGTCTCTGATGATCCATACCTTCAGCAGGGAGATGCCGTGGTTGTTCCCAGGGAAGACTTCGCGCTTGGTAGTCTAAGCATCTCCGGAGGAGTGAAGATGGCCGGGACTTACGAATATGTTCACGGCGACAGGATAAAAGACCTTCTCGAGATATCGCAGGGTCTCACGCGAATCGCCGACTCTTCCCACGTCGAAGTCTTCGAACCGAACGGGCGCGGAGGATACGCCGAGAAGGTTGTAAACCTAGATGATTCTTCTGCGATCTACATGCCGCTCCCCGCGAATACGAGGGTCGTAGTTCCCATCGACAGGAATAAGATGGATAATTACTATGTGTATGTGGATGGAGAGGTGAACGTCCCGGGGATCTATCCCATTTCTCCCGACACTACGACGCTTACTCAGATCATCAAGATGGCCGGAGGATTTACGAAATGGGCTTCGCTTCCGACTGCGGTGATTTACAGAACGAGGGAGCCGAATGCCTTTACTCCTCCCCAGCCGACGAATCCCTCCTTCTTCACGAATCGGGCCGCGGACGTAACCCAGGAAGATCTTTCGTATGCTTCACAAGAGCTTTCCATGAGGGCCGGAAGAGAAGTTGTCTCCACGGACTTTTTGAAATTGTTTGTCGACAAAGAAGAAAAATATAATGTCACCCTGCGCGCCGGAGACAGCATATATGTTCCGCAGAGTCAGCGTGCTGTTTACGTGTTCGGTCAGGTTCGCTATCCGGGATACATCAGCTATCACAGCGGCTGGAATTCGGAAGATTACATCGCTGCTGCCGGAGGCGCCAAAGAAGGAGCCGAGACCGAAGTCAGGATTCTCAAGCAGGGAACCTACCAGTGGTACAAGCCAGGTGAGACTCACATTGAACCCGGCGATTTAGTCTTCGTGCCACGCATTTCAATAAAACCTGAATTGTATTCGTGGAATCTCTTCAAGGACATAATCGGTACAGTCGGTTCCGTTGCATCGGTAGCCGTTACCGCAATCCTACTGATACGGACATTGCAGGGTAAGTAGACAACCACTACAAGTGTGATCAAGAGCCCGCCGCAGAGATTGCCGGCGGGTTTTTTGTGATCTGCTTATGTCGTGGTACAGCGCCGATTCTGGCGGCACATGACTTCATCTCAAAGCTCCGTTGCCGGCCGAACGGATACTTGCTGTAAAAGGATTCCATAGACCGGTATATCGTGCGTGCATGTTTCTATCGAGACCAGTTGAGTTTTCACATGATGGACCTGTCATGTAATTTGCCGGAGATATCTTTCCTACAATCGAGTTGACTTTAAAAATCATGTAGCTTAGTTTCTGCTGTTAACGGGTCCCTGAAATCGTGCTTCGGAAACCGGTGTAGGATAGAAAAATCGTGAAAATCCGCGATTTAGGGCCTAATTCAAAAACGGAAAGAAAAACTGGAGGGAAAATGTCTGACGAGAAATCAGAAGCCATCAGAATTCAGGCGGGTCAGCGAAACTATTTCCTTGATGTGAAGGAGGCGAAGACTGGCTCCAAGTACCTGGTTCTCACTGAAAGCCGGAAGAATCAGGATGGGAAGTTTGATCGCCAAAGAATCATCATCTTCAAGGAGGGGCTGACGCCAGTCCTGGACGCACTCAAGAAAGTCGCGCCGGAATTGGGAGTCAATTTCTGATTCGATCTGAATAGCGGCAGACGGGAGAGCGCGCGGTTGTCGACGCTCTTCCGTTTGGTTAAGAAATGGTCCGCTGTTATTTTTAAACGGCCTAAATTCAAAACAGGAAGGAGTAGTAATGGCTCGTAGTGTGAACAAAGTTGTTCTGATCGGCAATCTCGGCAAGGATCCGGAGTTGCGCTATGCTCCGAGCGGGGCCGCAGTCGTCAACTTCAGTCTTGCGACGAGCGAGCAGTGGAAGGATCAGGAAGGAAATCCGCAGGAAAAGACTTCATGGCACAACATCGTGATGTGGGGAAAACTCGCCGAGATCGCGGCGGAGTACTTGAAGAAAGGGAACAAGATATACATAGAAGGACGAATCCAATACAGGGACTATGAGGGTAAGGACGGCAACAAGCGATACATCACCGAGATAGTTGCCAACGATCTGGTCATGCTCGGTTCACGCCAGGAGCGCGGAGAATCGGCAGGTGGATCGTTCGGAAAGGAGGAATCCGCCCCGGGCGCGCCTCCGTCGGTTTCGGAAGAAAAAGATGACCTGCCGTTCTGATTCTTGAAAGAAATATTTCCTGATCCAGGGTCGTCATAGAAAAAGGACGACCCTTTTTGTAGTTGCGCTATCATAGACTTTGGCAGGCGAATCGGCTAAATTTTCCCGGAGGTCTTGAGATGAGTTTCCTGAAGATAAGCCACATAGCAATTGCCGTCGAAGACCTTGAGACGGCAAAGAAAGCGTTCGAAACTCTCGTCGGCAGCAAGGTACAGGCCGTCGAAGAGGTGCCCGACCAGAAAGTTAAAGTCGGAATGATCCCGATAGGCGAGTCTCGTCTCGAACTCGCCGGACCCACCGATTCCGCATCGACGATAGCTAAGTTCATTGAGAAGCATGGCGAGGGGATACATCATATCTGCTTTGAAGTCTCGGACATCAAGGCGGAGCTCGCCCGCCTGAAGGGAGCCGGTTTCCAGCTCATAGACGAGGCGCCGCGGCTCGGAGCCGACGGACACCTGATTGCGTTCTTACATCCGAGGACTACCGGAGGAGTCCTGGTGGAGCTAAGCGAAAAACAAGACTAAAGAGGAACAGCGTGGCGCAAAGAGCAGAGCGCATGGCGCAGAAAGAAACCCGGCGCCCTTTGCTCTATGCGCTTTGCACTAAGCTAATGTATGCCGGGGATTTTTGAGGACATAGAGATCCAGGAAGTCGGTTTCGGACTTAAGGAGAAGCTCGACAACCTGCCGCGTCTGCCGGGTGTCTACCAATTCAAGACCGCCGACGGTAAAATCATTTACGTGGGTAAGGCGAAGATTCTAAGAAACCGTGTTCGCTCCTATTTCCAGAAAGGCCATAACCACGATCCGAAGACGAAGGTGCTCGTGACCAAAATTGCGGACCTCGAAGTCATCGTGACAGATTCGGAGATGGAAGCGCTCATTCTCGAGAACACCCTCATAAAGAAGCTCAAGCCGCGCTACAACATCGATCTCCGGGACGACAAGAGTTATCCTTATATAGTCGTGACCAATGGGCCTTTTCCGAGAGTCTACGTGACTCGGAAGGTGAGGCAGGACGGTTCCCGATATTACGGGCCTTATACCGACGTCAAGACTATGAGGTTCGCACTGAAGTCGGTCCGCGACATTTTCCAGATACGAAGCTGCAAACTTCCACTGACCGAGGAGGGAATCGCCAGAAAGAAGTGGAAAGTCTGTCTCGATTACCATATCGGAAAATGCGGCGGACCATGCGAAGGGTTGGTTTCACTCGAAGAATACAACGAGATGATCTCACAGGTCGAGCGGCTATTAAAGGGGAAGTCGCGAGATCTTATCGGCCAGCTTACGGAGAAAATGCAGGAGTATTCAGATAGGCTCGAGTTCGAAAAGGCGGGCGAGACCAAAAAGAAAATCTCGGCCGTCAAAGTTTACACAGATAAGCAGAAGATGGTGTCGTTCGAGCTGATCGAGCGGGACATAATAGCCGCTGTCAGCGAAGACGACGACGGCTGCGGGGTGATCTTCAAGGTTCGTGACGGAAAGCTCATCGGCAAGCAGCACTTCTATCTCTCGAACGTATCGAAACGTACCGAGTCGGAAATGATAGAGACTCTTATAGAGAGATATTACATAAATGCCGATTACGTCCCTCCGGAACTCTTTCTCTCCGCCGAGCCGACCGATATCGAAATGGTGGAGCAGCTCCTCACGACGAAGCGCGGCGGCGAAGTCAAGATTACTGTTCCCAAACAGGGTGAGGACCTGAAGCTGATCCGGATGTGCCGGGCAAACGCAAAGTTCATGCTCGACGAACTGAAGATCCAGAAGGAAAAGGGAAAGGAGACTGTCCCGCATACTCTACAGGCGCTTCAACGCGACCTGCGTTTACCTGCACCACCGAGGCGCATCGAGTGCTTCGACAACTCGAACATACAGGGAAGCGATCCCGTCGCGTCGATGGTTGTCTTCGTCGACGGCAAGCCGCGTAAGAGCGATTACAGGAAGTTCAAGATAAAGACGGTGGTCGGCGCGGACGATTTCGCCAGCATGGCGGAAGTCATCGAGCGCAGGTATACGAGAGTAATGCGCGAGGGAGGTCAGCTCCCCGATCTCGTCGTCGTCGACGGCGGCAAGGGACAGCTCTCTGCGGCAGTCGAGACGCTGCACTCTATCGATCTCCCGAACCAGCCGATCGTCGGTCTTGCGAAGAGGCTCGAGGAAGTCTTCGTCCCGGGCGAAAGCGAGTCGATACTCCTTCCGCGCACGTCGTCCGCACTTAAGCTTCTCCAGCATATCCGCGACGAGGCACACAGATTCGCGATCACGTTCCACCGTTCGCTGAGAGAGAAGCGGGTTATTTCTACTCAGCTGACCGATATCGAAGGAGTAGGCCCGACGAAAGCCACAAAGCTGCTTCGCGAGTTCGGTTCGGTGAAGGCTGTTCGTGAAGCTTCGGTTGAGCGGCTCTCCGAGGTCGTCGGCATGAAGGCCGCCAGCAACATAAAGAACTTTTTCGCAACAGTGGACCCGCAGAACGGGGAATGAGCGGTTCTCCTGAATGGTGTGCGTTGTTCGATCCGTTCTCCGCACAATCCACGGGGTGACTCGGAATTTCGCAGCAGAATAGTCGTTCTCGTAATCCGATATTTACGGCGATATTAAGTGAGCGGTTAGCATTTCCTTGGCGCTTGCAGTAGTTCAGACACAGGACCTCTGCTTCTATCCTTCGGATGCAAGTTTTTACACGTTGAATTGACGTTCAAATGTGGTAAATTTTATCTCGTTATCGAGCGGAGAACCTCATGAGCCGTAAGCTTCTTTTTGCGACGGTCGTGTCGGCGTTGGGCAGTTTCTTATTTGGCTTCGACACGGCGGTCATATCTGGAACCACAAAATTCATTACCGGTTATTTTCATCTCACCGATGCGACGCTCGGAATAACGGTCTCCATTGCTCTCTGGGGAACGGTCATCGGCGCGATAGCGGTCGGGAAGCCGGGCGACGTGCTCGGCCGCAAAAGACTTCTTTCGATATGCGGGGTGTTGTACTTCTTCTCATCTCTCGGTTGCGCTTTCTCCTCGGGGTGGCATACCCTTCTCATTTCCCGGTTCGCCGGCGGTCTGGCTATCGGAGCGGCCTCAGTGATGGCACCGATGTACATTGCTGAACTGGCGCCGGGACGCCTTCGAGGGAGGCTCGTGGCGGTAGCGCAGTTCAATATTGTGCTGGGAATACTCGTGGCGTTTTTCTCCAATTATCTTCTCCTCGGGATTGGGCCCGACAGCTGGAGGTGGATGTTCGGCGTGATGGCAATTCCATCCGCACTCTTTTTCCTTCTCCTTTTTTTCGTACCCGAAAGCCCGCGCTGGCTCGTTAAGAAATCGCGCGTGGACGAAGCGCGAGGTGTACTGGAAAGCGTCGGAGCCGGCAACGTCGACAACGAAATATCGGAGATCGTGAGCTCGCTTCGGGAGGAAGCCGGACAGAATGCCGCTAAGCTCCTTCAGAAGAAATACAGTTTTGTGATAATGTGTGCAATGCTTCTTGCCGCTTTCAACCAGCTATCCGGCATAAACGTTATAATGTACTACGCGCCGATGATTTTCGAGAAGGCTGGCGCGAGCACCAACGCCGCAATGCTGGAAGCGGTCGCGGTCGGCGTTACGAATATGATCTTTACGATAGTCGCGATGTTTTTTATCGACAAGTTTGGACGTAAGAACCTGCTACTGATTGGAGCTGTCGGAATGTTTCTCTCGCTCGCAGGCGCGGCGATTCACTATTATGACGGGACACTCTTCGGCAGCATGGGGATTGTCGCTTTTATAGTCGGCTTCATAGCGTTCTTCGCGTTCTCGCAGGGAGCCGTCATATGGGTTTTCCTTGCCGAGATATTCCCAAACAAAGTGAGGTCGAAAGGACAGGCGCTCGGTTCTTTCACACACTGGATAATGAATGCCGTGATAGGTCTCCTTTTTCCCATCGCACTTGCCGGCGTCGGAGGCGGAAACGTGTTCATGTTCTTCGCCGTGATGATGATACCGTTCTTCTTCTTTGTCTGGAAAGTGATGCCGGAGACGAAGGGGAAATCGCTGGAAGAACTCGAGAGAATCGTCGTCCTTCAATAAACCGGCAGTTCAATAGTCTTGCATTGATCAGGAAACAGCTAAAGGTGAATATGGTCAAGATGCTAAGTGTTGCCAAGACAGTCGTCGCTCTTTCCTTGGTGAGCTTTATAACGGCGGCGGCACAGATGCCGCCGGTCCGTATAGCTTGTATCGGGAACAGTATAACGATAGGGTACGGCCTCCCCGATCGGAACAGCGCCTATCCTCAGCAGCTTGGGAGGCTGCTCGGCAACGGGTACGACGTCAGGAATTTCGGAGTCGGCGGCAGGACTATGTTGAAGAAAGGCGACTACCCCTACTGGAAAGAGAAATTTTACAGAGAAGCCCTCGCCTTCAAGCCTGAAATAGTCACGATCTGTCTCGGCACGAACGACAGCAAGCCATGGAACTGGAAATACAAATTTCATCGAACACTTCGCTGATAGATTTTTACGACAACATGAGGAAGGATAGCGCAGATTTCTTCGATGGAGTCCATCCCGATTCGATAGGAGATTCAATTCTGGCCCGGATTGTCAACAACGCGATCGAAAAAAGTCCGTCCGGGATAATCAGAGATTTCAGTGCAGGCAGGTACAGGTTGACGAGCGCAGGCCCGGTGACGTTGTACTGGCAAACGACGAATGGATCCGGCGTGACCCTCGACGGTCGGAAGGTGAACGAATCAGATTCGTTGGTTGTACATCCGGAAAGGACGAGCATTTACACTTTGATAACTTCCGGAACAGTTTCTGACACGAGCATGATAAAGGTGGAACTGGCGAGAGATCGCTGACGCTGAAGATCACGCTTATTAATGAAAACCATATCAAACATACAAAACTGAACGGAGTAACACATGAAAAATAAGACGCTTCCCGTCTTTCTCGCTTTTCTCGCAATGGGATTCGGCGACGCGGTCGGCCCATTCGTTTCACTTGCCAAGGGCGAGTTCCATCTTTCCAACACCGTTGCTTTCCTTACGGCGTTTATGGGTTTCATAATGTTCGGCATAATTTCCGTTCCGATGGGCGTATACCAAGCAAAGAAGGGAAGAAAGTTCATCCTTCTGCTCGGACTATCGGTCATGCTTCTCGGGATCCTCATACCAAACTTCGGCCTGTCGTCGTTCGGCGTTCTGCTCGTGACGGTCCTTTTCCTCGGCGCGGGTGCGACGATACTTCAGGTAGCAGGCAACCCAATAATGAGAGATGTCTCTCCTGAAGGGAAATATTCGAGGAATTTGTCTCTGGGACAGTTTGTGAAGGCGATCGGATCCCTGACCGGCCCGGTCATACCGACCATAGCCGTCTCGATTCCGGCGATCACTGCTTACTATTCCGGAGCAAGCTGGAAAGTCCTCTTCCCGATCTACTCGATACTCGTGATAATAACCATCATCTTCGTCGCGACTCTGAAAGTCGAAGAGAAAGCGGAAAACGAAAAGGCGCCGGTGACGTTAAAATCCTGTCTTGCCCTGCTTAAGAACGGTTATGTCGCCATGATGGTCGCGGCGATATTCCTCTACGTCGGCTCGGAAGTCTGCATGAGCTCCGGCATACCCCTTTATCTCCACTCGAAGTTCGGCGTGAACGTGGAAAAAGTCGGATTACTCGGTACCGGACTCTTCTTCACATGTTTGATGATCGGAAGATTCCTCGGCGGCGTGATACTAAACTGGATGTCTCCGAAGAAGTTTCTCATAAGCACCGTCGCGATCTCTATCCTGGCAATACTCGGTTTGTTTACCGGCATCGCCGGGGTAGTCGTAGCTTGCGTGATTGTAACGGGTCTCGCTTTCGGAAACGTTTTCCCGCTGATATTCTCGATTACGGTGGATGCGATGCCTGACAAATCAGACGAGCTGTCTGGCCTTATGGTGACGGCGATCGTCGGTGGAGCATTTCTCCCGCCTTTGATGGGATTTATCGCGGATCAGACGAAGCTGGAGTACGGCTTCTTTGTCCCTCTCATTGCTTTCCTTTATATAGCATGGACCTCAATCAAGAATTTAAGAACATCTCAAGCATGAAGGCTGTAAAATGAAGTACGATAATGATAAACGAACAGTAATGACCCTGGACGCAGGGGGAACGAATCTGGTATTCACGGCGATAAGTGGAAACAAGCAAGTTCTGGAAGAGATCACTCTCCCTTCCAATGCGGACAATCTGGATCGCTGCATGGCTGCCATCGTGGAGGGATTCAACCGGGTGAAGTCCGGATTGAAAGAAAAACCCGTGGCGGTCAGCTTTGCCTTCCCCGGTCCGGCAGACTATCCGAACGGAATAATCGGAGATCTTCCAAACCTCCCCGCGTTTCGAGGCGGCATTGCGCTTGGCCCGATGCTCGAGGAGAAATTTGGCCTCCCCGTTTTCATAAATAACGATGGCGACCTTTACGCTTACGGCGAAGCGATCGCGGGTTTTCTCCCTTACGTCAACCAACTTCTCGAAAAAGGAGAAAGTCCAAAGAGATACAAGAACCTTCTAGGTCTGACTCTTGGCACCGGATTCGGAGGGGGCATCGTGCGAGACGGCACCCTCTTCGTCGGAGATAATTCGATCGCCGGAGAGGTCTGGCTTCTCAGGGACAAACTCAATCCGGTTATGAATGTCGAAGAGCACGCTAGTATAAGAGGTGTGAAAAGAGGTTACGCTAAAGAAGCTAATATCAAATTCGAAGAAACCCCCGAGCCGAAGGACATATATGAAATAGCAATCGGAGAAAAGAAAGGTAATAAGCAAGCCGCAATATCAGCCTTTAGAGAAATGGCTGAGGCGACGGGCGACGCGATATCGAATGCGATAACGCTGATCGATGGATTGGTAGTGATAGGCGGAGGCCTCGCTGGCGCTTCATCCGTTTTCCTTCCCTATTTGGTTGACGAGATGAACGGCACGTTCACAAGTCCTAACGGCAGCAAGTTCCGTCGCCTTGCCGCCAACGTTTATAACCTCGAGAACGAAGCAGACCGGGAGAGATTTGTGCGCGGCTCAACGAAGGAGATAGCCGTCTATGGTTCAAAGAAAAAGGTTAAATATGACTCGGAGATGAGGATTGGAGTCGGTATTTCAAAGATCGGCACCAGTAAAGCCATAGCGATCGGTGCCTACGCCTTTGCTTTGAATTCAATGGACAAATAAACAGACCCGGGTTAGCCGGACCAACAGCCGTAATAAGGCCGGATCGACACATGCGCCGGAGCGCTCTGTCGCCCCGGCCTTTTCAATTTCTTTCGGGGAGGATAGGTATCGGGCACCAGTCAAGGGTTCCTGTTGTTACTATGATACGCAGTTAACCAAAGATGGTACGACTTGCCTTTCAATTTGTTCGGCCGAATCTTGAGACCTTTTGTTTTTCAAAATCTGAATGATGAACATCGCCGGTAGAAAGAAGTCGATTTGCTGGTTTCCCACAAACAGTCTTCCTTCCCTATCTGAACACATGATCTTGCGAAGCATCCGGCGGTTTCTTGTTGACATTAGATTTTAATATTTGTATAATTAAACCGGTTCAATTAGAATTGAACTGTTGTAGCAAGTCTGCTCTAAGGCCTGTATGTAGTAATGATGCAGGTGATTGATCAAGGATGACCTTACTCGGTTCTGTCGCCCAATGAGGATTCGATCGTGAGAATCAAGAGAGGTGACGGTGTGGACAGTCGTCGATTCTGATAGCACGGTAAGATACTGATAATTCAAGAGATGCTCGGCTGAAAGTACCGTGAGGTGGTGATGCCGATCCATTGAACTAAGAGACCATCGAAGGAGGAGAAGCGCAAATGCTTAGCATCGGGGGAAGAGAGGTGACGTTGGCGTTCCATGTAGAGATGGGTTCGTGTCTCAGCACCCCACGGTCTCATCCCACGAACAGCGGCGTTCGTACCGGATCAAAAAGATGTGGTGCCGGTCTATCCGTCTCGTCTGCTAAGGCGTTTCTAAGCTCTGCGTTCTATACTCCCCGCGATTTTCTTTTTCATTTCAATGCTAAGCCCGCTACGCGCGAGCTGAGCGGTTCTCGCCAGGCCACATTCGAACGAGGCATCAAGATCCCCTTGGACCAACACGTATCATGGCGGCGCATTTGTCACTCGTCACGCAGAAATAGCGGTCGTATTTATAGATTCAAATACAATTCAGTAACTCAAACTTATCCAGGGTGAATCATTGGAGAATAGCACTGAAGGACTGTTTCCGGGCGATGACGCGAAGAGAAACGCGGCAGAAGCCGCCGTGCGCGAGGCGTTCGGTAAACTTTCGGTAAGGGAAAAAGTCGGGTACGGTCTAGGGGACGGTGCGGCGAATTTCGTTTTCCAGACGATGTTGATATTCCAGCTTCCATTTTACACAGATGTCTTCGGCATTAGCGCTGTCTCGGCAGGAATACTATTGCTGGTCGGACGTTTTTGGGATGCGTTCTTTGATCCCTTCGTCGGTATCATGGCCGACAAGACACAGACGAAGTGGGGCAAGTTCCGTCCCTGGGTCTTATGGACGGCCGTTCCGTTTGCCGCTGTTTTCATCTTCGCATTTACTACACCCCATTTCGGCGCCACGGGAAAACTCGTCTATGCTTATGTGACTTACATCCTGTTGATGGCTTTTTATTCGATGAACAACACGCCTTACTCCGCGCTCAACGGCGTAATGACAGGCGATGTAAATGAAAGGACATCTCTGTCTTCTTTCCGCTTCTTCTTTTCAATGTCGATTGCTTTCCTGGTCCAGGGATTGACACTTCCGCTGGTCGATAAGTTCGGCCATGGAGATGCCCAGAAGGGATGGTCGATGACGATGGGCGTCTATGGTATCATAATAGTTGTCTTTCTTTTCATAACCTTCCTTTCGGCCAAAGAGAGAATAAAACCGGATCCCAGGCAGAAGTCCTCTCCGAAGAAGGATCTCCTGGGACTGCTGAAGACCGGACCGTGGATTTCGATGTTTGTCGCCACGTTGTTCGTCTTCATCACGCTCGCGATGTGGGGAAGCGGGATGTTCTACTATTTCACATACTACGCCGACAAGAACGCGCTCTTTAATTTCCTCCAGTCGATCGGTCTCGGAAAAGTCAGTTCGGGACACGGCGGGTTTGTGTACGGCATCATGAACGCTTTCGGGCTGATCGTAAGCAAAGACGGGAGCAATACCGCATCTGTGGGATTCAGCCTGTTCAACATGGCAGGACAATTCGTAACCATAATCGGCGTCATCGTTTCAACTGCCCTTGCAGCACGCTTCGGCAAGAAAGCTGTATTCATGATCGGGCTATTCTTCACGGCGCTCTTCACAGGTTTGTTCATATTGTTACCCGCCCAGGCCATCGGTATGGCGTTTCTGTTCAACATTCTGAAGTCACTCGCTTACGGGCCAACAATCCCGCTCCTTTGGGCCATGATGGCTGACGTCGCGGATTACTCCGAATGGAAATCCAACAGGCGGGCTACGGGGCTGGTATTCGCGGGAATAGTTTTCGGTCTGAAGGCTGGGCTCGGGTTAGGCGGCGCAATCTGCGGCTGGATACTCTCTGCATACGGCTATGTGCCTAATGTCGCACAGACGGCTCACGCCTTGTTCGGAATCCGAATGGCGTCGAGCATTTACCCGGCCCTGACATTCTTCATCGGCGTCGTCGCGATCTTCTTCTACGGCATCGACAAGAAACTGAACCTTCAGATCCAGAACGAGCTGGCAGAAAGACATAAGGCTTTCGAAGTAAGTTGACCTTCATGGAAATAAATATTATATGTGCACCATTGTGCGTGATTGAATTCGACAGCGCACCAACTAAATGGAGCAGCAGCAAGTACGATGCATCTGCAACACGCAACAGGTCCAAGCACCACATTCACGGAAAAGACAGCCGGACCGGTCCTTTGGAGAAGTTTACCGCGATTCTTTAATCCGCAAACCCCGGCGGGTTTTCCCCGAAGGATGGACGGCACCATGGCAGCGGAGAGCAAATCCGTTGTCGCCGCTTTATTGGGCCAAGGCCACGGCACGGATTGCCTTGTCGCTTCGATGATCGAGCAAAAAGACCTCCCCACGGCTGACCGGGAGAATGACGATAAAACCCCTCCCTTTGAAATTTCTCACCATACGCATCTCACCCTTTTGAACTGTTCGGAGTCGATGCGGCGGGCACTTTTTTGTCGCAGGCAAATAGATCCTCGTAATATATCTCAGCCGGGAAATGGAAGGGCTGATTCTTTCTCCGTGGCGTCGAGGTACAGGCGAGTGCGATTTATGAAAACACATGACGAAAGGAAAGGCTGCACGAGATTTGATTGAGGCTTGAATTAAGATTCAGCAACATCGGCGCCGTTTTATGAAGTTACGCTGCCGGGTACATCAGAATTTGATTTTGACCTAAGTTGTTTGTTTTACAATTCAAAAAAGGGAGAAGCACATGCCAAAGCTGTTCAGGCAATTGCTCACAAGACTTCAGATCGCGACAGGTCTGGTAATATTCATCGCCGCTCAAACGGTTTTCGCAGCCGGGTCCGCGACACTTCAAGGAAGGGTGTTCGATAAAGAAACCAAGCAGGCCCTTCCGGGTGCAACGGTGCTCGTCAAAGGGACAAGCATCGGCGCATCGACCGATCTCAACGGCGGATTCGTCATACACAACGTTCCATCAGGGGAGCAGACCGTAGTAGTGCAGTATGTCGGTTACTCCCCATCCAGCGAGAAAATGGACGTGCCTGCTAACCAAACGATCACCAAGGACTTTTACCTTACTGCCACGGCGGTTCAGGGTAAGGTCGTCGTCGTTACAGCGCAGGCTGAAGGCCAGATGCAGGCAATCAACGAGCAGTTGGCTTCGAATAAGATCGTCAACATAGTATCGTCGGCAAAAATTCAGGCGCTGCCCGACTTCAATGCCGCCGGCGCAATCGGCCGCCTGCCCGGAGTATCTGTCACCCGCAGCGACGGAGAGGCACAGAAGGTTGTCATCAACGGAATACAGCCTCAGTACAACGAGGTAGCCGTCAACGGAGTCACTATGGCGTCGACCGGGAGCGACCAGATAGGCGTCAGCTCACAGGGATTCACAGCCGGTGGAGTCAGCAACGACAGAAGCGTCGACCTCGCCATGGTGTCGCCTTATATGATCAAGACGATTGAAGTTTACAAAGACCTGCTGCCGGACATGAACGCAAACGCCGTAGGCGGATTTGTAAACATGCAGCTCAGGGAAGCTCCCCGGGGATTTCATACCAACCTCCTCTGGCAGTCGGGGTACGGTCAGAAGGCCAACACCTACGGGAACTACAGGGCGGTGGCGTCGATGAGCGACCGGTTTTTCAATAATATGCTCGGAGTCTATGTCCTCGGTGATGCCGAGTCTTACAACCGAAATGCTGACATCATGAACGCCAGCTACGGTGTGGCCACTCAGTCGGGTTTTACTACCGGATATCCCCCGGTGGAAGTCCTGAATGTTACGTTCGACCGCCACATTGAAACCAGGAACCGGTATGGTGCAAACGCTATCCTCGACTACAAGCTCCCAGACGGGCTTATCAGGTCGGTCAACATGTACAGTGAACTGGCATCGAATGCTCAGGACTATACTCAGGAGCTCGATTATCAGAATCATCCCATGGATTTCAGCTACTCCAATTCAAAAAACTCGGTTACAGAAGCGGTCAACTCGCTGGAGTGGCAAAACAATTTCGGATTCATGACCGCGGACCTGCTCGCTGCAAATACTTATTCGCGGAATCTACTTCCTCCGGAGCCGAATTTCCAATTCAACCAGACCGGAGGAGTTGCGCCGGGAGGAGTAGGTGCGGACGTCCTGCCACAGAATCTCACCGGCCTGGATACGTATTTCGGCCCGTCCCAGAATTATCTGACGACGGTCAATTTGTTCAGCTCCGATTACAAAGAAAACAAGCAGCACTACAAGGCGGATTTCAAGATCCCTCTTACTGCAGGACCGGATGTCTCCGGGTACTTCAAGTTCGGTGGAGAGTATGACTACAACTATATCACGAATGCACAGAATACTCCGTACGCCACTATGACGAACGGAGTGGCTATTTCCGACTCGATGACGGCCGGCGTCGCGCGTACATTTAACGCCGTTTTCGATTCCGCCGCGGGGAAGTTCCCTGCAACCAGCTTCACCTCGACCAATTCGAGTTTGTACAGTTCTTTCCTGAACAACGAATTCGGTCCCTTCTATTGGGCGGCAAATTCCGGTTTGATGAACAGCATCGTCAACTATATCGCCTCTAATCCATTATTCAGTGCAAGTGGTCCACTGTTCAGTTCCGCGCAGCCAGGCGGATGGTTTGACGGACTTTATCAGACCCTGGCGAATAACTACAAATATGTCGACAGGTACTATGCAGCCTACGCGATGGCCCAGGTAAACGCAGGACCTCTAATGGTGGTCGGAGGCGCACGCTTTGAGCAGGATAAGGGATTGTACCAGGCGTTCAACATGGTCGACTCCCGCAATCCGAAGATTCAGCCCGTAGACACGGTGACCGCCTATCCTCAGAATCACTACTGGCTTCCAATGGTACAGGCGAAGTTCGACATAACGAACTGGCTCAACCTCCGTTTTGCATACACTCAAACACTTGCACGCCCGGCTTACTCCGACCTGTCGCCGCATATCGTCATGGGCTACACACGGCAACAAGTTTACGGAGCCAATCCATATCTTACTCCGGGCCAGGCTTACAATAACGACCTTATACTTACCGCGTACAGCAGTAGTCTGGGCCTCTTTTCAGTGGATGGTTTCTACAAGACCCTGAAGAACTTTGTCTACGGCACGCAGTACCCGCTCCTCGCCACACCGCCTCCCGGATTCCTGGGTTATACCAACCCGAAATTCAACGTCACAGGCGTGACACCGAACGAGGGCGCGATTTTCTACACAGATGTGAACAGCAAGTATCTGGCTTACGTAAAAGGCCTCGGCTTTCAATTCGAGACCCGTTTCTGGTACCTGCCCGGTGCGTTTAGCGGTTTGCTCGCCGGCATTAACTACACCTTAATCTCGTCGTCAGCCAGATATCCGGTGATCGACCAGGTGACTCTCGTGAACGCGACCACACATCTCCGGTCCATCGCCATCGTGGATACTTCAGTTGCGGGACGGCTGATCGACCAGCCCAACAATATAATGAACGCATACGTTGGGTATGATTACGAAGGATTCGCAGCCAGAGTTTCCTTCCTGTTCCAGGGAAATTCCGTCAGCTACGTATCGAATTATCCCGTAGCGGACGGTTATACCGAAAACTACTTCAGGATCGATGCACAGGTCAGGCAGGACCTCCCGTGGAAAGGGCTGCAGGTCTATTTCGATGCAAGCAACATAAACGACGAATTCGACAGATCCGCTCAACCGTCCATAGGCGGTTTCACGAACGAAGTGAACTACGGTCTCACTGCAGATCTCGGTGTCCGGTATCAACTATAGGAGATTGGAGCAAATGTGTTTTCAAAAATTTTCACAAACATGCCGAAGCGATTCCTTCGGCAACCAAACCAAGAGGAGAAACGAAAAATGAAAAGGGTTATCTACCTGCTGCTCTTTACGGCAGCTATGATTCCCGCGTCGGTGTTTGCGCAGTCTGCCGCCATGGACACGGTGACAGTCCCGGGCCTCTTTGCCACGATCAGTACGGCTAATCCGAACGGCGTGGAAGGGACCCTCAACGATTCCATCAGCGTCGTAGAGCATGCCGATTCGGTGAATCACACGAATAATTTGTCGAATACGGTCTTCAAGTTGCTTGCCAACGATCAATATGTTCTGACAGGCACAATTAGTATTCCTGCCGGAGAAACTCTCAACGTCGTCGGGCCGGAACCCGGCAACACTCAAGCCGGCTCTCTCCCGATGATACTCTGGACTTCCACGGGGAATGTGACCGAGAACTTCAACTTCGATTGTTTCGGGAATATCTATTTGAAAAACATCTGGCTGCTGTATGCTACGACCAACAACCAGGCGGAAGGAACTCAGGTAGGTTCCGCACTGGAGATCGAAGATGATTCCCTCGCAGACCTCTCCGGCGTCGGCGAACACGGAACCTTCGACGATGTGATTTTCGACTACTGCCCGGTCGCGAGCAACGGCGGCGGAGCTGTGACCGTCACGGCCAAGGACTTCAAGGGAACCTTCACGAACTGCTTCTTCAGAAACGATATCGATACCCACCTCCGGTATTACGGAAGAGCGGTCTCGTTCCCGTACAATTCGACCGGCTGGCAGACTGACAGCGTTTCGTTCACCAACTGCACATTTGCCAATATGGGATATGTGTTGATGCAGGAAGGTGCCGAATACAGCAACAACGTCTGGTTCAACCACTGCACTTTCGAAAACATCATGATGTATCCTCTCGAATCCGGCTGGTGGAAAAACCTGGTGGTTGCGAACTGCGTTTTTGATAATCCCTGGATGTTCGGAGAATATGCCGCCGAAGACACCGCAGGCGGGACCAGCGGCGCATTTTCAATCGACAGCGTATCGACCTTCGGATTCTCAGTTCCGTTCACGGACCAACAGCGGCACATCCTGTTCGTCAACTCGAGTTATTGTTATGAGCCGTGGCTCCTGAACTACATGACGAACAACCCTTACAGCCAGGGTCTTATTTCAAACAGGCTAAATGACGAGGTCCCCCAACCCGATACGGAGATCATTGCCTCGACGATGCATTTTTTCACAGACACCTTAAGCACCGGAGGAAAGGCATTTCCAACAATGAACCTGGCCAACGTCAGACGTTACGACGGCGTCAATCCAGATTTCATTACTCCTTTGACGAACGTGGATTCCGCCGAGGCATATCTCTACGATCACTGGAGTGCCGACAACAATGCCGATTGGGCGTTCGATCCCGACAGCGATCTCAACCAGATATGGCCTCTCCCCGGAAACCTGGCTTACACCAATGATACACTGATGCATGCCGGAACCGACGGACTGCCGTTGGGCGACTTGTATCACTGGTGGAACGGAAGCAACGGGACGACGGACTATTATGCTCAATGGAAGGCCCAGGAGTCTTCCGAAAACACGCTGCTCGCAAATGCTGAGATGACCGGCGACATGACCGGGATTGTAACTGCGGTAGCGCCGCAACCCGGGAGCTCGCTTCCGTCAACTTTCAAGTTGAGCCAGAACTATCCGAATCCTTTCAACCCGACTACACAGATCGATTACTCCGTAGCGAAGCGAGCGATGGTTACGCTTACGGTCTATAATGTCCTGGGTCAAAAAGTTGCCACGCTGGTTTCCGGTGTGCAACAACCCGGCAATTATTCGGCGACATTCAACGGAAACGATCTTGCAAGCGGAGTCTATTTCTATCGCCTGCAGGCAGGCAGCGTTTCAATAACCAGGAAGCTTGTGCTTTTGAAGTAAACAAGTCGTGAAGTGTAACTCGCTGCGGAAGCGAGTTACACTTTCACTAATTATAGGGAGGTGGTACGAAACAAGGTTACATAACGATGAGCAACTCTTTCCTACTCTCGGGTGTAGAGAGAAGTTGTTGCTGACTTGTGTTTGGTCTGGGCCTGGTACAACCCACACGGTTCGGGGAAACCGGGCTTCTTCTCGATTGTAGTAAACACAACATTAACTTCGGAGGAACAATGAAATCGTTTTTAAGTTCACTTCTAACAGCAGTTACCATGGTCCTGATCACTGCCGGGTTATCGTTTGGGCAGACGACATTGGCCACCTGGCCACTCGATAGCACCACGAGCGTGATGGTCATGAGCAACGTAACTGCAGACACGGAAGCCGTAGCCGGCTTGACCGCAGACTATCAGTCTGGAGGGACATCGGCGCCCCTGCCCACCGGGGCGACGTCGCCCATTCAGAAGCTGCTCCCCAATGCGGCAACAAGCACAACGTCGGGAACCGGAACATGGTTCAATCTGACCGGGCCGGATTCCGCCCAGTATGTGCAGTTCATGGTCACAGCTCAGATGGGTTTCAGCATGCACCTGGATTCAATATCGATGCTGATAGGAGCAAAAGGAATAAACAAGATGAATGCAGCCGTCTTTTATTCCGGCAAGAGCAGTTTCGCGGATTCCACAATGCTCGGAGAGATATCCCCGCTTCCCCAGGACGCAGTGATGGACACAAGCTTCGCGTTGGACACGGTCCTGAATGCTGGCGATACCCTTTACGTTAGAGTGTATCCCTGGCTCTCGACCAGCACTACCAGCACGTCGAAGTATCTCTACGTCGGCAATGTGGCAGCCCATGGCTATGCGATGGGAACTCCAATGGCGATCGCAAGCGGAAATAACGAACTCTGGAACTTCAAAGCTGACAGCCTCGGAGATTCGCTAAATGTAATGAGCTGGGGCTCTGGAAACGCGGCGGCTGTCGTCGTTCAGGACACCATTAACAAGGACAATGCGCCGACCAACCATATACTCAAATTCATCAACAGAAACTATAATTCGGCTCCTTTTCTCGAGGTTGTCCTCCCTGCGGGGAAAACAATGGCCGACTACAACAGTTTCAATTTCCAACTATTTATGGCACAAGGCGATGTGAGCCAGAAGACCTTCCTTGTGAAGGCTACCAGTACGATGCCATCTGGTCCGTTTGACAATGGTGCAGACACTAACTACACCATCGGCAGCTATTATCGCTCCTCTCAAACCGCTTCTACCGGGTGGGAAAACATCAGCATCCCGATTAACGGGAGCTTTTCCATGACTGATACGGTTTATATTACTTTCGGCATCAACGCTAGCGGCTCTTCCTCAGGTCTTAGGACTATCTGGTACGCCCAGAATGTCCAGCTCGTCCAGAACACCTCAACAGCAAGCCCACTGACATTGTGGGGTATCGACCCGAGTTGGAACGCTCCGGGATGGATTCTTAATGTGACCGACAACGGCGATTCCGCCAACTTCAACGGCGGTGTCGTTAAAGCCTGGGCAGGCATCCGTGGAGCCTTCAAGCATCCCCTTGTCGGCACTACTGCCCCCAGCGGAGCCATAGTTGTTTCCGGTAAAGTGACCTTCGTCGGCGAAGGTCCCGATGTTCCCAGCGGAATGCGGTACGGAATTTACAACACTCTGACCCCCGGTGTCCTTACTGGCGCGAGCGGTGACTCTGCGTACTGGAAAGGACAGAGCACAGCCTCTTATGGCTACACGTTCTCACCTCAGTCCGGTACGGATGAACTCCCGTCCTCATATTCGTTCGGCGGTTCTGGTGCAGCGCAGTGGATAGTTATGGGTGGAGACTGGCTCAGCAGTTACGGCGGTGCAGTCGGCTTCGGCCCGTATGTGGTCCAGCAGGCACCGGCACGGGCCGCTATGCCCACGGGAACCAACACCTATGATTTCGCTTTCTCAGTTCATCCGCAGGCCAACGGCTCAAAACTGGTCAGTTACTACCTGATCCAGAAGAACTCGTCAGGTCAAATCGTTTACTGGGACGCTGCCACCCTTACAGACACCACCTCTCAGACTAGGTCGGACACGTTGAACTCCATCGAGTTCGGCGTCGAAGGCGGTCCAAAGATGACCGGAATGATCTTCTCCGACGTGGTCGACAGTCTCGGTCCGGACATAAGCATCCCCGAGGAGCCTTGGTCCAATTACTACATAAGCGAGTGGGGCATTTATGGAAAGAACACCGGCGGCTGGACTCTGACCCCCGGCTCGATAATCGGTAACACCACAATCTCCGGTGCTTCGAAGATTCCGAACTTCCAGCACGCAGCGGTCCTCGGCGCGCTCGTTACGCCTACCTCGGGACGCAACGGTAAGGATTCGACCCTGTACATCACCGGTGATCTGGCGGTCGTCGGTGGCCCCATCCAAGCAGCGAATTCCTTTAGTTTCGGTCTATACAATACGAGCATGGGTAACCTCGACTCCACACAGACCGTCGGTTATCAGTGGACAGGCGCAAACGATATGGACAACGGCTACTTGTTTATCCCGCCGAGTGGCAACGCCCAGTCGCCGATTTGGCAGGTAACGAATTCCGAGCAAGGCAACGCCGGTGCCGTCGTCAGCCAGCCGTGGGAAAGCACGAACGGAAAAGGAAGCTATGTGATGGCCGCCGTGCATCAGTCCCCGATGGGCGCGGTAATTGACACTGGCAATTACGTATTTGCAATATCCGTGGCTCCGGAAGGGAACGGATCACAGCTTGTCGGCGCGACTCTGTACAAACCCGACAGCAGTTACGTTTGGACAGCTTCGATCATGGATTCGCACAGCCCGCTTTCAGCGACCGCATTCAATTCGTTGATCTTCGGCCTGCAGGGTGGAAACGCGACGACCGGGCTGGACATCACGAATGTGCAGGCGGAGTTGGCTCCGCCGGTTAGCTCGGATACCACACTAACCGCAGTGGCCAGCAACCCGTCCTCGAACATTCCGAGGACATTCGCCCTGCTGCAGAACTATCCGAATCCGTTCAACCCGTCGACGACTATCGAATACCAGTTGCCGAAGGCGGTGAACGTAACGGTGAAGGTCTACAACGTTCTCGGTCAGGAAGTCGCAACTTTGGTCAACGCCAAAGAATCTGCCGGAGTGTACCGGTTATCGTTCAATATGGACAGCTACGCTAGCGGCGTCTATTTCGTCAGGATGGTCGCTGGGAGTTACGTCCACATGGACAAAATGATGTTAATCAAATAAGTATCCTCCCTATGGTTAGTATACCGGCTTCGGCTCCGTCCGGAGCCGGTGTACGTTTTAGGGGTGGGATTTTTCTTCTCCACGGATAACAATAAAATCTATCGTACTTCACATCGAAAGCATGAATACTAAAACTCTCGCCAAACACTTTGCCTTGTGTCTTTTGATCGTCGTCGCCTCTTTCTCCATGTGCAAAACCGTGCGCGCGTCGGTCTTGTCCGACAGCAGGGGCATGGGATCGATTTCTACCGGGAAGTATCCCGATCTTTTTGTCAGCCTTCTCCATAAGAGCGAAAGCGAAGTGAAGGGGAAGATTGACGCTGCGTTTCATCAGCTTTTCTTCGGGAACGATTCAACGCAGCGGGTCTACTATCCCGTGGGGACAAATATGGGATATATCAAAGACGTCAGCGACCACGATGTCCGGACCGAAGGTATGTCCTACGGGATGATGATCGCCGTTCAGATGAATAGGCAGGACATATTCGATCGGATATGGAAATGGGCGAAGCTTTACATGCAGAACAAGAGCGGTCCGCACAAGGGATACTTCGCATGGCATTGCAAGTCGGACGGAGCCGTGCTCGATTCGAATGCGGCGTCGGACGGCGAGTCGTGGTTTGTCATGTCGCTCTTCTTCGCTTCCGCGAGATGGGGGAACGGGAAAGGAATTTACGATTACAGGAAGCAGGCGCAGGACATTCTCAACATGATGCTCCGCAAAGACTCTCAGCCGGATCACGGAAGAGTGACCGACATGTTCAACAGAAAGAAGAAGCTCGTCGTGTTCGTTCCGGCGAAACGCGCCGACAGGTTCACTGATCCATCGTACCAGCTTCCGCATTTCTATGACCTCTGGGCGAGATTTGCAGATAGGGACAATAGTTTTTGGCGAGAAGCCGCCGATTCGAGCCGCGGACTCCTGAAGAAAGCGGCGAATCCTCAAACCGGCTTGTGCCCTGACTACTGCAATTTCAATGGGACTCCTGTCACATCATGGTACGGCGGGCATAACGATTTCCGCTTCGATGCATGGCGCGTCGGAATGAACGTAGCCGTCGATCATGAATGGTTTGCGGCAGACCCGTGGGAAGTCACCGAGTGTAACAGGCTTCTCCATTTCTTCAGCAGCCATGGAATAGATACGTACGGAAACCAGTACACTCTTGAAGGCAAGGAGCTTGGGAAGGATCACAGCACCGGTCTCGTGTCTATGAACGCAGTTGCCGCGCTGGCGTCTACGAACAAAGACCGGAAGGACTTTGTGAAAGCTTTGTGGGACGCACCTGTGCCGTCTGGTTATTACCGTTACTACGACGGTATGCTTTACATGCTCGGCATGCTCCAGGTCAGCGGGAATTTCAGAATATACTTGCCAGGTGACAAGATGAAATAGTCCAAAATTGAAAGAAGCATCGCGGCAAAGGAAATCTTGGAAAATTAAAATGATGGTACACGCTGTAGCTGACATATTCTCCCGTTATTGAATTCAGGTAAACGAGTTGAGCACGAAAATGAAAATTCAGAATGTCTTTTCTTCTTCTTCGTCCGTCATCACCGTCGCGATAATCCTCTCTTTCCCCCTTCACTCGTTTGCTTTGGGCGCGAAGAGCTACATCACTACACGGAATGAGCCCGGCGAATTTGTACTCTCAGCTTCGGGTAAATCGGCGCCGCTTTATGCGAGCCCGGATGATTACTGGGGAGTCATTCATGCGCTTACCGATCTGCAGTCCGACATCGCTAAAGTGACGGGCGCGAAGCCCGGACTCTCGACGGCTAAACTTCCATCGGCGAACGACATTGTCGTCGCAGGTACGATCGGCAAAAGTCCGCTCATAACCAGGCTGATCGATCAAAGGAAAATCGACGTAGGGGAAATCGACGGGAAATGGGAGTCGTTCATAGTAAAAGTTGTCGACAGGCCCTTCCCTGGCATTGCGCGTGCGCTGGTGATCGCCGGAAGCGATAAACTCGGAACCATCTACGGCATCTATGACGTGTCTGAAAAAATCGGAGTCTCGCCATGGTGCTGGTGGGCAGATGTCCCGCCGAAACACCATGACGCTCTTTACGTTAAGCCCGGGACTTTCGAAGAGGGCCCCCCTTCAGTCAAGTATCGCGGCATTTTCCTGAACGACGAGTGGCCCGACCTGACGAACTGGGTTATCCATCGCTACGGTTTCGCGAAACAGAGCGTTCACCCGCCCGTGCCGCAGGGGGTAGCGAACTACGGTCACAGGTTCTACGAAAGAGTCTTCGATCTTCTTCTCCGTTTGAAAGCCAATTACCTCTGGCCGGCAATGTGGAACAACGCCTTCAACGAGGACGACACTCTGAATCCCGTCATGGCAAACAAGTACGGCATCTACATGGGCACATCTCACCAGGAGCCGATGATGCGTGCGCAGAAGGAATGGGACAGGCGGTATATGAGAACGCTCGGACCCTGGAACTTCGCAAAGTATCCCGACACGCTCATAAACTTCTGGAAGCGCGGCATAGAGCGGAATAGAAACTACAGCGAGATCGTGACGATCGGACTCAGGGGCGAGAACGACTCTCCTATGATTCCCGGCGGTACGCTGACGCAGGACACTACTCTTCTCGGTAAGATCGTCAGGGTTCAGGAGAAGATACTGGCAGATGAGATGAACCCGGAAGTCGCAAAGATCCCCCAACTCTGGTGTCCTTATAAAGAAGTCCTGAGTTACTACAACGCCGGCTTCCGCGTCCCGGACTACGTCACGATTCTCTGGACCGACGACAATTACGGAAACCTCCGCCGCCTTCCCGATGCGACCGAAAGAAAACGGAGCGGCGGAGCGGGAATCTACTATCATTTCGATTATCACGGCGGGCCGAGAAACTACCAGTGGATCAACACGAATGCCCTTCCCAAAATATGGGATCAGATGTCTCTCGCGAAAGAATACGGCGCCGACCGAATCTGGATCGTCAACGTCGGACATCTGAAAGGATATGAGCTGCCCATTTCATATTTCATGGACCTCGCATGGAACACGAACCGGTGGACGAATAACAATATCGACGAGTATGCCCGCATGTGGGCGAGGCAGCAGTTTGGTGAGAAATACGCCGGTCAGATCGCGAATATCCTCCTTAAATATTCGAAATACAACAGCAGACGCAAACCTGAACTTCTCAGCCCCACGACTTACAGTATCGTCAACTACCACGAAGCGGCAAATGTAATCGGCAATTTCAAAAAGATCACGGACGAGGCCGAAAACATTTACAGGAAAATCCCTTCCGGCGAGCGGAAGGCATTCTATGAGCTCGTCCTCTTCCCGACGAAGGCATCGTACATCCTGAACGACATGTACTACGCAGCGGGCCGGAACGAGCTATACGCCAGTCAGGACCGTGCGACTACCAACGAGATGGCTGCGAAGACCCGCGAGCTGTTCGCCGCCGACACGAGCCTGATGGGATATTTCAATCATACTTTCGATCACGCGAAATGGGACGGTTTCATGGACCAGCCGTTCATCGGGTACACCGGCTGGAATCAGCCGCGCGAGAACAATCTCGATGCGGTCGACCTCAAGGATATCACCGTTTCTGATGCCGCATCGATGGGAGTTGCCATCGACGGTTCCGAATCGGCATGGCCGGGACCGGCCGCTGAGCCCGTCCTCCCGGGTTTCGATCCGTTCAACGAGACTCATCATTATATAGAAGTGTTCAACAAAGGTAAAAAGCCTTTCGAGTATACCGCCGTCGCCGACAAACCGTGGATAACGGTTACTCATCCTAAGGGAGAGGTCCGAGGACAAGTCCGTATAGTGGTGGCAATAGATTGGGGCAGGGTCCCTGAAGGTTCATCGCAAGGTACCGTTACGATCCGCGGAACCAATGAGGAAGTGCCGGTCAGGGTAAACGTAATGAATCCTGCCGCGGTTACCCGGAACACGCTGAGAGGTTTTGTTGAAGAGGACGGATGCGTCTCAATTGAAGCGGCCCATTATTCCAGGCTCACCGATGCCGGCAAAAACCGGTGGATAAATATCCAGGGTTATGGAAACACGCATTCAGGTATGCGAGCGATATCGCCGGTCGATGCGCCGCCTGCGGTGCCGGGAAAAGATTCTCCATGCATCGAGTATAGAATGTTTTTGCTTAAAGCGGGTAAGGTCGGTGTGGAAGGAATTTTCAGCCCGACTCTCAATTTTATGCCGGGCCGCGAACTTCAGTATGCGATTTCCATCGACAACGGCACTCCCAAAACCGTCACGCTCGTCCCCGCCGATTATGACGCCGGCTCGGGAGCCGACTGGAACAAGACGGTCGAGGACAATGTCAGAAAGAGTTTTACTTCATTCACAATCGACAAACCGGGATATCACACTCTGAAGATCTGGATGGTCGACCCGGGCGTTGTGCTCGAGAAAATTGTGGTTAACGCCGGTGGAGTGAGGAAGAGCTATCTCGGTCCGCCGGAGAGTTTTCACCGTGATGTCAGAAATGAGAGATGAGATTTGAGAACTTGCGCGATGGAAAGAGCGACGAAGGCGGACAATGGGGAGCTCAGAACGGATTCGCCGTGGAAATCCGCGGATTTCCGGCTGACCCGGTGTAAGAAGACAACAATTGCACAGTTCGAAGGACCCATCGGGAGATTCACCGGGGGAGCACAGAGAAACACAGAGAGGTGGCGATGCTTGCGTCCGCTCGGATTCGTGAGAAGAGATGTCGGGCTCATCTATTCGATTGTCCTTGTGATCATTGCTTTCTCTGTAAAGAACTCTTTTGCACTTGGCGCAAGATCGTATATAACGGCGAAGATGGAACCGGGTGAGTTTGTACTCTCCGCATCTGGCAAGTCGGCGCCTCTCTGTGTCAGTGAAAACGACCACTGGGGCGTCAAGCACGCTCTGATGGATCTGCAGTCGGATATTAGGAAGGTGACAGGATGTGAGCCGCAGTTTTCTACGGGGATCCCGCCCAAGGCGAAGGAGATTGTCGTTGCAGGCACGATAAGCAAAAGCAGTCTGATTGACGAACTGATAAAAAACAGGAAGATTAACGTTCGTCAGATCGATGGGAAATGGGAGTCGTTCATAATAGAAGTTGTCAACCGTCCTTTTCCCGGAGTCGATCGGGCGCTTGTAATTGTCGGAAGCGACATGCTCGGCACAATCTACGGTATATATGATGTGTCCGAGAAGATCGGAGTTTCGCCGTGGTACTGGTGGGACAACGTTCCACCTCAGCATCACGCCGCTCTGTATGTGAAGCCTGGAACTTTCGAGGAAGGTCCGCCTACAGTGAAATTCCGGGGAATATTCCTGAACGACGAGGCCCCCGATCTGACGAACTGGGTTATTCACCGTTACGGATTTGTCAAGCCGAGCAAGAACCCTCCGATACCGCCGGGAGTTGCGAACTACGGTCACAAGTTCTACGAGCATGTTTTCGACCTGTTGCTGCGGTTGAAGGCGAACTACCTTTGGCCCGCTATGTGGAACAACGCCTTCAACGAGGACGATTCCCTGAACCCGGTCTTGGCGAACAAGTACGGCATTTACATGGGAACGTCTCACCAGGAACCCATGATGCGGGCACAGAAGGAGTGGGACAGGCGGTACATGAAGACTCTCGGGAATTGGAATTTTGCGAAATATCCCGATACGCTCACGGACTTCTGGAAGGCTGGGATAGAGCGGAATAAGAATTACCGGGAGATCGTGACAATCGGACTTCGCGGCGAGAACGATACGCCGATGATTCCAGGAGGAACGCTCAAACAGGACACGACCCTCCTCGGAAAGATTGTAAGGGTGCAGGAAGGGATCCTCGCGGACGAAATGAATCCTGATCCCGCAAAGATTCCCCAGTTATGGTGCCCGTACGATGAAGTGCTGAGTTATTTCAACGCCGGGTTCCGCGTGCCGAGTTATGTGACGATACTCTGGCCGGACGACAACTATGGAGACCTGCGAAGGCTTCCGACACCGGCGGAGAGAAAATGGAGCGGCGGGGCAGGCATCTATTATCACTTCGATCTTCACGGCGGACCGAGATGCTACGAATGGATCAACACAAACGCGCTTCCGAAGATATGGGATCAGATGACGCTCGCGAACGAGTACGGCGCTAACAGGATCTGGATCGTAAATGTTGGTCATCTGAAAGGTTACTCACTCCCGATCTCGTACTTCATGAATCTTGCCTGGGATGCAAAGAGGTGGACGAACAGCAACATAGTCGAGTTCGCACGCTTGTGGGCGAGGCAGCAGTTTGGCCCCAGGTACGAGAACGAGATTGCACACATACTGATGATGTACAGCAAGTACAACGCGCGTAAGAAACCGGAGCTCCTGAGTCCCACAACCTATAGCATCGTAAATTACAACGAAGCTGAGAATGTGGTCAGGGACTACAAGGCTCTGACGAAAGAGGCCGAGAAGACCTACGCAGAGCTTCCTGCGGATGAGAGAGACGCATTTTACGAGACGGTACTTTTCCCGACCAAAGCGAGCTGCATACTGAACGATCTTTACTATGCGGCAGGGAGGAACGAACTCTATGCCAAACAGGGCCGCGCGACGGCTGACGACATGGCATCGAGAACGCACCAGCTGTTCGATAAGGAAATGAGCCTGATCAACTATTTCAACGACACCCTGGCTCATGGCGAGTGGCATGGCTTCATGGACCAGCCGGTGCTCGGCTACACGAGCTGGAACCAGCCTCGTGAGAACAGCCTTCGGGCGATTCACCTTGTAAAGGTGAACCCGCCGGATTCGGCTCTGATGGGAGTAGCGATCCAGGGATCGGGCGACGCGTGGCCTGGAGTGGACAGCGGAACGCCAACGCCGCAAGCCAAACCGGTACTTCCCCAATTCGATCCGTTTAACCGGCAGACCTACCACATCGACGTATTCAATCGAGGGAAGGTTCCGTTTCACTACACGATACGATCCGGCGAGCCCTATGTGAAAATCTCTGCTGAGGATGGGGAAGTGACGGGCCAGCGCCGTGTCCACGTAACCGTCGACTGGAAGAAAGCGCCGGAGGGGACACATACGGTGCCCATCGAGATCACACAAAGCGGGACCCGAAATAGCGTCATCGTTTATGCAAAAGTGAGCGATCCGTCATACCCGAAGAGAAACGATGTCAAGGGTTTTGTCGAGGGAGATGGCTTCGTGTCGATCGAAGCGGCGCACTATACTGCGCTTACCGGTCAGGGAAAGAATCGCTGGATTAACGTCCAGGACTACGGGCGCACGCTCTCCGGAATGAGAGCGACGTCGCCTGTCGATTACCCGGCCGCAGTCCCCGGCAAGAACGCTCCCTGTCTGGAATACAGGATGTACCTGTTCGATTCGGGCAAGGTGAACGTGGAAGGGATTTTCGGCCCTTCGCTCAATTTCAATCCGGCGCACGGACTCAAGTATGCCATCGCATTCGATAACCAGCCGCCGAAGATCGTAACCGTCGTTCCGAAGAATTACAACAGTTGGGGTTTCAACTTCAATTGGGCTCTGTCGGTTATGGACAACGCCCGTTACAGCGATACATCCCTCAAGCTGGCGAAGCCTGGCTATCATACTCTCAAGATCTGGATGGTCAATCCCGGCCTTGTGCTGGAAAAGATCGTTGTGAAATGCGGGCCGCAGCCTCATCCGAAACCGAAGCCCGCCAATGGCAAGAGACCTTTCATGCGGTTCGTCAACATGAGAAAGAGCTATCTTGGTCCACCGGAGAGTTTTCACAGGGACGTGATGAACGAAAGATGACGGTGGAGTTTTCGCGTCGATCATTAATGGAGAATGGAACACGGACAACGAGAATGTGATTCCGGAACATTCAGCGCCCGATGCTTTTTGCATTTACGAGGATGGGAGCCGAATTTACAGTGAGAGAGACGGTGAGAAAATGTCGTTTGAACTTCTCTTCCGTTTCTTCATTATCACATCTGGAAAGGAAGGCCAATGAGAATCGTCGTGCTTCTCGGCTTTGTTCTGTTTCTATCCGCCGTGGCGTTCGGTCGATCTCCGTCGTTGCCGGAGGCTCCTTCAGGCAGGACTTATACTAATCCGGTCTTCCCCGGCGACCATCCCGACTGCACGCTGACTAAGGTCGGCAAGTATTATTACACCACAGGCTCGTCGTTCAGCACTTCTCCGACAATTTATCGCTCGACAGACCTCGTTCACTGGGAACCGATATGTCACCCCGTCCCGAACTCTTGGAAAGGTTTTGAATGGACACCGACCGACGGATGCTGGGGGGGCGACCTGGTTTATTACGAAAACAAATACTGGGACTTTTTCGGGCACGCCTCAAAAATGTATTTCGTCAGCGCTCAGAGGCCGGAGGGACCCTGGAGCGAACCTGTCGAGATGAACTGTCCGAAGAGCGTGCCGGGACTCGGCATGGACAACTCGATATTTATCGACGGACATAAGTGGTACCTTCTCGTTAAGAACGGACAGTCGAATAATTGGATACTGCAGCTTGGACCGGACGGTCAACCGGCTGGAGCGATCTACAACCTCTGCTGGCTGAATCCGGCGCCCGTTCATCCTTACAGCTGGGCCGAAGGGCCGGTGATGTGGAAACACGACGGCTACTATTATTACTGCTTCGCAATAAACGTCTATGCCGGTCAGAGAATCTTCCGAAGCCGCACGCTTACATCCGACTCGACCTCCTGGCAGAACCTCGGCGACTTCTTCAACGGTCATTCCACAGAGAGAGCGATGTCGTCTTTTCCCTCCCCGAATCACTCATCCGCAGTTGTCCCTGGGCCGGATAGCACGTGGTGGATCCTGACACCGGCTTACTCGACACCGCAGTGGCAGGGCCAGGGCCGCCAGGGGTTGCTGAGTCAGGTCACTTACAACGCGGAAGGGAAACCTGTGGCCCAGTTTCCCGTTAACGAGCCGCTTGCAGCACCCGACCTTCCGGGCAGCGGCATCCCGTGGATGGTGCCGAAAGCGGACTTCTTCAATTCCAAAACACTCAGTCCCGCCTGGCAGCTTCTCGGTTATTGCCCGGTGCTGCCGTACTCACTTACGAAGCGGCCAGGATGGCTGTACCTCATGCCGGTGGACAAGGAAAACACGATAGTGCAAAGCGACGCCGAGCACAATTACTCGCTGATCACCCGTGTCGATTCAGACCCCAAGTCATCTAAAGATGAAGCCGGGCTAAAGGTTATGACAGGACTGCGCACTCTCGCGGCAAAGGTTTACAGTTCTTATGAGAACGGAAGAAAAGTCATCGTCTTCTCGTTCAATAAGACGAGGTATAGCGTTGTCAACGACATCGGCGATACGCTTTGGCTGAGACTCGTCCGCGTCGATCACGATATAAGCGGCTACTACAGCGCGAACGGATTTCACTGGACGGAAATCGGCGATACCGTCAATATCGCGAGCATGGATGTTCAGCAGCCGGACTACAACGCCTGGACGGGAAACAGACAGGGCCTTTACATAGAAGGGAGCCCGGCGTACTTCGATCTGTATATTTACCGCGATGCCTATACGCCGATACTCGCCGAGTGCCCCGCAAATCAATATGGAACATGGCACAACATCGACAGCCATAAGATGTGTCCGCTCGACAGCATTAGGGATGGTTCTTGGGTGATGTACGCGGGAGTGGAGTTCGGCGGGAAAGATTATCCGAAAGTCCCGGACTCAATTAGTGTCACCGCCGCCAGCGGCGGAGAGGGCGGAACCGTCCAGGTGTGGCTGGACGGGATCGGAACCGGAAAGGAAATCGGTCGGTGCAAAGTCAGGCCTACCGGCGGGTGGAATAGATACGAGACGTTTACGGCGCCTGTTCGCTCGGTGAGCGGACTCCACGACGTCTACCTGAGATTTGTCGGAAAGGGGACAGCGCGGCTATTTAGAATGGAATCGTTTGTATTCAAAGCGAAAGAACGTGAGGACAAATGATGGATATGTTGGAAAGAAATAAATCATGGTCCCTGTGGAACTCCATGATCCTCCGTGGAACTCTGTGTAACAGAAGAGCAATTACACGGAGAGACACTGAGAAGGCACAGAGTGACACAGAGAAAGAAGGATTTGATGTACCATGTTCAAGCCGTAAAGAACATAAACTCACCGGCCTTCCGGCGCGAAGAGCAGCTCTGGTCCTGGCATTTGTTCTGACATGTATGGCGGCACTCCCTGCTCGTTCCCAGAACATCTTCGAGATGTCGCCGAAAGAGCGCGCCGCGTACTTCGCGAAGATCGACAGGGAGTCTTACCAGAACTGGACGAGGATGATCGATATCCTTCACATCAAGCTGCCGAAGCTCCCGCCTGCCGCGAAAGATCCCAACAGGCCGAAAGATACCTACCAGAAGAAGGGCTCGAGCAACTGGTACGGAAAGAAGAGAGGAGATCTCTATACCCGGTCGGCCTGGGACACATGGAACAATTACGACGAGGCCAAGGCGAACCCTTACCCGAAACTTCCTAACCCGTTCGTGATGAGCGATGGTAAGCCGGTGAAGAACGCCGCGATGTGGTGGAAAGTGCGAAGGCCGCAGATAGTCAGAGAGTTCAACAACGAGATTTACGGTTGGGCACCGAAGCACACACCGCCGGTGCATTGGGAGGTTATCAGCAGGAGAGATACAACGATCGGCAAGGTGGAGGCGGTCACGCGCCAGCTCGTCGGCCATGTCGACAATACCATCGATCCGAAGATAAACGTTAACATCAAGCTGACATTGACGCTTCCTGCGAAGGTGACGCATCCGGTTCCAGTCATACTGGCCTTCAGCTTCGACTTCCCTCCCGGCTTCCATTTTCCGGGGATGCCTGTGCCAAAAGGACCGAGCTGGCAGGAGCAGGTTCTCGAAAGAGGATGGGGTGCCGCAGTTTACGACCCGACGAGCGTTCAGCCCGACAACGGCGCAGGTCTGAGTGAAGGCATCATCGGTTTGATGAACAAACGAAAACTTCGCAAACCCGGCCAGTGGGGCGCACTGCGCGCCTGGGCCTGGGGCGCAAGTCAATGTCTGAACTATTTTGAAACCGACAAGGCTATCGACGCTAAGAAAGTAGGACTGGAAGGGTTGTCGCGCTACGGCAAGGCTGTCCTTGTGACGATGGCGTACGATCAGAGATTCGCCATAGTCCTCGTCGGCTCGTCCGGGAAAGGCGGGGCCGCGCTCTTTCGCCGGAACTACGGTGAAGACATGGGAAATATATGTTCGTCCGGCGAGTACCACTGGTTCGCAGGCAACCTGCTCAAATACGTCCTGCACCCGGACAAATTATCTGTCGATTCGAACGAGCTCTTCGCACTCTGCGCGCCTCGGCCCGTGTTCGTCAGCTGCGGGTCTCCGCTTGTCGAGGGACGGTGGGTCGACGACCGCGGGCAGTTCATGGCCGAGGCCGCTGCGAACCCGGTCTACGAGTTTCTCGGCAAGAAGGGACTCGGCACCGACACGATGCCGCCTATGGGAACTCCGCTTATGAAAGGTACTCTAGCGTTCCGCCAGCATCATGGAGCACATACCGTCGTACCGAACTGGCCGTACTTTCTGAAATTCGCAGCAAGATATTTCGATAAGTGAGATGATAAAGTATCAATGTTGAGAAACGTAAGTCTCGTGAATACCGCTGAGGGTGTTTTGGAATGAACCAAGTCCCGGTCCGGACAAATGAACCATTATGCGGTTCGGGAGACTTTCAATTAGGGAGCTTCATAATGAGAACAAACATAATATTTCAGGCTATTCTCGTTTGTGCATTATTCTCTGCGAGTTCATCGGCTCAAACGATGCCGCCGGTGTATGATGTCCAGGATACTGGTGCGAATGTGCCCCCATATATGCCTTCCTCTCTCAACCAGCTTCCCGTCATGATGTCGCTTCCGGACCCGTTCGAGTGGGCCGATGGGAGAGGCCAGATTAAGTATTATTCGGATTGGGCGGTCCGGCGAAATGAGATCGGAGATCAGATCCAGAATTACGAGATCGGCATGATACCGCCTCGCCCGGACAGCATCACCGCCGGCTTCTCTCAAACTGACAGCGTGCTCACAGTGAATGTCACCGTGAATGGCCAAACCCTGACACTTACTTCGACTGTTGTCATACCGTCCGGGACCGGACCATTTCCTGTAGTGATCGGCATGAATACCCCCGTCAACTTCATTCTTCCATCCAGCATCCTCGACAGCGACAAGATCGTGCAAATCATGTTCAACGCCGATCAGGTGACGACTTATAATGGCGGATTTGGCGGCGCTGTGCCTTCGGACAACGATCCTTTCTACCGGCTATATCCCAATCTCAACCTCGATAATACGGGACAGTACGACGCGTGGACCTGGGGAGTCAGCCGTTTGATCGACGGCCTGGAACTGGTTAAGAATGTTCTACCAATAGAGATGAACCGCATAGCTGTTGCCGGCTGCTCTTACGCCGGGAAGATGGCACTATTTGCGGGGGCCTTTGACGAGCGCATAGCCCTTACCGTTGCCCTGGAATCGGGCGGCGGCGGTGCTACGTCATGGCGTTACTCGCATTACCTCGATGGGACGACCGTGGAAGAAATTGACAATACGGATTATGACTGGTTCGAAAATAACATGCATCAATTCGCGGGGGATAACGTTTATCGTATGCCGGAGGATCACAATGAGCTGATGGCAATGGTCGCCCCTCGAGCATTGTACGTTACAGATAACCCAAGTTACGTCTGGCTGTCGAATCCATCATGCTACGTCGCCAGCGAAGCCTGCAAGCAGGTCTATGATGCTTTCGGAATACCGGATCGCTTTGGCTTTTCCATCGTCGGCGGACATCCGCACTGCCAGGTACCGGACATCCAGGTACCTGAAATAGCAGCATTCGTCGACAAGTTCCTGTTGGGAGAAGATACCGCAAGCACAAGCAACATAGCCGACAATCCATACGGCAACACTATCGGCCTTTCCCAGTGGATTCCCTGGACCAATCCGAATCTAACGAACGGGACATCATATTTCGGAAGAACCTCTCTGGTGTCTCCCGGCGATTCCCTGGCTGGCATGGATACGACCGTCACGTTCCATTGGAACGGCGTGAGCGGCGCGGACGAGTATTATATCGAAGTGACTTCGGATCCGACGCTTCAAAGCATCGGTCGGATAGATTCTACGACCGATACGACAATTACAGTCAGTGGCCTGATGCGCAGCACCGAATACTACTGGCGTGTTCAGGTACGAAGTGCAGAGGGGACGGGGCCATGGAGCTACGCCCGGCGGTTCAGCACGGCGGGTCCTTCGCCTGCGACTCCGGATTTGATTTCCGCCACACAGGATTCTGCCGCGAACGGTTACCTCGGATACAGTTTCAATTGGAAGAAAGTAGCGTACGCCGATAATTATCTGTTCCAGGTGTCGAACGATTCCAATTTCTCCCAGATAAATGAATCGACCTCAACATCCGATACCTCACTGTTTCTGTTCGGATTTCTCCAGGGAACAAATTATTACTGGCGGGTCCAGGCAATAAATATCATAGGCTCGAGTCCTTGGAGCGACGTGTCCGGCTTCGACGGGCCCGCAACAGCGATCAAGCAGGAAAGCGGGATACCGAATGAGTTTTCGCTGAGTCAGAATTATCCTAACCCATTCAACCCGACCACGATGATAAAGTTTTCCCTGCCGGAAAGAGCTTACACCGACTTGACGGTTTTCGATGTTCGCGGCAGGAAAGTAAAAACCCTCGTTAATGCGGAATTACAAGCAGGCCATTATGCAGTGACTTTTGACGCGAGCAGGCTGTCGAATGGAGTTTACTTTTATAGAATCGAGGCTGAGTCATCAGGTTCGTCCGGCAAGAAATTCGTTGAGACGAAAAAATTAGTCTTGTTGAAATAAGGTCTCACTTGCTCAAGGCCATCACTCTTTTTGAGAAGCTGATGAATGAATTATGAGACAGGAAGGTTTAAGATGATCGAACGAGATGTTCCGAGTGTATCCCCGGGCAGGTCCACTCATGCAATCCTTAGATGGCGCCGCCCCAAACGTACGATCCCGGTGTCTGCTGCCGTCCTTTGCTTCGCCCTCATATCAAACATTTCCATGGCACAAACGGACGCCGATGGCATCCCCCATCTTGTCAAACATGGAGATGCCACCCAGTTGGTTGTGAACGGCAAGCCGATGCTCATTCTCGCGGGCGAGACCGGAAATTCGTCCGCCTCCGTCCCGTCTTATCTGGATCCTTATTGGAAGAACTTCGACGAAATGCACATGAACGCCATAGTCGTTCCGGCGTACTGGGAACTGATCGAACCGGAAGAGGGACATTTCAACTTCTCGACAATCGACAGCGTGATCTATGCCGCCCGTGCTCACCATCTCAAAATCGTCTTCCTTTGGTTCGGGACGTGGAAGAACAGCATGTCGTGTTATGTTCCGCTTTGGGTGAAGACCGACGAGAAGCGCTTTCCCCGCGCCAGGACGAGCAATGGAGAAGCGGAGGATATACTGACGGCATTCAGCAAAAACAGCCGCGATGCGGATGCTCAGGCGTTCGCCGCGCTCATGAAACATATCAAGGAAATTGACGGCAAAGAGCACACTGTAATCCTGGTCCAGGTCGAGAACGAGATGGGGATGATTCCCCAGGCGCGTGATTATTCCCCGGAGGCTGAAAAGGCGTTCAATGCAAACGTTCCGTCCGCATTGATGGATTATCTCGAGAAACACAAGGACTCATTGACACCGACCCTCAAGGAGCATTGGGCAAGTTCCGGGTATAATGCGTCCGGAACATGGACCCAGGTATTCGGAGAAGGATCAGCCACGGACGAGTTCTTTACTGCATGGTACTACGCGAGATATGCGAACTACGTCACCGAAGCCGGAAAGCGGGAATACCCTCTGCCGATGTATGTCAACTGCGCACTGATCAGGCCTGGTTGGAAACCCGGAATGTACCCCAGCGGCGGTCCGCTCCCGCACCTAATGAACATCTGGAAAGCTGCCGCACCCGACATAAACTTCCTTGCACCGGATATTTATTTTCCGACATTCAAGGAATGGGTCGACAAATATTATACTCCCGACAATCATTTCTTCATTCCTGAAGTCCAGAACACTCAGGGTATTGCGAATGCTTACTATGCCATCGCCGAGGACAACGTGATGGGATTCAGTCCGTTCTCGATCGAGAGTGTCCCCGACCCTGCGCACAACCAGATATCGCAGGGATACAAAGTGCTGCAGGATCTCACTCCGCTCATTCTCAAGAACCAGGGAATGGGAACTATGAGAGGAGTTCTTTTCGACAGCGCCGACCAGGAGACAAACATTACGCTCGGCAATTATGTGTTCAGGTTCCAGCACGAATATGCCTGGAGGTATTGGCAGCATGAACCGGGTCCGGCCCCGAGAGTTGGCGGGCTGATTATCGAGCTCTCTCCCGATGAATTCATAATTGCCGGAACAGGAATGCTCGTCACGTTCCGGCCGAAATACGGCGTGAATGCCCGCGCGGGAATAGGGTATGATTATTTAGGCAAGTTCGTGAACGGGAAATGGATGACCGATCTCGTCCTGAACGGCGACCAGACAAACCAGGGAAGGCAATTCTTCCTCCCCGGAAACGAGTTCAGTATTCAGAAGGTAAAACTATATACATATCATTGAGAAACATGGAGCGCGAGGCAGGCAACCTTGCGAAGGTTGTTATGAACACGTGTGGACCTTCGCAGAGTTTCCGAGGTTTCATGGTTTCTCCAGCAAGAGGATATACAATGAGGAAAATATTCTTTTATTCAGTTAGTCTATTTCTTTTAACTACATCGTTGCCGGTTTGCGGTCAGGTAAGACTCCCGAAACTCGTCAGCGACGGCATGGTGCTTCAGAGAAACACCGACGTACGATTATGGGGATGGGCTAAACCAGGTCAAGAGGTGACCATAAGATTCCTTGGAAGGACTTACAATACTTCGACGAAGTCCGACGGCGATTGGGCGGTTATGCTTTCGCCGATGAATCCCGGCGGACCGTACAGCATGGAGATAGATGCGAGTCCCTCGGGCGGAATTCCCGGCAACCATATCGTTCTGAAGAACATCATGATAGGTGATGTCTGGCTCTGCTCGGGTCAATCCAACATGGTAATCCCCATGGAGAGAGTGAAGCCGATGTATAGGGAATTCATCGCGCATGCTTACAACGACGACATAAGAATGTTCATGGTCCCGGACGTATACAATTTCAATACCCCCCAAAAGGATCTGCAGTACGGGCAATGGCTTCCGGAAAACCCGTGGACTATTCTGAACTTCAGCGCGGCCTCGCTCTTCTTTGCGACCAACCTCTACGCGAAGTACCATGTGCCGATCGGTTTGATCGAAGCGGCTGTCGGCGGAACGCCGATACAGGCGTGGCTGAGTGCCGCGTCGCTCAAGGAATTTCCGGCGGCTCAGAAGCTGGCGGAAGACTACAAACAGGCCGGTTACAGAGACAGCGTGGCCGATTATAACAACACGACGGATGCCGCATGGTATGGCAAGATAAACCGTGAGGACAAGGGTTTGAACGCCGATGTACCCTGGTATTCACCTTCTTACAACGACTCCTCCTGGCAGACGATGGAAGTTCCGAATTTCTATGATGTGACACCGTTGAAGCAAACTCACGGCGTCATCTGGTTCAGGAGAAGTTTTAATGTCCCTGCCGCTCTTGTCCAGAAGAGATCCCGACATACAAACAATTCTGACGGGACGGGGAAGCGTGCGAAGCTCCTCATGGGAAGGATCGTCAACGCCGACTATGATTATGTGAACGGAGTTCTCGTCGGCGCCATAACATATCAGTACCCCCCGAGAAGATATGACGTTGCCGCCGGCATATTGAAGCCCGGCAGGAACTCCATCACCGTCAGGCTGATTAACACCCGCGGGGAAGGCGGCTTCATTAAAGACAAGCCATACGAGCTGAAGATCGGCAGCCACGTGATCGACCTCAAAGGGAAATGGCACTACAGGCTCGGAGTGGCCATAGATTCTCTGGTTTACCCGACGTTCCTGGCGTTCCAGCCGGAAGGGCTGTTCAACGGAATGATTGCGCCTCTCCTGAACTATACCATCAAAGGCACGATCTGGTATCAGGGCGAATCCAACACCGGCGATCCAAGCGGTTACGCCGCGATGTTCAAGTCCATGATTACAGACTGGAGAGCAAAGTGGGGCGAGGGAAACTTCCCCTTCGTTTTTGTGCAGCTTCCGAATTACGGCGATCCGGCGATTGAGCCGCCCGCCTGGAGCGGCTGGGCGGATGTCAGACAGGCGCAGCTTGAAGCGCTCTCTCTTCCAAATACCGGCATGGCCGTCACCATCGACATAGGTGCATGGAACGACATCCATCCTCTCGACAAGGGAGATGTCGGAAAAAGACTCGCGTTGGCTGCTGAGCATGTCGCCTATGGCGATAACAGCATTGTTTATTCGAGCCCGCTCTACAAATCGGCGAAGATCGAAGGGAACAAGGTCGTCGTTTATTTCACGGATACCGGAACGGGACTAGTGTCAAAAGTCGGTCCGCTGAAGTGGTTCGAGATTGCCGGCAGAAACGGTAAGTATGTTTTCGCCGATGCAAAGATATCCGGTAACAAAGTGATTGTCTGGAGCCCCAAAGTTCCCAATCCGGAGATGGTCCGCTATGCCTGGGCCGATGATCCCATGGGCGCCAACCTCTACAACAATGAAGGTCTACCTGCATCACCATTCGAAACAGGAGTCATACACTGATGAGACACGTGAAACATATGCTTAAGCACCAATCCGAATTTCATCGTTCCATTATTCCATTGTTCCATCATTCCATTTTGTTCCTGCTTCTCGCATCTTGCTTCCTCTTCGCTGCTCCGAAGCTGGCCTCGGCACAGGTCCGGCTGCCGAGCCTCGTCAGCGACGGCATGGTACTTCAGAGGAACACGGGCGTGAGAATCTGGGGTTGGGCAAAACCCGGCCAGCAGGTCACGATACAATTCGTGGGAAGGTCCTATGAAACCGTTACAAGGCCCGACAGCGAGTGGGCGGTCATGCTTCTACCGATGAAAGCCGGCGGCCCTTACAGCATGAACATAAACGGTATGGTAATTAGCAATATCATGATTGGCGATGTCTGGCTCTGCTCGGGTCAGTCCAACATGTGGCTTGTTATGAAAGAGATTGCGCCGCATTGGCAGAACATCATCAGGAATTCCACCAATCCGGACATAAGAGAATTCCTTGTCCCGGCCAGGTATGATTTCAACAGGCCGAGGAAGAATCTCCAAGGCGGCAGCTGGCAGTCGGTCAATCCCTGGACAATTAATGGCTTCTCGGCGACAGGGTACTTCTTTGCCAGGGCTCTCTGGAAGAAATATCATGTGCCGATAGGGATGATCAACGCGGCCGTCGGCGGCACACCCATCCAATCGTGGCTCAGCACGGCATCGTTGAAAGAGTTTCCATCTACCCGTAAGATAGCCGACAAGTTCGGGAGCAAAGCGTATCTCGACAGCGTCATCGCGAGCAATGATTCCATCCAAAGCGACTGGAACGGATACATCTGGCGGAACGACAAGGGCCTCAAAGGAACGCCGTGGTATTCACCTTCGTACAATGTATCTTCATGGCCTACGATGGAAGTCCCCCACCTCTGGTTCCACACAGGCCTGAAGTTTACGAACGGTGCGGTCTGGTTCCGGAGAGATTTCGACGTTCCCGCGTCCCTTGTGGGAAAGCCGGCAAGGCTCCTGATGGGAAGGGTCGTCAACGCGGACTATGATTACATCAACGGCGTGCTCGTCGGCTATACCTCGTACCAGTATCCCGAGAGACGATACAACGTCGCCGCCGGGATACTCCATGCCGGCATGAACAGCATCACGGTGCGGATCATCAACAGGTACGGAGCCGGCGGCTTCGTCAAGGACAAGCCGTACGAGCTGGTATTCGGGAAGCAGGTGATCAGTCTTGCCGGTAAGTGGCATTACAGGCTCGGAGTCGCTTCGAAGCCGATGGCTCCGACGACGGTGATCTGGTATCAACCACGAGGCCTGTACAATGGCATGATCGCTCCTCTCGTCAACTACACCATCAAAGGCGCGGTCTGGTACCAGGGCGAGTCCAACGGCGGCGACCCGACAGGCTACGCAAGGATGCTCGAGTCCATGATAACCGACTGGAGAGCTAAATGGAGAGAGGGGAATTTCCCGTTTCTCATCGTGCAGCTCCCCAACTTCGGACCGGTCGGAAAGAAACCCGGCAACAGCGGCTGGGCACAGGTTCAGTGGGATCAGTTGAAAGCTCTTGAGCTTCCGAAGACCGGTCTGGCGATCACCATAGGTCTCGGCGAATGGAACGACGTACACCCGTGGCACAAACGAGGCGTCGGTAATCGCCTGGCGCTCGCGGCCGAGCACGTGGCGTATGGAGAAAACAACATCGTTTACTCCGGCCCGACGTACAGATCGGCGAAGATCGAAGGGAACAAAATAGTCGTCCGGTTCAGGCATATAGGCACGGGCCTGACGGTCGAAGGCGGTGGGCCGCTGAAATGGTTCGAGATCGCCGGCAAGGACGGCAAGTATGTATTCGCGAAGGCGAAGATATCCGGCAGCAAGGTGATCGTATGGAGCAGCGAGGTTCAGCATCCCGACGAAGCCCGTTACGCATGGGCCACCGACGCGATGGGCGCCAACCTGTACAACAAGGAAGGTCTCCAGGCATCGCCGTTTAAGACCGGCGTGTTGCACTGAAGATGCGAAGAAGAAGTTCGGAAGATGAGAAGCTCGGAGAATCCGAACGTGCCGTTCATATTTCTGAATCAGCGCAGAGCTTCTTAGCTTCCCGACTTTCGATCTTCTTTTCCGTGATCTCTTGTTTGTTACTCTTTGCTGGAAATTCATTCGCACAGAATAAAATGGAATATACAAACCCAATCCTCTCAGGCTTCTATCCCGACCCGAGCATTTGCGGCGTCGGTGACGACTACTATCTGGTCAACTCTACATTCGCCTACTTCCCGGGAATACCGGTGTTCCACAGCACGGACCTGGTGAACTGGAAGCTTATCGGATATGTCATCGATCGGCCGGACCAGCTCAACTATGACAGCCTCGGTGTCTCGCGCGGAATTTTCGCGCCCGCGATAAGGTACCATAATGGAATATTCTACGTCACCTGTACATTCGTCGATGCCGGCGGCAACTTCGTCTGTACCGCTAAGGACCCGGCCGGCCCCTGGTCGAAGCCCGTATGGCTTCCACAGGTGAGTGGCATCGATCCGTCACTCTTCTTCGACACCGACGGCAAAGCATATCTCGTCCACAACAGCGTTCCTCCCGAAGGTAAGCCGCTCTATCAGGGACACCGCACAATCAGGATGTGCAGCTTCGATACCAGGCGACTTCGCGTCGAGAACGATGAGAAGATTCTCGTCAACGGCGGAACAGACATTAAGGAGAAGCCCATTTGGATCGAAGGTCCCCACATTTTTAAAGTGGACGGCTATTATTACCTAATATGCGCTCAGGGAGGCACCGCTGAAAATCATTCCGAGGTTGTCTTCAGGAGCAAAGATGTTTGGGGACCTTACGTTTCTTATGAGGGGAATCCGATCCTGACTCAGAGGGATCTCAATCCGGATCGCGCAAATCCCATAACGTGCACCGGTCACGCCGACTTCGTCGAGACTCAGGAAGGCAAATGGTGGGCGGTGTTTCTCGGCTGTCAGCCGTACCAGCCTTTTAAAGAGGATTATTACAACACCGGCAGGGAAACGTTCCTCGCGCCGGTCACATGGAAAGACGCTTGGCCGACGATAATCCCGCACGGCCGGGAAGTTTCGCGTCACTATCCTTATCCGCTCCAGCCCGCACAGGTGAAGGGAGAACTCCGGTACAGTGGAGACATCGAGTATACCGACAATTTCGATTCGAAGACGCTCGATCTAAATTGGGAATTTCTCCGCGTGCCGCACGAGAAGTGGTACAGTCTGACGGCGAAACCCGGTTGGCTCGAAATGAAACTGAGACCCGAAACGGTCTCCGGGAAGATGAATCCCAGTTTCATCGGACGGCGCCAGCAGGATGCATACAGTTCAGCGAGCACTTCGATGGTGTTTACTCCGCACGCCGGGAACGAGAAGGCCGGACTCATAGTCTTTCAGAACGAGACACACTTCTACTATCTGTGCAAGTCGATGAATGACGGACATCCTGTCATCGAACTTTACCGTTCGGTTGATGCAGAACAACCCGGCGACGGAATGGAGCTGGTAGCATCGCGAAGGCTCGACGGAAATTCTGCCGGCGGCCCGATAGATCTTCAGATTGAATCCCATGGGAGCAGCTATTCTTTCCTTTACCGCACGTCTCCAGGTAATTGGGAAGTGCTGAAAGACGGCCTCGATGCGAGTTTCCTGAGCACGAAAGTCGCTGGCGGTTTTGTCGGTTGCTTCGACGCTCTCTATGCCACGTCTCTCGGCAAGCCTTCGGAAAATTCCGCTTATTATGATTGGTTTAAATATAAAGGAAAAAATGAAGCACAATTCAAATGATATATCGGAACCTTGTACATATGGAGATCTCAGAGATAAAGTCGTACTGGTAACCGGCGGCGCGAGCGGAATCGGTTTCGCGATCGCAACGGCATTTGCCGAGCACGACTCGCAAGTAGTCATCGTCGGCAGGGACAAAACAAAGCTCGATGCAGTTGCGGGGGAATTGGGAGAAAACATTTCTGCCTATTCTTTCGATCTCGGCGAGCTCGCAAAACTGCCCCGGCTTATCGGGACGATACAAAAGGAGGTCGGCGAAATCGATATTCTTGTGAACAATGCCGGCGTCAATTTGAAAAAGGAAGCACTTGATGTATCGGACGACGAATTTGAAAAAATCATCAGGACGAACCAGACTGCCGTCTTTGCGCTGTCCAGGGAAGTCGCCAGGTCGATGGTCGGGCGAGGAAGCGGCAGCATTATCATGATAAGCTCGATGGCTTCGCGATACGGCATACCGAAGGTCGTTGCATATACGGCATCGAAATCTGCAATCGAAGGTATGACGCGGGAGCTGGCCGTCGAATGGTCGCCGCGGGGAGTGAGAGTCAACTGCATCGCGCCCGGATTCATAGCGACTGATATGTCCGCAAAAGCGTTTGATACCGATAAAGAAAGAAAACAGAAGGTCCTGTCTCGTACGCCGATGGGAAGACTCGGAGATCCAGCCGATGTGGCAAACGCAGCACTTTTCCTCGGCTCCGATCAGTCTAAGTTTATCACCGGAGTAGTGTTACCCGTTGACGGAGGGAATTCAATTGGATTTTGAAACGAAACTCATTAGCACATTTTCAAGGAGAACCATCATGTCATTCAAGTCGGGGAAATTTTATGCGCTTTTGTCGTCGGTCGTATTTCTCTTCTCTACATTCTTGCTGCCGTCTATGTTGTTCGCTCAGTTGGCGGCAGGGAGAAGCAAATTCCTGGGAAATATCATGGACGCTTACAACATTCCGTCGGACTTCCCGCTTTTCTGGAACCAGGTCACCCCGGAGAACGCCGGCAAGTGGGGAAGCGTGCAGGGTACTGACACGAGCTCTTTTAACTGGTCACAACTCGATGTGATCTACAAGTACGCAATCTCACACAACTTCCCGTTCAAGTTTCACAACCTTATCTGGGGAGCGCAGCAACCCAACTTCATGATGAAGGGAGTTCTGGACTCCGCCCAGCAATACAGGGCGATTCAGGCATGGATCGATTCATGCGGTCATAGGTACCCGAATTCTGCTCTGTGCGATGTCGTGAATGAGCCTATCCACACGCCGCCTGACGGCGGAGGTAGTCCCGCAAGGGCCGACTATATCCAGGCCCTCGGCGGCGCGGGTAAGACCGGATGGGACTGGGTCATTAAAGCCTTCGAGCTTGCAAAGGCCGCTTTCCCGCCGACCACAAAACTCCTCTTGAATGAGTACGGCGTTATCAACAGCAGCTCCACAACCGCAGAGTATATCCAGATAATCGATCTCCTCAAGGAGAGAGGGCTCATTGACGGCATTGGAGTGCAGGCTCACACATTTTCCGTGGTCGGCACACCTGTCAGCGTGATGGAGGCAAATCTTGACAGCCTCGCCACGACCGGCCTTCCGATCTATATTTCTGAACTCGATATAAATGAACAGAGCGACGCAACGCAACTGCAGGAGTACCAGACCATCTTCCCGGTCCTTTACCAGTTCCCCGATGTCAAAGGAGTGACGCTCTGGGGGTACCAGCAGAATTATACGTGGATACCGTACACTTATCTGATAACAGATCGCAATGCCGAACGCCCGGCGATGCAGTGGCTTGTCCAGTATTTCCAGAACTATCTGGTGACCACGCTCGACTCTCCGGTCGATTCGACAGGCGTATCTCGAAATCCGCTCATTACCTGGGCGCCTTCGATCGCCGCGACCGTCTATCGCGTTCAGGTCGGGACCGACAGCACTTTTTCTAACATCGTTACCGATACGACCGTCTCCGACACATCCCTGAGGCTCAGCCCGCTGACAGCCGACTCGAAATATTACTGGCACGTTCTCGCGATGAACACGACCGACACAGGAACCTATTCGGATACCGTCAGCTTCACGACCGGGAGCGAGATCACCGCGATCGAAGACGGGCGGGTCATCCCGAGCGGGTTCTCGTTGTCGCAGAACTATCCGAACCCGTTCAACCCGACGACACAAATAGAATATTCCGTCGCGAAGAGGAGCTATGTGTCTCTTGATGTCTATAACGTTCTCGGAGAAAAAGTAGCTACGCTCTTTGCCGGGGAAGAGCGGCCGGGAAATTATACTGCTACATTCAACGGCAACAGTCTCCCGAGCGGCGTCTACTTCTATCGTCTGACCGCCGGATCGTTCTCGGCAGTTAAGAAATTGATGCTCATTAAATAGTCTTAAATGATTAAAGGATGTACCACGAAAGGAAGAATATGATACTCTTTAGGAAAATCAGGCGATTCATTCCGCTGGCTCTCTTCGTAACAATCGCCTTTTCAACGGGCGCCTTCGCCCAGCAATATTCCGTCCAGGGGACGATCACGGCATCGGGAACGCCGGTGCGTAATGCATCGGTGACGTTCCTCGATAACACGAATAGCTCGATAAGCTACAGCGCGGTCACGGATTCCAACGGCACATTCGACATCGGATCGATAACGGGAATAAAGTCGAATGGACAGACGCCGGTAAGCTTCAAGCTCGAGCAGAACTATCCGAACCCCTTTGCATCCAAGACGGCGATATCGTATGACCTTGCGAAGAACTCCGATTCGAAGGTGACGATATTCAACGTTCTGGGACAGAAGGTGAGAAGCTTCTCGATGGGAGTTCAGAGTCCCGGTGTGCATGGGGTGATATGGAACGGCCGCGATAATTTCGGGAACCGTGTTGCGCCGGGAGTCTATTTCTACCGGCTTCAGGCGGATGGACAATCGGTGACGAGGAAAATGCTGTTCGGGTTCGGAGCGGCGAACGCACCCGTCTCTTTGAGCGGAATGCTCCCGTCGTCGGCATCCCAGTCGGGAAGCCCAAACGAGGTCGACGCTCAGGGAGAGTCGTTCACGGTCGAGATTGCAAATACCGACAGCACTTATCCCCTCATTGTTCCGCAACAATTCACTTACATCACGGTCAAGAGCGACACGAGCTTCGGTTTCAGCCTGGTCGGGCTTAGTCCTGCAACTGTTTATCCCGACAGCCTCCTGCAAGTCATCGAGGGATTCGGCGGTGCAAATGCCCAGATCTTCTATGCGCCCATGACCTCCTCGGCTATACAGACGGCGTTCGACAGCGCCGCGGGTGATATCGGGCTGACGATAATGCGGGTCTCGATTCCGCCCGACTCCACGCAGTTCAGCCAGGACGTCCAGGGCGCAAAGGCTGCCGAATCTCTCGGCGCGAAAGTCATCGCCACTCCGTGGACCCCTCCGGCCTGGATGAAGTCTAACAACAGCACTAGCGGAGGCTCGATCGATACGAACGACTTCGCCGCCTACGCGCAGCATCTAAAAGCGTTCGCAGATACGATGGCAAGCTATGGCGCGCCCGTCTATGCGGTCTCCGTTCAGAACGAACCCGACGCGAACGTCGGTTATCAATCGTGTTACTGGAGCCCGACAAATTATCTCGACTTCATGAAGTACTACGCCCCTGCGGTCGGAGTACCCGTCTTCATGCCGGAGTCCGAGAGCTACAATCATTCATTCTCCGATTCGACTTTGAACGATTCGATCGCGTGTGCCCATACTGCTTTCGTAGCCGGGCATATATACGGAGATGTCGACAGCAAAGGCGATGTGTCGTCATCCGTGCAGTACCCGCTCGCGCTCCAAAAGGGAAAACAATTGTGGATGACCGAATTCCTGATAGATACCCCCAATCCACCTCCAATCTCCAGTGTCGATACGGGTTGGGTCGGTGGTATGGCGACTGCGAAGACTATCAGCGATTGTATGGACTACAACATGAGCGCTTATATCACGTGGGAGCTGCCGAGATACTATTCGATGATAGGGGACGGAAACTATGGGACGGTAGCCGGACAGGTGACGAAAAAGGGCTATGTCATGTCCCAGTTTGCAAGATTCATTCGCCCCGGTTACCACCGCGTGTTCGCGCCGTATAACCCTCAGCAAAATGTCTACGTGACCGCCTACGAAGGAAACGGCAAAACCGTAATTGTCATTCTCAATATGGGTGCGATTTCTACCGTTCAACCCGTAACGCTGACGAATTCCAAAGTCACGTCATTTACACCGTATATCACATCGGCCTCTCAAAATTGTCAGCAACTCAGTAGCGTGACGGTATCTAGCGGTAAGTTTACGGCTAACCTCGCCCCGTCGAGCGTGACAACTTTTGTATCAAACTGAAGGATGCGATTTGATTGAGAAGAACCGCCTGATTTTTGACCGGGCGGTCCCTTCTGAGAATTAGACTGTCGTTTAAGAATGGGAATGAGATCATGAAGAACATCTGCGTATTTGTCTTGCCAATTCTTCTCACATTTGCTGCACTGCCGGCCCGCTCTTACGGGCAAGTGTATTCCGTCCAGGGGACGATCACGGCATCGGGAACGCCGGTGCGTAATGCATCGGTGACGTTCCTCGATAACACGAATAGCTCGATAAGCTACAGCGCGGTCACGGATTCCAACGGCACATTCGACA
>JAJZVO010000113.1 GCA_021845665.1 Bacteroidota bacterium | reverse complement strand
AAACTTAAGATGGAACCGCCACTGAGACTTCAGCCAAATCAAAATTTGTAGTGAAAACTTTTGACCGTTTTCGGCCAATGCCGTGCAAAAACAAAGCTTTTTCTCCCGAACTGTCGAACTTGGGCTAATTACTCATCGAGAAATGCATATCTCGCCTGGTAGTTTCGGAGTTGCCGCCCCGGCCAGTATTATATACATGCCGGTATCGCGCCGAATCGGAGATGGACTGCCGCATCCGCAGTTTTCCAGACCGCTGACAGCCGACAGCTCAAGCAACCTTGATTTTCTTCGCCCTCCGACTTAACCCAAGTTCGACACTTCGGGGCAAAAAACGTTGATTCCATGCAGGATTTAGGGGAAGTTTCAAAAAGTCGGCACTACAAATCCGATGGTAGGTCGAGCCGGCTCGGAGGTATTAGTTGGAGCCTTTGGAGCATCATGGCAAGGTCCTTTTCAGGTTTTGAAATGCATCGTAACTTGATATCAATCCCTTTCCGTGTAGGGAGAATGACATCGACGAGCGTTATCCCTTTCAATAACTCGATGATTTTTCTCGGCTCATCACCTAAATCGGCATTGTTGCACATCCGACCGAGTGTCTTCCAAAGAACATAAGTAATGAAGCAGACCAGGATATGGGCATTGACCCGGTCCTCTCGCTGATGCCAGACAGGCCGCAACTTTAGATCATGTTTTTGAAGACGGAACGCTTCTTCTGCTTTTGTCAATTGGATGTAAGCTTTCCACAGTTCTTCCGGTGTCCAGTCAACAACATTGCTTCTTAGAAGATAGCACCCTTCGCTTACGCGTGCCCAATCGCTAATCTCCTTGTGCACACTCCATGCTATCTTGAGGCTGCCGTCGAGTTCTTTTACTTCGATATTAAATAGTAATGCCCCACGTTGATTTCTTTCCAGGAGTCTGCCGATCCTGCGTTCCACAATGCTTGGATTCTTCACGCGTCCATCAGTGCAACTTTTCTCAATCTTCTTCAGCCCTTCTTCTATCCGTGTTATGAAACGGTTGTGGATAGCCTCTTCTTTCTTCTGCCTATCTTTACTCCGGCAGAGGATAAATGCTTCAGCGCCACCGTTCGGAGATGGACAAAGTTTTACCTCAACACCTTCATGAACTTCCTGCCAATCTCCCGAAAGAAGCTCCTTCTCGAATTTCCTAAGTTGTGCCTTCGGAGTTCCGATTATGTACCGGCGCCCTTCACTATTCAACAGTTCAAGATTCTCCATACTAACCATCCCTCGATCCATTATCCATATCCGATCAGATTTCCCGTACAGAGACTCCATTTTCTCTATAATTGTCTCCACTGTCTTTGAATCGTGCTTGTTTCCCTCAAACATCTCGTAACCAAATGGAAACCCGTCTTTTGTCACCACAAGTCCAATGCAAACCTGTTTGCAGTCAGGACGACTATCCCGTGAATAACCACGCTGTGCCTTTGAGTTGATGCCGGCTTCTCCCTCAAAATATGTCGAGGTCACATCGTACAGAAGAATGTCGTACTGTAAATCGAATAGTGTCCCCAGGCGTTCTTTCAAATGCTCCTGAATCTTCTCCTTCTGCTTAACAAGCTTATCCAGAGCACGATACAAGCGATTGTCATATATATCATTCTCACTGATGCCTAAAAGGTCACAGAGAGCCGTCCCACGATAAAACTGTTCAGCTATGAATAGTTCACTCTTCGGTTCACAGAATCTTGATATAATAAGTACCTCGGCAACAGAAGACCACCTGATCTTCTCGCGTGTCTGTGGAATTAATCTGTCGAACAGGTCAGTAAGGCCGAGCTTCTTCATCAGTTCCAGTGCAACCCAAATGTCGCCGAACCGCCGGCTTCGTTCGGTGTGAACCCGGCGAATATCAACTTCAGTCCACTCAGGTTCTGTGTTCTTAAAGAGACCCGGTTGATGACCAACATGGCCTTCGGCAGTATCCTTGACACCAAGTTGTACAGCCTCGTCCACATCGCCAAGGTAAGCGACGGTTCTTTGACGGGGACCCGAACTCGTCCTGTACGTTTCCACTAATGACCAGTAGTAGTGTGGCTTGCCGTCCTTATTTCTGCACTTGCGTCGTAGGAACATGGTACAAAGTTAACACACGCGTGTACCCCTTTGCAACCACCAAGGTCGGCACTACACCGACTTTTCGAACTAAATCCCCCAGACCAAAACAAATTTCAACGAAACAAATTTTACAGCGACCTCAAGTGTCGAACTTGGGTTAACATCGTGTGTGCCGGGTAACTGTTTTGGAAATCGAACCTTTCTGAGAGAAGCTTAAGACTCTTTGCTACAACTGATCTTTGAGTGATCAGGTGTTGAAATAATTTCGAACCGCAAAGCAAGGAGATCTATATGCGCCCCAGCACGGGAAAGTCGGCCCGCTTCTTTTTCCTGGTTGTCAGCTTAATATCGCTACAGGCTCGCGCGGAGGAGAAACCTGAACAGGTCCGGGGTCATGTGAGCGATGCGAAGACAAATCTGCCGCTCCCGGGTGTAAACGTCGTTATCCTCCGTACTTTTTCAGGCACGGCAACCGACAGTCTCGGAAATTTCTCGCTGAATATTAACACGGGTAAATACACGATTCGGTTCAGCCGCGTCGGGTATGAGCCCGCGTCAAGGGAGCTGAGCGTCACCCCGGGAATGAGAATCCCCTCCATGAATATTTCGCTGAAGCCGACCGCGTATCTTGCCGAAGAAGTGACTATAAGCGCCGAAAGGCAAACCGCCTCCCCGGGTATTCATAAGATCGAAGAGAAGAATCTTCAGTACATACCGACTGTTTATTCGGACGTCCTCCGGAGCGTGACAATCCTCCCGGGCGTCACTTCGGACAACGAGCTGACGAGCGCATATAATGTCCGCGGACAGAACTTCGACGCGAATCTCATCTATCTCGACGGCTTCCAGATTTACAGGCCGTACCTCGTCCAGCAGGGTATAGAGGAAAGCCAGTCGGCCGTTAATCAGAATATGGTCGGGAGCCTGGAGTTTTACGACGGCGCGTTCCCGGTGCAGTACGGCGATAAGATGTCGTCGGTCCTCGTCGTCAATTACAAGAAGGTCCAGGAGCCGGGGCTCGGCGGCGAAGTCAACGCCGACCTCCTCAACCTCGGCGCCACACTGCACGACAGGATAGGTGCATTGAGTTGGGTTGCCGGTTTCCGTTACGCCTATCCCTCGTCGTTCACGAATGTGCTCCAGACAAAGGGGGCGTATATGCCGAGGTACACGGATTTCCAGTTCCTCGCCACTGCCACCCTGCCCGTCAACATCAAAACAGAACTGCTGTTCATGACCGCTAGGAACACGTTCGACTTGACGCCGCGGGACTGGACCGGCGATTTTGCAGTCGACGCATGGTACGCCTTCCGCAGGATCACACTGAAATTTGGAGGCGCCGATAACTACAGGTACGATTCCAATCTCCTCGGACTCAGGCTCACTGCACCCCTTGATGAGAACTCTAGCCTCTCGGCCTCCCTCGCCTACTACTCCGACAAAGAGTCGTACGACGAAAACCTCTCTTACGGCATTTATTATTCCCCGAGTTCATACGATCCACAGGACAGCGTGAGCTATCTCGGCACGGGTTACGAATTTGCCGGTAACTCGCTCAACATGAACCGGCTTGAATTCAAAACGAAATTCGATTCGGATTACGGAACGCACGCCACAAAGGCCGGGATCACATTGAGGACTTCCCTGATGGACAATTTGCTGAACGAATCGAGCTACTATATACCGCCGCCGGGCCCGTCTTACTTTGCCTACGAGAGACAGAGGATCAGGTTCAACTCGATCTCCGGTTATATCGAGGAGGATGTAATTCCTTCTCGGCATTTCACATTCAACCTCGGTTTGCGTGCGCTGAAGTATTACTTCACCAACGAATTCCTCCTCTCGCCCCGTGCCTACGCGTCGTTTAGACCCGACACGACCAACTCGCTGAGCATCGGATGGGGATACTACTACCAGCCGCCGTACTTCTATGAGACCCGCGACAAGACTCCGGCCCAGGCCGCGAATCTCCGGTCGCAGCTCGCAATCCAGTACCAGCTTAGATACGAGAGAGAATTTGAGAATGACACGCATGTGCTGGCTGAAGTCTACTACAAGAGCCTAAGCAGGCAGCTGCCGTACTATTACACCAATCAGCTGGAGCTGACATACGGCGACACGAACAACTATAACGGATACGCCTACGGTTTCGATCTCCAGTACGAGGGCAAGCTTTCTCAGCGTCTGGATACATGGATCGGGTACGGTTACATGGTCGCCAGGGACAGGAGAGACGGCGGACCGTATCAGAGGAGCCTCCTCGATCAGACTCACACCATCAGGATCTTCCTCCAGGATGCGATGCCGGAGCTTCACAATTCGCAGGCGCACGTCACACTTTTGTTCGGCACCGGTTATAATTATTATCCGATGATGAACGTGACCGCACCCAACGGCACGATTCAAACCGTCCCGGACTTCAGCCTTGTTTACCCGTACCCGTTTTATTACAGGATAGACATGGGGCTGACCATGAAATTCAACCTTGGTGACAGGAAGAGTCTGACCTTGAACGTCGACGTACTCAATGTGTTTGATAAGAACAACATCGTATCATATTCATGGTACACGATTCCGCAGGAATTCAGTTATCCGTTGGAGGTCCCGAATCTTCTCTCGGCACGATTCTTTAACGTCGGAGTCAGAGCGGACTTTTAGAAGGAGCGGCGGGACTCTCAGAGCCTAACCGGCCGCCTTCAGCCCGCGTAACACCTGGCGATTGGAGTCGCCCCATACATGAGACCTCCGTCCGAGCAAACCCTCTTGGTGAGATCTGAGCCTCCAACTACTAACGCGTCATTGCGAGGATCGCCATAGCGGGCCGTGGCAATCCCAAACTTGGAACGCTCAGCGGCCCGGGGTACCTTGCCAGGGTTTCAGCATTAAGCCTGGGTTCCCTTCGCAAGGTGGCATAGAGGCACGGAGAAGCACACAGGTTTCTTTATTATCCTACAACTGTCGCCGTGGGTTAGAAGCCACTGCTCGTCAAGAGCGATGAGCCCTGTCGGCTTTTGCTACGAACCTCGTATTGAAATGCACCCACTGCCTCCCGTCTCCTCACCCCTTACTCCTTACTGCTCCCGCCGCCTACAGCGAATCCGCCGGACCATACCACACTCCGTACATCAGCACACCGTTGTCTCCGTTCCCCGTCCTGTCGATCGCGAGCCGCTCGGGCGTGTTCTCCTGGTTGAAATCCCAGTATCCCAGCAGACCGCTCTCCTTCCCCGTCGGTGCCGTGTCCATCATCGACCGGATCTCGGTCTGCGTCAGAGCGCGGTTCCAGTATCGAGGAAGGAGGGAAGACGACCATTCCCGATTCGCCATCGAATTCCTCCCCTTTGAGGATCATTTTAGAAGAGTCAATGCTAAATATCAACCCGGAAGGAACCCGTTGAAAGGAAACTCCGCTCCCGCTTCCTGTCTCCTTCCTCCTCTCTCCTTTCTTCTTACTCCTCGGTGTCCACACTGAATTATGTCAGCACTTGGTGCACAGGCAGCCGTCACTTGGTAGAGCCTGCGACACTTGTTATTTTTGATGGCACTTGCACGAGCAGCGACGAAGATTGTCCCATGTAATTCTTCGCATCGGCAAACAAAACCCGGAGGTATCGGACATGAGAAAGTTATTCCTTGCAACCGCATTCATATTTTCCTTTTCGAAAATTTGCAGCGCCAAAAGCCCCGCGGGCAGTCCTGCCGGAGGCCCGAATCCATCTCAGTATATCCTGCTCAACTTGATGTACAGCGACAGTACCGTCGAAGATTTTCACCAGATCGACTCGGTATTCGGGAGTTCCGCCAACCGCAGGATCGCTATCGGGGCGTCATATGTAATATCCTACCTTCAGTATTCTCCCGCACACTCGGACAGCGCCTTGAGGGAAGTCCTGGCACTCTCACGACAAAACGACATCCCCATCTTCATTCGCTGGGACGGGGAAAGCTACTGGGGCGCGAGGCCCGATCTCTGGAACTGGTGGGATCCGAATAAACCTGGATATAACCCGAAGAACAGATACGACGTCGAATGGGACTGGTGGTCACCCGATTCCGCGGTCAAGATAGGATGGAGAAACTGGGGAATTCAGTCGCGCGTGCTCCCGATGCCGAACCTGATGGCCCCGCGCTACAAGCAGGCATGCGACTCGGCGATGCAAAGGCTCGTTCCGATAGTGGTTAACTGGTGGCACGGGCTCCCCGATTCGCTCAAGTACCTCTTCGCCGGCATGAGCGTCGGCTGGGAGAGTGCCATCGGCGTGAACAACTGGTATTATAACAACGGGAACTCGCTGCTGAACAAGCCGGAATCCGATGACCCGACCTACGGACTGAACGTACTCAAACTCCCCTCGCGCGGCGTGCAGACGATAGGCTACGCGGCAGTGAGCACGCTCGGGCTGGCGCATTCCGGACCGCTGACCGCAGACATGATCGAGGAGGTCGTGCATGTGCATCTCGAGGAGCTGGCGAAAATCTGTTACGACCTCGGCGTTCCGCGCGACCATATATTCACGCACTGCGGCGGCTGGGGAAAGGGCGACCCGACGAATTACGCCGCGCTGAACAAGTATTCATGTCCCGGATGGAGCTTCTATAACTCTGCCTACGACCCGGCACTGAAGTACGATCCGATGAACGCGCTTAAGAAGAACACCGCGCCCTACTGGGCCGCGGCGGAGTGGCTGTACGACTGGGGCCACAGCACGAGCGAAATAAAATGGCTGCTTGCCATCGAGAACACGCTGTCGATTCCGAAAATCAGGTACCTGAACATATTCAACTGGGAGCCCGAGAGGTTCAACCAGGCTGCCATCGAGGCGATCCGGGTGGCGACGAAGTTTAGGTGATGGTCAATTGATGCCGGGGGCCGCATGGCTCCGCGTCAACTCCGCCGTGAGGCGAATCAAATCACTAAGACACCGCGCAGCGGGCCTCTTGCTACATGGGTTTCCTTGTTGTTCACTTTCTTTTGCTCACCCAAAAGTGAGCGTGTCTCGCGCCATCCCGCATCATTTGTTTGAATACAAATGTCGGAGCGGGAAAAAGGGTGCCCTGCGAAAATGGAGATGGCTCCCGTACGTCGCGTCCCCCATATGAGAGGGGCGATTTCAATATACGGTGCTGCACCGGATGACGGGGAGAATCCCTGAAATCGCCCCTTGAGTAGACGAGTGAAATCTTGTGAAAGGGGACGGGACTCCATTTTCGCAAGGGGACAAACGTACAGACGTTGACAAGGCACATGGAAGGGCAACGTTTGATTGACGCCGTCACGATCGGTACAATCTATTAATCGAACCGAGAAAAAATGGCGAAGAGAAAATTTCGGGGCCCCGCTGATCGCGGGGTAAACTCCGCGTTAAGAAACGAATATTTGTCCCACGTACTTTTAGGATAAGACGCATTTTGTTAGCTTTAGCTCGGCGGAGACATTTTCAGCTCAACGAAGGGCGTTCCGTCCCCCTTCTCGTCAGATCCGCCAAGGGCTGTCGGACGTGAATGGTTCCGATGCCACGAATGTCGATCTCATAAGTCGGAGTTATGATACATGAAGTTACCTGCTGATGCGTTCGGCTGGAAGCAATTAATCGCGGGTCACCCGTGGTTTGACGGCTCAGGCAATTATCCCCTTCCGGCCTACTCTGAATTTATGCCACCTCCTCGTTTGGGCCGCAGCCCGTACGGCCCGATGGATACCACGTTCTCAGACTATGACCCGTATGGCTGGCATATGACCGAAATCGAGGTGGAGTACGAGCTCAACCCGGGTCTCGAGAATATCACCGATCAAATCATGGGGCAATTGCTCGAGTTGGGACGCGGGATGCCGGCGCATCATATCGCCGGGCACCGTCGAAGGAATCTCGTCGATAATCCGTACTGGCCTGCCGAGATAGCCGCGAAACACCCCCTTCACGAACGATATGTGGTTCTGCTGCCGGTGGCACTCTCGAGAACTCAAGACGATATGGGTCGGATCCGCTGGACGTTCTTCGGCAGCAGCGAACAGGGTCCCGAACGCGCCTTCTGGAAATCATTCTACTCTGCACCCGGACATGAGCTGCCCGGTCGGCACGCCACCGGGTTTCTCGCGCACCTGTTACACCGGGCATACGGCGAAGATGTGAAGGACGCGGCGCAGCTGAAGCAGATCGGTTTTCGCATCCTCCCTTCGATCAAGAATCGCTCTTTTCCATATTGGAATGATGAGCCGCTCCCGACCTGGACGCGGCGATTCGTCGTCACCGAAGACTCTTCCTTCGACGGCGTGAAATACCTGTTGCCCTAT
>JAJZVO010000112.1 GCA_021845665.1 Bacteroidota bacterium | reverse complement strand
CGCTATGCCTTCTCACCCGACAAACCGGATTCCGTCGGCAATTCTTGTATTCATGGCACGCTGGATTGGAAACACAGCCGCGGCGATTCCGACAAAGACGACCGCGGCGGATGCCGTTATGAGTGTAATCGATTGAATTGATAGTTGTGTCCCCAAAAAGCTCGCGAAGCTTGCAAAGGAATTGACGACAGGATAGGTCAGAAATATTCCGAGAACTCCTCCGAGCAGGGAAACCAGCAGCGATTCACCGAATATCATCCCGGCAAGATTCCGACCTGAAAATCCGATTGCCTTCAGAACGGCATACTCTCTCGTCCTCTCGCGTGCCGACATTATCATGGTATTTGCGAGGACGAGCATTATTATCCCGACGATCACAAACGACATGTAGTTCATTGCGGAGATGATCGCACCCGCCGACGCAAGGAATCCCTGCTGGAATTGCCTCTCGGATTCTGTCTTCGTCTCGGCTGAAGAGTTCGCGAAAAGAGCGTCGATACTCCTGCTCACTTCTCCGGAGCTGGCCCCGTTGCCGATTCGCTCGACATACCATCCTACCTCGTCGGCCCGGCCGGGAAAGGTCTGCTTCACTTCCTCGTTCAGATAATTCCAGTTCAGGAACATCGACATTGCATCCGTGCTCTTGAATTCCGGCTTGTAAATTCCGGCCACCTGGAACTCCCATGTGCCAGGATATATATCGCCGTTAATCGTTATGACATCTCCGACTTTGAAATCATACCGCTTCGCCAGCCCGCTCCCTACGATGCAGGTGTTAGGCTGGTTCTCGAATTCTGCAAGCGTCTTCTTGCCGATTTCATACTCCGGGTAGACTGAGAAGAAAGTGTTTGGGTCGACGGCATATCGCGCAAAGAAATGGCTCTGGTCGATGTACGTGCCGCCAAACCAGTTCATGTACGTTACCTGTTTGACTCCTGGCACTTGCTTTATTTGGTTCAGATACGAGAGCGGCAAGGGGTTTATGAACGTCACCGCGTCGCGAGTGACCAGCCTGTCGGCGGAAGACGCTTGCACGCCGGAATCAAATGCGGTGACCACTGTGCGCAGAAGTCCGAATGCCATCACCGCTACCCCTATTCCCAATATCGTCAAAGATGTGCGGAGCTTATGCCTGAACGTATTCTTAAAGATCAGCTTTAGTGCTTTCATTTTACCACTCCCCGGTTAAGCTGCCTGCGATTCTGAGGGCAGTAGATCGCCCTTTTCGAGATGGCGCAAGAGTTTCGCCTTCGAAGCGGTGTGGGCGTCGTGCGTAACCATCACGATGGTTTTCTTGAACTCTGTGTTGAGCCGCTGCATCAGCGTCATTATTTCTTCGGCCGAATTCTTGTCGAGATCACCGGTCGGTTCGTCGGCAATCAGTATTAATGGATCGGTGACGATCGCCCGTGCAATGGCGACCTTCTGTTCCTGACCTCCGGAGAGCTGTTTGGGATAGTATTTCATCCTGTCCGAGAGCCCGACGATGTTGATAGCAGTCTCGACGTGCTTCTTCCTTTCCGATTTGGAGAGCTTCGTCAAAAGAAGAGGCAGCTCGACGTTCTCGTATGCCGTGAGAACCGGAATCAGATTGTAAAACTGGAAGATGAAGCCGATGTTCGACGACCTCCACTTCGCAAGCGCAGACTCGCTCATCTTCGATATATCCGTCCCGCCGACCAGGATCTGTCCCGATGTGGGCTTATCTATTCCGGCGATCATGTTCAACAGCGTCGTCTTGCCCGAGCCGGACGGTCCCATGAGAGCAAGGAAGTCTCCTTCCTCTACCGTGAGGTTAATCCCGCTCAGGACGGGTGTCTCGATGCTGTTGCGGCGGTATATCTTCTCCGCATCTCTTATTTCAATGAGATCAGACATTTGAACTCCTAGTTTTTCTTCCATGATAATTACAACTTACGTCTGTTTCGTCTTTCCCGTTCATCATATTATGCTCTGCGTGCTCACTTTTCCACCTTAACCTTGACGCCGTTCTTGACCTGACCGGAAGGTGAATCCACGACTCGTTCGCCATCCGACAAACCTGATTTTACTTCCACATACTTGCCGAGTTGACGGCCGATCGAGACTTCGGTCTCGATCGCTCTCCCGTTCTTTATTCTGAAAACGATCTGTTTGTCACCTCTTGTGACGACAGCACTTCGAGGTATGGCAAGCTCGGGTCGCGCAGATGATGCGGAGAGCTTCTTCCCGCCTTTCAGGAACAACACCTTCGCGCTCATCTCGGGGAGCACACGGCTGTCGTACTTCTTGAACTTGACCTTCACCGTCACGGTCCCCTTCGAACGGTTTGCCGTCGGAATGATTTTCGAAACATATCCCTCGTACTGCACACCCGGGTAAGCATCGAGCGTTATTATGCACGGTTCACCGGGGGCTACTTTTTCTATATTGGATTCGGCGACATCCGGTTCGACTTCGAGTGAAGTCATGTCCGCTATCGTCACGACGGTTCCTCTTGCGTTTATGCTTCCAGCCATAGGTGCGACGATTTCACCGACATCTGCATTTTTGGAAATCACGGTTCCATCGAACGGGGCACGCACGTATGTGTTATCGAGTGCCACCTCTGCGACCTGGACGCTTGCCTTCGCCACGTCGACGGAAGCTTTTCCTTTAAGATACCCGGTCTTGGCGCTCTCGAAAGTAGATTCCGTAATCGACCCCGATTTCAGCAGAGTCTTGTCCCTGTTGTAGTTCCAGCTCGCATCGGAGAGATTAGCCTCGTTCAATTCCAGATTGGCTTTTGCCTCGGCCAGCTGCGCCTTCACGTCGTTATCTTCCAGTCTCGCAATTATCTCTCCCTTTGTTACTTTGTCGCCCTCGCTGACCCCGAGGTAGACGAGACGCCCGGTGGCCTTCGATGCAACAGCGGCCTTTCTCTCGGCAACAACGTACCCTGATGCTTCAAGCACCGCTTCCGATCTGGCAGGGGATTGAATCATCGCAGTTGTTGCTTTTACCGAGACTGCAGAATTCGATGCCGCAACCAGCGCTACCACCGCTCCCGCCGCGATCACTGCCACCGGGATCACAAAAGCAAAAATCTTCCCGTTCCTCCCACTCCTCTGTCCGCCAGATCCGCGCTTTGACCTGTCTATGCGAAGAGAAGATAAATCAGCGTCCTTTGTATCCACCGTCACCTCTGGTCATTGATACTTACCTTACTGTTTCGTTTTATCACAGCGCTTGGCGCGACGGGCAAAGAGCATAGGTCATGGAGCATAGTGTACGAACCATGCGGAGCCTGACTTGCGTCCGGCGCGATTTCGGGAAGCTCACACCCTTCCTCGGCTCATCTAATTACCGCGCAATCGAATTTCGATGTCCGCGCTTAGCCCTTTGCGCTTGCCGCAGGCTCAATCTGCCAGCTCTTCGCAGATGAACCCTAACTTCACAACTTCTTCAACAATTACACTTATGGGAATGTTCTCGCTTTCGACCCGCAGGACTTTGTCGCAGTCCTCGAGGTCGATCGTACAAGCGTGCACCCCCCGGTGTTGCAGCAGGGAACCTTCCACAATCGCATAATTATGCCTGCTGTTTAAGTTTGTACGGAAGATAAACAGGTCCTTCAAATCCTCAACTATGCTTTCGTGTTCTCTCAAGCTTTGCATTTTCCTCTCCTGCTATCGGTTCAATTTTGAATCTGTGGTTCTCTTAAAGGCACGTTGTGTCTTACCGGGCAAATCTTTGGCCCTCTGATTATGACGAATAAAGGGGATCGATATTGTCACGCTTAGCTATCAATCTTGTGGAATCGTGGTGGTGCTTTTCTTCAGGTAAATCGAGAGAGTGACTCCATGAGTGTCGATACGGCTTTCAACAAAATTTGTTGCTGTGACCAAACGATCCACCTGGCCTATTGCATACGCTCCTCTCCTCAGGAAATATTTGGAAGTCATTTTCATCGCTCGTTTCCTTCGGTTTTCCAAACTTGCCCTTCAACTGCTGCATGCGTTATGTAGTCGATTGGAAAGGCGATAATTGGACAGCGATGTGGCCACATCTTCAATCTTCCGTGATCTCCGGTGTCATTATATGCGGACAATTTTGGCGCCATCTTACGATTAACCTTTTACTGCAACTGCAATACGCTCGTGCCACTGCATCCCGACTTTGCGTTCGGTCAAATCCAGGCCGGGGCTTAGATCGCGAATCCAGTCTTCGATGCCTGTGTTTTCAGCCAGACGCCATTCCGACTCATAGGCTACTTCCGTTATTTCCTTGTTCGAATATCCTGAGCGAATAGGCTCACCAATCAAACGAAGGAAGATGCTGGCCGGGACTTTCCCATCCTTTTTTCCCATGTAGGTGAATGCCAATTTGCTTCCACGGCCCGAGAGTTCTGCAATGGAAGAGAGAGTCGCCGACACTTCTTTTGGTTTGAGATACATGGTTACGCCCTCCCACAACCAGAAAGTCTTCCCGTTGCGCCCGAACCCCGTTTCGTCAAGCTTGCTCGACAAGTCATCAGATGTGAAGTCGATCCCGACGAAATGTATTTCCTTCGCGATCGGTTTCCGCTGTTGGGTGCGCTGTCTCTTAATTGCCTGGGTGGCAGGATGATCCAATTCAAATACGCTTGTGTTTCCAAGCCCCGGCAAACGCCATGCTCGCCCGTCGAAGCCGGCACCTAATATCACCAGTTGTTCGAATGGTAATCCGGAAGTAATTGCATTGTCGAGAACCACGGTCCTGAACTGGTTGAAAATGCCCATCCCGCGAAACCAGAACGGGAAGGGTGAAGCCGGGAGACGTTCTTTCACTTTCTCGACCTTCTTCTTCCATTTCTTCGGCAGCATTTGCTCCGCTACCGGATCGGAATATCCTGGTACGGCGGGTATAAGATTTCCCAGCGCTCTCTGATATGCGACCATTTTTGCCGTATTGCTTGCTCTATGCTTTCTCATTCGCTGTCCTCAATTTTCAATCGTGCGTGTGTTCGTGATCTCTTTGCCCCAAATACTTAGAGCCACCAATCGAATATTCCACCATTCCATTATTCCACATCTCCATCATTCCTAACTTCAGATCTTCTTCTCTTCCTTCACCTTCGAGCTCCGGTGTACACGCAGGCTTCCCGTGTACTCCACCAAATCGATCTCGCAGCCGCTTTCAATTACCACGTTGTTTCCACGGACCACCCTGGCTCTCGTGCTCGAAAGCCGGATGTCGTCCCCTTCGATCGAATTCACAGTCAGCGTCGCGTTTCCCCAGCTAGATGGTACGAACAGGACCTTAATCATCTTCCCGAAGCTCGTGGCGGATCCTTTCCCGATGTCTATTCTGTCTCCGCCGATCTCCGAAATCCTGGACGCACCGTATGTCTTTATCTCAATTCTGTCCGCGTTGAGCAGGCCGTCGATCCTGATCTGACCCTCACCATTGAATGTCTCTGCTTCGCAGTTCTTCTTCACGGTGATGTTTCCTATGAGCGACAGGTCGTCGGCCTTGACACCGGCCTTAGTCGTTAATCCGCCACGGAGGTGACATTGTCGAGCATGGAAGTCGCCGTCCAGGTTCAAATCTCCCGTGACGCGCATGTTCTCAACAGCAGCTTTACCTTCAACGTGCAGGGAACCTGTTATCTTCGCCGTTCCGGCCTTTAGATTTCCTTGAATCCTGGAGTCTCCGACGCCTTTAAACGTGACACAGTCCAGTTCTCCGGTTATCAGGCCGTTGCCGATTACCTTGGCGTCAATGTACCGCCCTCCAGAGGCGCTGTTGTTGCCGATGATTTTCAGGTTGGGTTTAACTTCACTCTTCATCTCATATCTTCCTGGATTCGTTTACACTTGTGCCTGCGGCAGGGTCCTTGTGGAAGCTCTCTGCGAACTCTACGACTCCGATCTGGCATCCCGGGCCTATCTTGACATTTTGCCCGCGCACCACTTTGGCAGTCGTGTTCTCAAGATAAACGTCGTCCCCCTCGATGCTGTCTGCCAGGAGCACGGGGTTGAGCGGGAGGCCGGGGAAGAGGGAGCCGATAAACTTCCTGAGGCCGATTCCTCCGCCAATCCTTACATCGATGGTCTCTCCGCCTATTTCTTTCGCTTTGCACTGCGCATAGACCGAGATGTCTATTTTTCCCGCGTTGAGGAGTCCTCCGACCGTGAACCCTCCCTGCGAGGAGAAGACCTCTGATCCGCAGTCCTTCGCGATTCTGAGCATCCCGCGGTTTTCCACGGTCTCCACTTTGATCGTTCCGCCGACGTCTGTCATGCCGTCGATTATCATACGTTGACCTGAGATGTTTCCTCTGAAATCCGATTTTCCCGATACTCTTATCGTGTCGGCTTTGACATTACCGTCGAGATGAGCGAGGCCATTGATCTGGAGCTCGCGGCATTCGAGGTCGCCGGTGATATCGCCCTTGCCGTTTATCTGGACGAAGTCGTACTTGCCGCCGGATGAGCTTCCGATTCCGTTGATTCGCAGATCGTTCGTACTATTGTTTGCCATCCGAAAATCCTCCGTTAGACAATTTTGTTTTGAGTTCTTCCACAACGCTGGAAATACTCATACGTCTGACAAGCTTTGCTCCCGGGTCAAGCGAGACCTGTCTTTGCCCTTCAATGAGGAGGCAGAACGAGACACCCACCTTGCGGACAAAAAGTAAGTCGCATGGTTTTCCCTCAAACGCGGGGAAGCTTTCGGCGAGTGTCTTCAATACCATTTTGCCTTCTTCGGCGCTGGCATCTCCCGAACTCAGGATTTTGTCGACAAGATATACGTACAAAGTCTTTTGAAAGTCGAAGACTTCCGGTATGCCGAGCACCTGTGCGAAAATATCCATCGAGATTTCCGAGACGATTTTCTCTCTGACAAGCTTGTCTTTCTCCACTTCGACATCCGACGGATTGGGTGAAAGTATATCGGCAAGTTCGTCGAGGGAAGCATCGTCCTTCATGTTTTTGATCTTCTCGATCCGCGCCATGATCTTGTCGCGCGGGAAAAACGTCTCCTGACCGGTGAATGTGGATTTGCGAATGAACCAATCCTCGGGGATCAGCATCTTTCGTTTCCATCTGTAGAGCTGCCCGTAAGAGATCCCGGTCTGCTCGAGAAGGTCTTTCTTAGATATTAGATCGTTTTCCATTTTTCATTAACCTCGGGATTAATATAACATAACACTGTTACGTTGTCAAGAGTCAAATTTGTCTTGATTTCAGGGTTTGATATCGTGCAATGGAAGATAATGCAACACGCCTTGCCTGGAATCGCTGAAATCGGCGGATTTGACCCGGTCCGAGGGGATTGGCAGCGTTCGATCCGGCCATAATTTCAACGAGACGATCATTACTATGGCACTCGATATAATTGAACGACAGTCGAAGGTGTTTTTTTCGCATTCATGCATGCGCAATTCGAGCGATTTTAGTCCGAAGTGGAAACCCACTGCCTTTGACAGTGGTAATGTCTGAAAGGCTTCGCCGGTCGAACTCACCTCCCGTCCCCCTCTCTTTTCGGAAAGAGAGGGGGACGGGAGGTGAGTTTAGCGAAGGATATGATGAAGCAAATACAATCTTCTATTGAAGCCGCCGGCTCTCCGGCTCACCGTACCATGATCTCATTCCTTCTTCCCTTCGTTCGGGGTAATCGTTCCTGAATTCATGGCATTCGCTCCTCGCTTTCAATCTCTCATGCGAGGCTTGCAGACAGCCGATCGCTCGTCACGACCGACTGTGCCACTATTCCAATCGCCGGATCCTTCTCTGCAAACAGCCTTTCCTGGATTTGAAGGAATCTTCCCGACATTTGAAAGGCTTTTCCCGGCGTTTCAGACAGTCAATCCGACGTTTCAAACCTCTTTCCCTTTGACACAAACGATAAATCCTTCGTTTCAATCGGTAATTCCTTCATTACAGTCGTGTTCTCGAAGGCATGGAACCTTATTCCCGGCCATTTTTGGGGGGTAACCTGAGGGTTGTCGAACGAAGCTTGAAAAACGGCTGAATTTTCCCGTGCGGGGCCTTGTAGAAACGCAAAAAAGGAGTCAGAGGTACCTTGCGAAGGTCCTTTCGGTGGAATCCATTGATGCGTCCTACTCGATTGACTTTTCCATGAAAACATTCGCAAGGTTCTCTATGGTGTTTCAAACTGAGACACCACCGTGCATTGAGATTCAGATTATTTTGTTTAAATTACGGTTACTGTTCCATGATACAGCGGGGACAGTGGGCGTGATACAGGCAACAGGGATAACGCAGTACAAACTTTTCTTGCAGCAGCACCCTCCTAAAAGCACCTCGGACGCTCGAGCGTCCTGCCGTCGACAGGGCGGGATGAATCGTCCGGTTCCCGGCTCGAACCGGATTTGTCGTGAAGGCGATTCTTTTTCGGAAGAAATAGAATAGCAGCGTG
>JAJZVO010000111.1 GCA_021845665.1 Bacteroidota bacterium | reverse complement strand
GTATTCGTTGTGCGGGTCAAGAATAATGATCTGCGGGTTCCAGGTTTGATAACGCGAGACTCGGCCTTTCTCAAGAATGCTGTGGATAATCGCAGCTACTGTTCCGGACTTGCCTGTACCCGTAGAACCAAGAATCGCCGTATGTTTCCCAAGCAATTCATTCATATCGGCGTAGCACGGAGCACCGCCAGATCCAACATGCTCACCAAGTCGAACCACTACGCCTCTTGCATGACCATAAATGAATCTAATCTCGGTTTTGGGAGTGAGATAAACCGTCTGCTGAGGCAATGGATATGTTGCAACTCCTCGTTCGAACGAGAGCTTCCATTTTGGCGGTAGGGTTTTTGCTATCGTATCGAGTGTCCATTCCCCCTCTCCAAATAAATCCGCTTCTACGATTCTCTCATCCGGTGATGAGTGGGATGTCATACCACGTTCGATTTCGTATTCCGCTTTCATGCGAAGCCGTCCTACAAGTGCATAGATAAGTCGTCGTCCGAAATGTATTCGAACGATTGATCCGAATTGGCCAATTGGATATGTCTCACCTGCATATACGCGGGAAAGCTCATTGAGTTTTGGGTCCAACTCGGCGATAATGTGCAACCCATCAACCTCGATGATTTTTCCAATAGCAAGGTTGTCGATGGGCTCACCTGGGTGCCTCATCTCCACGCTCATCGTTCACCTCCGAGCAACCTTGTGATGTTCTCGAACTTCCACCACGGGAGATCATTAGTTGCTGTTGAAGCTTGGGTACCGTGAAAGAAACCGCGCTTCGCGAATATCAGCACCTGCTCACTCACAGCGAAATCCTCATTCCATTTCTTCAGTTGACCAGATGGTTCATTCTCGGAAGTAAATGCAATGACCGTCAATCGGCCCTCGGTTTCCCGCAATGCCCGGTCGATCTCGATATTGATATGCGAGTCACCAAAGCGATAACCGCACACTAAAAGGACGCATTGAGCGCCGTGACTTGGACGAAGCACCTGTCGGACGCGTTCTGAAAGTTGAGCATAAGGGTCAAGCTGGGTTTCACGGTACTTCGTCGATGCTGGCCAGATCAGAATTCGTCTGTCGTTGGTAGGTATCACCTGAAGTCTGTCTCCAACACGTCTGGGAAAGGGATCGCCTGGAAATTCACACCAATTTATGGAGCCATGGAGCTTGAATACACGAGCTACCAATTCTTTGCGGTCAAATGTTAAAGGGTTCCACCAACCGGTGACTCCTCCATCTAATCCGTCTGCAAAGGGAAGGCGCTCGAGAGCTAAGGCATCTTCTATTAGCGTGTCATAGTTCAAAACAAGGTAATCGACTGGCTGATTTAGTGCCAACTTACCAGGCCTAAGTGGTCGGTGAACTGCTTTGATGAAACTCTGGTGAACGTCGATCACCACCTTGATATCGATGATACTTACGATTCCACGCTTAATCTGCTCAACGGCGTTCTGCAACTGGTCCGCATCATAGAATGATGTTCCAAGTGTAATCTGTGTCTCCACAGCACCTCGAGTTTTCCTCCGTTCAGCAATTGCGAGTATATCAATCAGTTCGCTCAGATAGTCTTCGATATTTGCATCAGTCGCTCCATTGAATAAATTCTTGAGCGCCTCAAAAATCTGCCTTGTTGTCTCATCGATGAAATTATTAGTGAGTGCATTTTCGGTCAGTTCATCTGTGAGAGGCAGACCTGCGCACTTGCTGCAGCCTGCTCCAATGAGAAATGCACGTCCACTTTGTGCCATCAGCTCTTCAAACTTGAGAACATGGTCAACAAACGGTTTATCCCGAAGTATCAATAGGTCATCGTGGTCTGTCATGCGATGTATTCCCTGTTCACGATATTTGCCTCCGTCTGCACCTACAGTTCGCCAGAGATCAGTTTGGACAGCAACTTGTCACACGGAACAGTCTTCGGAAGTGTCTTGGCGAAGATTTTCACTGTTGTTTTCCTTCTGAGATATGCTCACGAGCGGATCTTATTGAGATACCAGAGCGTTTCTTCCATTTTCACCAGCAGACTCTCGAAAGTCTGCATTACATGGGCGTTGCGTTTCCAAAAATCCATTGACACTGCGGTTTCAGGAGCAAGAGTAAGCTCTGTCAAAACTTCCACCAATTCTCGGTCTTCATAATCAAAGGCGACATGCCCCTTCCTACGACCGTGTGCCGGCAAGAGTGTCAGACTCCGTGCGCTGATGGGCACACCATGCAGGTCAGATTCGATTGTTCGGTCAAAAGCAAGAAGGTTATGAAATGCCCTGTTCCGAGCCCCATTGATGATTTCCTGATAGCGTGATAAAGATGGTTTCTTAGTGCTTTTGGTCCATGGTAAATTTTTGAATGCAGCGGCAACATCGAAATGCTCACTAAGGGTGCACCAGAGGATTACAGCCTTCAGGTCTGACACGCTAACCAAGAGTTGAAGTACTTTGATCGCGTCATCGGAGAAATTGTAAGCAATTCTCAGGACCTCGTTTAGGTTTACTCCATTGCGGCTGCCCTCTAAATCACACTTTTTAACTGCTTCATTGTAAAGGTTTCGCTGATCCGACACCGCCTGACCTAATCGAGCGACAAATGACGACTTCGCCTTGGGTGCGCCTGGGCTTGGAAGGTGTAATTTTGAAACTGCTTCGTTCTTAAGTTTCTCGAAAGCAACTGCGAACTCATCTGCGAGATTCTTACTGTCGTCACCTAAATCTGCCTTAATTGTGGACTCAATCTCTTTCCACACCGCTTCAGGATCCAGTAACTGCCGGATAGTTATTCTTCTTGTTCCCTCTACCATATCTACCGCTGCGTCTATGGCCGCAGCCGGATCAAATTGCAACTCTGTTGCATAGCTGTGGTTGATGGGAACATTACTCGGTTCGTCCTTAATGTCACCCATGAGCACAAATACAAGTTGGCCGAGCTTCCCAAGCTCATTTTCAATAGCCTCGCCGAGCGGCACGATACGCGGAAGTTTCCCCGACTTTGCGCTTAGCAACTTGAATTCGACGATAAAATCGACAGACTTTACTACGAACACTTCCTCTTGTGGCTGGCCGTCCTTGATCTTCAGACACAGATATTGGTCGTTTTTTATGGTCTTGATAAACGTCTTGTCGCGGTATATAAAACTGTTGTTGATTACGATCAGATCATTATTAGACGGAGATTGGGCACCGAACCAGTCAGAAAAATCGGCATGTCGAATTAAATTGTCGACTGCACCAGTGATTATTTTTTCAATGGATTCTGTATTCAATTTTGTCATGCTTTGTTCCCCGGGGTATAGCGCCTAGCGTTTAGTATGCGCAGTTTACCAGAGATAAGTTTAGGCAGTAGCATATCGCGCAGGTCGGAAAGGGTGCAGGATTCGAACAAATTGTTCTTGATTCGTTTCATGAACGGATCAACAACTCGTTCGAATGAATCAAGAGCAATTTTTGTTGGTGCAATGTAATTTATGCAGGACAAAGTATCTCTGGTAATGGTATTGAACACGGAACCATGACTGCGCTGCTTTAGCACCGAAACAAGACTATGAGTTGCGCAGTAAATAAAAGCCGAGCCTGCCTCAACGCCATACAGTCCGTAACATGATTGATTGATCGCCATTGGCACACCAACCAATGCGAGTTTACCCACCGTACCACGAGCTGAAATGATGGTAGCACCTTCTTTGATGAGACACGCCGCCGAACTCTCAAATCCTTTCTGGGTAATCCGTTTCTCCGTGTTGATTACAAAAAACTCGCCTTCAGATGGCGCGTCCGCAACGGAAAACCAGGGAATCTCTCCGTTCCAATACTCTTGAACAGAGGTTTTCGGTGTTCCGCCACCGATTATTCTCACAATTCCAGAAAATGGGCAAACTTTCCATCCCCGCGGAATCTCCCCCAACTCCGAATCCACCATTCCGTCCGGAAACAACTCTTCAATCTCGGGAGAAAGCCCCGTGGGTCGTCCTGCCATCTTGGCTCTTACTGGGTCAAAATCTATGAACCAGGATTTAAAAATTGCCCGGACCATGGCCTCCAGCGTCTCGTTCATGCGGCGGTTGAGCTCGATCTTGTCGTCGATGGTGCCGAGGATGTGGGATATAGCGAGTTGTTCTCGTAGAGGGGGCAATAGAATTGGAACACGTTCTATCGTTCCTTGGTTTAGAGATGCCATTGTTGTTCCAGTAGAGTGTTGAATTAACCAAGATTTGGTTGCCGGACTCTGAAAATGGTAGGCGACAAAGAGAGCATTACAGGTTTTCGGCGGTCGAAGACGAATTCCGTCAGAACCAAGAAACCATCCAGCTTGCTCTGCTTTTACAAATGCTGAACGATCAACAGATCCCTTGCGTCCGAATACGATATCTCCTTCTTCTAGAACATACTCTGGTAGCCTATCCACTACTTTGCGAGGCACTTTAGGTGTAGATTTTTGAACACGCAATGATCCGGAACGCACTTCTCCAACGGAGATCAATGGAACGCCAATATTAGAATATTCCTTCGCCTTTAGGATGGTTCCAAAGGGGCCTGTCTTAATACTTCCCCCATCGCGTCTAAGTAAGTCTCCAATCGTTGTTGATTCCCAGCTTTCATTACCTGCCATATCTCAACTCCTACAAGCTTTGCCGGGAAGCGTTAAAATTCAATTATGCTCATACACAAGTCATTTTCATTGTTAATCTCTTGAAAATTGACCGTGAATCTGACCTTAGTTTTGGACTTCTGTGAGTTACTCTGAACAATGCATGCAGCGATATCCTGAGCCACACGACAGGCCCATGAAAACAGCTTGTGGGAAGACATTTGTGCAAAGAAGTCGTAGTCAACTTCAACTTTCCCCGTACTTTGCAAAAGTCCCATCTGCTTTATTTCTTGGAGATATTCCGGCCAGTTGTCTGACGTACCTGTCGGCAAATGAGCAGGATGAACAATTTCATTGCGGATTTCGTTTAGTAGATTCGCTTCCTGCAAGAGTTGACCGGTTACCTTATAGTGGTCAAGCATTTTTGAGAAGTCGTTCGGCTCAGTAAGAACTTTGAGCACGGCGCGATCAGGCGGGTAAAATGATTCATATTCAATCATCAGACATCGCAAGGCTGAAAAGAGCATCGGTATAGCACAAAGGACATATGGAGAACAGTTGCCATCAACAGATTTGGAATAGTTCTTGGAATGGCGATAAAGGCGTTTGAGAAGAATGGTAAAATCTGTCGAACTGCTTACCCATGTACCAGATTTTTCGAGTTTCAGACGATCCTCTCTGCTTTTCCTCCCTTCACCCCCCATAACCCAACTCCTTGAGATTCTGAGCAATGCCCCCATCCAGCGTCCGTGCCTGTGCAGTCTGCTCGCGGAGTTGTATAACAAGCCGCTCCATCTTTTCCTCGAACGAATCATCGTCTTTTTCGGCTTCTTCCGCTCCCACATATCTTCCCGGAGAGAGTACATGCCCATGAGCACGGATGTCGTCGATTCGGGCCGCCTTGCAGAATCCAGGAATATCCTCATATTTCTTGTCAAGATCCCCCTGCCAGCCATGATAGGTAGAGGCGATACGCTGGATTTCGTCATCAGTGAGTTCTCTGTGCACCCGATCGACCATAAAACCCAACTTCCGGGCATCGATGAAAAGGATTTCGCCCGATCGGTCCCGAAGAGATTTTCCATTCAGACCTTGTCCGTTTTTCCTGTTTCGGGCAAGGAACCAAAGACAAACCGGGATCTGTGTCGAGTAGAAGAGTTGCCCAGGAAAGGCCACCAAACAATCCACTAAATCAGCTTCTATGATAGCTTTTCTTATTTCCCCCTCGCCGCTCTGATTTGACGACATGCTCCCGTTTGCCAGCACAAATCCAGCAATCCCGTTCGGGGCCAGATGGTGAATAAAATGCTGAACCCAAGCAAAGTTGGCATTGCTCGCAGGAGGCACCCCAAATCTCCAGCGCTTGTCTTCCTTCAATCGTTCCCCACCCCAATCCTTCGAATTGAACGGAGGGTTGGCCAGAAGGTAATCAGCTTTTAAATCGGGATGAAGATCCCGCTGAAAACTGTCGGCGTTCTCGGGACCTAGGTTCGCTTCGATTCCCCGGATGGCCAGATTCATTTTAGCCAAACGCCAGGTCGTGGGGTTCGATTCCTGTCCATAGACACTGATATCGCCGACCCGTCCTCCATGTTCCTCGATGAACTTCTCGCTCTGGACGAACATGCCTCCCGAGCCACAGCAGGGGTCGTAGACCCGTCCCTTATAAGGGGCGAGCATCTCGACCAGCACCTGGACAACGCACCGGGGCGTGTAGAACTGACCTCCTTTTTTACCCTCGGCGGTGGCGAATTGCGAAAGAAAATATTCATACACCCGGCCCAGGATGTCCTTGGAGCGATGTTCCTTAGTTCCCAGACCGATCGTGCCAATCAAGTCGATCAATTCACCCAGACGCTGTTTGTCGAGCGCCGGCCTATTGAAATCCTTGGGGAGAACCCCCTTGAGAGTGGGGTTGTCCCGTTCGATCGCCACCATGGCATCATCGATGGTTTTTCCAATGGTCGGCTGCTTGGCGTTCGCTTGAAGAGTGGTCCAGCGGGCTTCCTTTGGAACCCAGAAGATGTTTTCCGCGAGATATTCGTCCCGGTCCTCAGGATCCGCTCCCTGAGCTTTTTCTGCTTCGAGCGCCATGTGTATTTCTTCGAAGGAATCGGAGATGTATTTGAGGAAAATGAGGCCCAGGACAACATGCTTGTATTCGGCGGCATCCATGTGGCCCCGAAGTTTGTCGGCCGCCTGCCAAAGAACAGTTTCAAACCCAAGGTTGGCACCATTTTGTGAAGATTTGTTTTTCGAAGATGGGTCCTTTGAACATCGGGTCATGCGGCTTCCTTTATGACTTACCGCTGTCTATACGAAAATGATTGATCGCCCTTCCTTCCATTAACCTAGAAAGGAAGTTTTTTTGCTAACAGCAGACCTTCATACGGAAAAATCCATGTCCTTTTGCAAATTTTTATGGATTCTAAAACAAAAAAAGTCAGCCCTGACAGTTAAGTCACTTCTTTTTAGATGGTGGAGCTTCCTTTTTGGACTGGGCCAGATCGGATCCCGCCACCGATTTCTGATCCTTGGTCGATGTTTTGCTACGCAGAATTTTTGATGCTTTACTTGCATCTTTCTTTGATGTTGTCATGGTTCCCTCCCAAGATTATGTTCACCCAATTAAACATCCAACAGGTCATTATTTCCGGCTCCTAGAAAATCTTTCATTGGAAGAAGATAAGCGTTTGACAGGAAAAGATCAATCATCCGGGAGAGCAAGTTAAAGGGGGTGTGCCGCATCACTCCGGAAGCAGTGGAATTCAAGGCTTCTGCGCGACACATCCAAGTAGTATGTGTGTGTCGTCCCCACCTCGCATCGGCGTCTTTCCTTACCAATCAGGTGTGCCGTGCGATTGCGGCACCCAAATGATCCGCTCCAATCGGGCTTCTCCGGAGTGCGGCATTTCTTTCATTGACCGCTTCGGCCAGAAAACATGCCGATGACAATGGGAGGTCATTGAACCTCTTGTGCGGCACATGAGCCGAACGCCTTGTCCCGCAAGGCCCGGAGGCTCGCCGCACATGACCCCCTTTTATCTTGCTCTCCAAAATTTTCAATCCTCATCAACATGTGGTTTTTTCGAGCGGTTTAGAAGAGAGGGATTTTATAACCTGATTAGCGCTAATCTGCATCCTCCGCTCTGAGCCAGCGTTCGGGGCAAGGGCCGGTCGTCGCACAGGCCACAAGAAGGCGGACCGGGAGCTCGTTCAAGCGAAAACGGCGATTGAAGCGGTACGAGAACTCCGACAGATAACGGCGCGCATATTTGGAGAAATCAAACGCATGATAGGTTCCGGACAGAGCCGACTTCAGATTTCCCAGAATCGTGTTGACCCAGTGGAACTGGGGGAGATCCTTGGGTTTTCGGCCTCCCGCCTTTTCCGGGAGGTGGATGGCGAAGAGGGAAAGGGCGACAAAGCAGGCCAGACGGTCCGAAATGACGGTGCTCCCCGGAGCCAGAGACGCCTGTCCCCAGGATTCGAGGGCCTCCTGCGTGAAGCCGGACACCGGAGAGAGCTTGGCGTACATCGGATGTCCCTCCTCATTGGTCGATACGGCCGCGACGAAGGGAACTTTGTTTTCCGAACCCCGCCCCCTTTTCCCTCCCGGGTGTTCCCCGCCAAGGTACGCATCGTCGACTTCGATACGGCCTTCCAGCGTGTACCGGTCTTCCCGGCGGGCCATGGCTTCCATGAGCTTGTGCTTGATGCGCCAGGCCGTGCGGTAACAGATTCCCAACTGGCGTTTGAGCGACAAGGCGGAGAGATTGTTCTTGGACTGGCTGACCAGGTAAAGGGCAAGAAACCAGGTGGTCAGCGGGAGTTTGGTGCTGTGAAAGAGGGTTCCGGCAATCAGCGAGGCCTGATGGTTGCAAATCCCGCACATAAAGGTCTTCCGGGAGCGGACATGGAGCACATAGAAGACGGTGTTCTGACAACGGGAACACCGGTACCCGTCTGGCCAGCGCGTTTTCTCAAGGGCCGCTTCGCACTGTTCTTCCATGCCGTACAGACTCTGAAATTCCCGA
>JAJZVO010000039.1 GCA_021845665.1 Bacteroidota bacterium | reverse complement strand
TCTTGGACCTCTTCGCTGCTAACTCCTCCATCGATGTCTATATATCTCTCTTCTCACATTCCCCCTCACATCCATCTCCTCTAACACCGTAACTGAGCGGTTACCTTCCCGACAAGAAAACACTTGACATTATGGGAGATGTTTTGAATATTGTGCAAACAAAACGAAAGTAAACGAAACAATAGGAAAGCACGTTTTGGTCAAAACGATACAATGTGAAAATCGCAGCGTGGAAACAACCTGGTGAGGGGAAAGCATGAAACAACAAAACCACGATAAGATTTTTCAGGAAGAGCGAGTGCAGGAGATCATGAAGATACTCGAGAGGGAAGATCGGGTATTGATCAATGACCTCTGCAAGACCTTCAACACGACCCCCGTGACGATCCGGAAGGATCTGGATCTGCTTGAGAAGCAGGGAGTCCTGAAGAGGACGCACGGAGGCGCCATCCTGCACAAACCGCTTTTCCGCGGACTCGCGTTGAACGAAAAAGAGAAGCTGAATTCGGATGAGAAGGAGCGGATCGCCGAAGAGGCCGCTGAATTGATCAACGAAGGAGATGTGATCATACTCGATTCGGGCTCCACTACGACTTTCCTGGCGAGAAAAATGAAAGGGATGAAGGGAGTTACCGTTATCACGAACGCGGTCAACATCGCCCTCGAACTTGCCGACAGTGATCTGGAAGTGATACTGACGGGAGGGGCGCTCCAGAAAAATTCGTCGACGCTCGTCGGTCCCCTGGCCGATGAGATGCTGAAGAAGATCTCAGCCGATAAACTTTTCCATGGCGTCGACGGCATCGATTATGATCTTGGTCTCACCACGCCGGACATCATCGAGGCGAATACAAGCCGGGTCATGATGGAACGCGCGGGTGAAAACATCCTCCTCGTCGACTCGTCGAAGTTCGGCAGGCGGAGTCTCGGCGTCATCTGTAAGATCAACGACATAGACAAAATGATCACCACCAGGAAAATGAACAAAACTGAGCTAAAGAAGCTCAACGATCTGAACCTCGAAGTAATAATAGTGTAAGAACAAGAGGAACTAATGGGCGAAAAGGCAGCACAGAAACGGGAATACCCTAGGTTATCTGAGGACAAAGTTATTATAAGAGGCGATCACGGAATGTGGGATGCCGGTAAAGTACACACCCTTTCTGTCGTAGAGGCGAATAAGGACGGTTACCGCTACTGGGGCTATTACGGCTTATGTAACTACGGCGGAAGCCCGGATGTAAGGCAGGGCGGCCTCATCAGAAGCAACGACCTCACGAAATGGGATAAGTACGAAGGCAATCCGATTATCAAAAGGGACTGCCGCTGGCCGACGGTGATTCTGGCGAATTCCGTCTTTCACATGTTTTACGCCGAATACGATGCAAACAATGACAGCCAGATAGTGATGCTTACCAGCCGGGACGGAATCAATTTCGGGAACAAAACGGTGGTCGTGGCGAGAGAGAGCGGCAGGCAGAACCAAAATCCCTTCGCTTTTTTCAACAATGAGGACGGCCATTTCTACCTTGTTTACTACAGCGGCGTGGAAAGAAGTAACGACAGACCCCTTATCGGGAGAGACGGTATCGTCCAGAAAAGCGGAGATGCCGGCGTAAAGAATGTCTGGCAGATCAAACTCAAGAAGAGCAAGGATATCGCCGGACTTAAAGAGGCCCAGCCGAAAGTCCTCCTGACCGCAGATTACACGGTCGCTTCACCTTCAATCATCTTCTACCGGAACAGGTATCTGCTTCTTGTGGAGGTTATAAAGGAAGGAATGTGGGACGGCAAATGGGTGACACTCGCATACGAGAGCGACAGGATTGACGGCGGTTACACCGAACTGAGCGGCAATCCGCTTCTGCCTGATAACGACGCATGCGCGTTCCAGCATATCTTCGATGGCCAGCTCTACATCTTCTATTCACACTGTCTCGATTTAGATAATTGGTTTTGGGAGATAAGGTCCGTAAAAGGAGAAGCTAAGTAGGCTCTTTTGACCCGGGCGCGCCGGATGTTTACGACGATCCGCTGCCCGGCGATGCAACGCACCAAATGAAACTCATTATTTGAAAAATGAAGCAGCACAAATTGACAAGACAATTCGTTTCTGAACCACGGGGTTCTCTCTCGTCCCCTAGAGACGCGGCCGAAAAGTCCAACCACAAAGAGCACGAAGATTTTTCACGAAGGACACGAAGGTCTCTATTCATTTATCACTCTTTCTTTGTGCTCTTTGCGCCATTTCTTCGTGACCTTTGTGGTTCAATAGTTTTGCAGCGGGTTTTCGGCCACGTCCCTAGAACCCATGCAGGGGCGCAGCTCGCCAGGTCATCCGAGTGTCCTGCTCTTTCAGCTGAAAGGTTTGTCATGCGGAGCGCTAACGGCGTGGAGGCCTGCTGCATGCCCCAAGTCTCTACCGTCATGACCGCTATTGATCCTGCTCGGAATCAACTACGGTAAAGGGAACATCATGAATAAATTTGTCACTGAAATATTCTCCCAACCTGAGTCTATTGATAGAACGCTTGACTATTACCTCAGTGATGAAGGGAATAAAAAGCTGAGAGCGGTAAGAGATGTGATAGAGAATGGAAACTACAGGAAAATAGTCTTCACAGGAATGGGAAGCTCCTATTTCGCCAGCTATGCCGCTTCCTGCTTTTTCAACGGACTGGGAATCCAGGCATATGCTATAAACACAAATGAACTTCTGTACTACCATTTCTCGGTTATTGCACGCGACACCCTGGTGGTATGCTTGTCCCAGTCGGGCGAAAGCGCGGAGATAGTAAAGCTCATTCAGAAATTGCCCGGCGGTTCGCGCTTCATCGGTGTCACGAACGAGGAGGACGGAACGCTCGCGAAGAAAGCGGGAATCACCCTCCTGAGCAAGGCCGGCGTCGAAAGAATGACCTCTACGAAGACTTATACCGCTATAATTCTAGTCATGTGCATTCTGGGATGGTTTCTAATCGACGGCTGGAACGACGAAAAGGCTGCAAAGATCAGGCAGCTGGTCTCCGGGACGGAAAAGCTCCTGAATAGATACAAAGACACCATCGGCGAAGATCTCGCCTTCCTGGGCGACATAGAATTTCTCCAGTTCATCGGTAGAGGTCCATCCTACGCTTCGGCACTTCAGAGCGAGTTGATGTTCAAGGAAGCCGCGAAGATTGCCGCGTCCGGGACGATGGGAGGAGAATTCAAACACGGCCCGATGGAAATGGTGAAACCGGGATTCAAGTCGTTACTCTTCGTCGCCGAAGGGAGCACTTACAATCAGAGCATAAGGATGGCTGCCGATATCTCGCGGTTCCAGGGAAAGGTTTTGATAATCACCAACAAGGATCCGAAACTGACCGACACCAACATCCGCGTAATCGTCGCAGATCAGCCTGATGAATATCTGTTTGTGATCCAGAGCATAATCCCTGTCCAGCTCATGGTGAACGAGCTCGGACTCTCCAACGGCACCACTCCGGGTGATTTCATCCACGGCGGCAAAATCACCGTCGACGAGTAATCTTTCGCAAAATTGCCACGAGAAAAACATGTACCCGTTGATAAATCCGCTTGATACAAGGGAGAGAAGAATTGACCGGTGAGCTACTGATTGGAGTCGATTTCGGGGGGACAAAGATCCTCACCGGGGCGATGACGGCAGACGGCGAAGTGGTTTGTGATCCGGTTAAGCTTCCGACGAACGGCGGCGACGCTCCTGAGAAAATCATCGGCAGGGTCACCGCTTCCATCGACGAGGTTCTCGCCAAAACTGGGGCGGAAAGGGAAGATGTCGCAGGAATCGGAATGGGAGTAACCGGTCCGATCGATATCAGGAACGGGAGAATACTCGAGTGCCCGCAGCTCCCGACGCTTCATTTCTATCCTTTGAAGAAAATGATTGAGGAACGCTACGGGCGTCCGGTTCACATGAACAACGATGCGAACTGCCTCATTTACGGCGAGACCCTTTTCGGGAGCGGCGTGGGGATGAAGAATGTCGTCGGTTTCACTCTCGGAACCGGTGTAGGATGCGCGATCATCATTGATAGGAATATATTTGTCGGAAACACTGAATCGGCGGGCGAAATCTGGCCGTCGCCCTACCGCGATGGAACGATAGAGGATCTCGTCTCAGGTTCGGGCGTTTCGAAAATCTACAGAAGAATTACAGGCTGCGATAAGACAGCGCGCGATATTTCCGTACTTGCCGAGCAAGGAGACAGCGGCGCACTCGCGACGTGGGAAGAATTCGGCCGGCACTTGTCTGTCGCGATGTCGTGGACTGTCAACATAATAGACCCCGAGGCAGTCATCCTCGGCGGCTCCATCTCCGAAGCGTTCAAGTTCTTCGGCCCATCCATGGAAGATCATTTTCGAAAACACATTTGCCCAACTCCGGCGAGGCAGACAAAGGTCGTCTGTGCAAAGCTCGGTGCGAATGCCGGATTCATAGGAGCTGCGGCGCTGGCTTTATGAATGAAATCTTGCGATCGGAAGTCTGCAGGGAGAATTCGGGACTGTTTTCTGATGGATGTCATTCTCGGTCCAGCTTCCCGCGTTCAGCCGACAATTTTGAAATTAAAACAACACTCTCAACGTGATTAAATCACCGAAGGAAAAAATGATGTACCGAAAAATTACCGTTTTCATCGGGACTTTTGCCCTCGTTTTGTCCGTGCTGGGAGTACCCGGGTTTGCAGCACAGAGCGCGACGATAACGGGGCGTGTGGCCGATATGCATAGCGGAGATGCGCTTCCCGGAGCGAATGTTTATCTCGTGGGTACCAGTCTCGGCGCCTCGACGGGCCTCAACGGCGGTTTCACGATAACGAATGTGCCTCCCGGCTCGTACACCGTCCGCACGACATACGTCGGCTACAGGACAAGCGTGATGCATATTCAAGTCGCTGCCGGCGTGAATCTCAAGGAAGACATCAGGCTCGAGGCCGTCGGCGTACAGGGAAAGGAAGTTGTAGTGACGGCGCAGGCGGCGGGCCAGAATGCCGCAATAAACCAGCAGCTGTCTTCAAATCAGATAGTGAACGTCGTTTCCGCGGCAAGGATACAGGAGCTCCCGGATGCCAATGCAGCCGAATCGGTCGGCAGACTCCCCGGCGTGTCGGTCCTACGAAGCGGCGGCGAAGCATACGCTGTCGTTATACGAGGTCTTCAGCCAAAATATAACCAGGTTACTATCGACGGCGTTAAGATGGGATCATCCAGCTCGAGCAGCGACTACACCGACCTGAGCATGATTTCCTCAAACATGCTCGGCGGCATCGAGGTTTACAAAACGATTTCACCGGATATGAATGCCGATGTGATAGGCGGCGTTGTCAATTTCGAGATGCGCGAGGCGCAGGTGAAAAAGCCGGGCGTTCCTGAAATCAGCCTCGTTGGACAGGGAGGCTACAACGCTTTGTCAGACGCATACAACAAGTTTAACAATTACAAGTATGTCGGCACGTTCCAGGATCGTTTCTTCGGTGAGCGCTTCGGCGTCTTTGCACAGGCTGACGTAGAAAGGATCAATCTCAGCTCCAACGAGCTTGGTGCATCTTACGGGGAATATGGAAATACGCTGACCCAGTACGTCACGAACAGTCTGAATCTTTACGATATCCCGCGCGACAGACGGCGATACAACGCGGCATTGGTCCTCGACTACAAACTGCCGGAAGGATCGCTCAAATTGACAAACTTCGCGAATACGGGCACGACAAACGCGACAACGTACAGCGAGTCGTTCGACTTGAACAACAATATCCGATATTACGGAGTAGCGAACTCTAACGCGACACTCAGCAATATCGTTGACATCCTGGATTTCAAACAGCAGCTTCCGATCTTCCACGTCGATCTGACATTGTCCCACGTGTACTCCGCAACCAGCAGCCCGAACAGCTGGAATGCCAATTTCCAGCAGACGCAGGCTGGACTCAACCAGTTCGCCAATCAGCCGAACGTTAATCCCCAGGCGGTTCCTGTGGCAGCCAGCAACGATATCACGAACGCTTCGCTCTACCAGTTCAATGTTTCGAACAGCTTCTACTGGCAGAGGGCGCTGGACGCGAAGCTCGATCTCAGCACCGACGTGAATCTTTCTTCCGATATTTCGGCTGTGATCAAGTTCGGAGGATCTTACAAGCACGTGATAAGGTCCTACACGACGGATGTTTTGAACGGGACATTAATTGGAAGCAACGTAGCGCAATTCATTTCCCCGTATTTCAAACTCCCTGCCGATGCGGGGAAGATGCAATACTGGGTAGATCCGAATTTTAAATTCGGGACTTTTCTGAACGGCAACTACAAGATGGAGAACCCGCTGAATTTCGGCATGTTCTCACAATTGCTCAACATACTTAACTCGCACGTAGAGGATTATGCGCAGCAAAATCAGCAGGCGTGGTACGGCGTGAACACGCAGGCTTCGATAACCAACAATTACAACGGTTATGAGAACACGAGTGCGTTCTACCTGATGGGGGATTTGAAGTTAGGTCAGCAATTGACTCTCATCCCGGGCGTCAGATATCAGGATCTCGAGACGATATACACCGCTCCTCGTGGGTTCTCGAGCGCTTTGTCGTATTTCACATACGATTACTATGACACCACCGTAACTCAGAATCATGGCTACTGGCTTCCGGACGTGTCACTGAACTATAGGCCGTTATCGTGGCTGAGCGTCCGCCTCGCGTATTCGAATACGCTTGCTTATCCCGATTTCAACGCCATCACGCCCATGATCAATGTTGGCCTGAGCAACGCGATTTCGTGGAACAACTATGAACTGATTCCCGGCCGCTCGGCGAACTACGACCTCGCCGTCTCGGTATACAACGATGCCATCGGCTTGTTCACGGTAGATCCGTTTGTCAAACAAATCCGCAACCTGATCTATTCATGGTCATACTGGGTTTCAGGAACTCAGGCACTGCAATACATACCTGCAAGTCTGCCGGGTACTCCGCCTAACCCCAACCAATCTTATAACATCAGTACATATGTGAACGACCCATACGTTATAAACGACTACGGGGTCGAGCTCGATTGGCAAACCCACTTCTGGTATTTGCCCGGTGTGTTGTCTGGAATTGTTTTCGGCGCGAATTACACGCATATCTTTTCCAAGGCGCAGTATCCGTACACTCTCACGGAAATTACAAGTCGCAGCGTCCAGTATGTCGACACATCTTACACGGATCGTCTGATAGATCAGCCCGATGATATTCTCAATCTTACCCTTGGTTTCGACTACCAGGGCTTTTCGGCCAGGGTGGCATTTCTTTACGAGAGCAATGTCTTTTCGGGAGCGAATTTCTGGCCGCAACTCAGGGCTTATTCCCCGATTTACAGGCGGTGGGATTTTGCGGCCAAACAGACCCTCCCCTGGTACGGTATGCAACTTTACATGGATCTAAACAACCTCAATGGAGCAAACACCATCAGCGTTATTCGTGCAGCACAGGTTCCAACATCGGAGCAGGACTATGGCATGACGGCCGACATCGGTATCAGATGGAAAATATTGTAGAGATGGCGGGAGAGAATAAAAGGAGGTGTCGACGAAGGTCGTCTCGTCAACGAAGCTGAATCACTGAATCGTCGGGTGACAGCCGGAAGGCTCTTACCCGGAGGAACAACCATTATTAACTCATTTATCCTGAGGAGTCGTTAAATGAAAAAAATGCTTACAGCAGCCACCATACTTGCGATGGCGGCATTCTTCTGTATGCCAGGGAAGACACTGGCGGCAGGCAACGATACTCTCGTTGTTTACGCCAACGGACCGAGTTTGGATCAGGTCATCAACTCGGACACCACTTCGACTGGCGCACAGGCCCACAACGTCTATGAACTGGTTTCATTGGACACAACCTACTTGTATACCGGCGTCATAGCGCCGAGGACAAATAATTTCTCCTTAATAGGGGTGCGCGGCGCCGACGGCAGGCCCCCTTGCATCCAGCCCGGCATTCTGAAAAGCGGATCGCCTGCAGGCACCCTCCTTTCGATCACCCAGCCCGGAGCCAACGTTCTGGTGCGGAACATTTATTTCTTCGGGAGAACACCAACCAATGCCTGGACCGGTTATAACATGATCAATCTGCCTGCCGATTCGACAAGAATTACCCTGGATAGCGTGGTCGTTGAGGAGCAGCATGGCACCCCTCTGGTTTACACCGGCGTGCACGACGACTTCTTTGTCACAAACAGCATATTCAGGAATATGGTATGGCCGAACAACTTCACTTCTCCCAGCCTCATCAATCCAGCCTATCCGACTTCCAATCCTGCCGATACCGTCGTTGTCGATTATAACACGTTCTTGTGCCTTGAGGCGAGTACTGCGGGTACGGGCGGACCGCTCACGAAATACATGGAATTGGACCATAACACCTTCTTGTACAACTTCGAGTATCCTATCGGAAACTATTATTTCCAGTACTTCACGAACGAAAAAATAGAGAACAACATTTTCTACGGCTGCTATGCGGGTGGCGTAACAATTAAAAGATATTTCACTACCCACGTGACGCCGCTCCAGCCTGTCGGAGCGGTGGAGTTCGATACGCTTACGGCTGCCGAGGATACGACGTTCGATCCTGCAGACACCGCAAATTCGAATCTCAGATGGCTTGCGGAAGCGAAGAGAATAGCGGTGGTGAAGGATAACGTCTGGTATGAGCCTTCTGCGATTACGAATTTCTGGACCACATGGAACGACACCGCCTCATCAGCCGATTCATTGATAACCCCGAGCCTGTTCGGCGCATCGGCGGACACATTCTTTGCTCATCCCACGCTGTGGCCCGGCTTCCAGCAATCCGGCAACCTCGTCGGTGTGGATCCGGGATTCGGCGCCTCATTTGCGAGCATTCTGCAGTCGAGCAGTACTCCCGGTATCGTCAGCTTGCAGCAATTCATCACAGAAGTCTGGCAGAATACAATCAAGACGGACGAATGGGGATATGAGAAGCAAACCGTTTCAGGCTCGAACTGGATTCCCGCGTGGCCGCTTCCCGAGGCGCAGGATATGAAGTACACGAGCGCGCAGGTTAAGTCGAACAGCACCGACGGACTCCCTTGCGGCGATCCTTCGTGGTTCGGTGCGCTTACCGCAGTTGAACAGACCCCGACGGTCGCTCAGAAGTTCAACTTGAGCAACAACTATCCAAACCCGTTCAACCCGACGACGACCATCAACGTGACACTCGCTCAGAGCGGCGTGATGAGTCTTAGGATTTACAACGTCCTCGGCCAGCTGGTAAAAGTAGTCGACCAGGGCTTCAAGGCGCCGGGCGTGTACAGATACGATGTGAATATGGATAACTTTGCCAGCGGAGTCTACTTCTACAGGCTTCAGCAGGGCAGCAATTTCATGACCAAAAAAATGCTTCTCCTTAAGTAATAAGGATCCGATCGGCAGGGGACGCCCTTGCGGCGTCCCCGCGCCGAGCCGGAAAATTGGAATTCAGATCACTGACGTTCACAAAAATCAAATTTCAACCGGGAGCAAAGAGGTTTTGGCTCATTCGGGGAAAAACGTGTACGAGTCGAACATTTTATCTTCCCGCAGAAGTAAGAATACGTAAAAAGTCGAATTGGTGAGATGATGGTCAATGCTATTAATTCTTTAAGAAAGTCTCTGCTTCCCGGAAGGGCAACATACGTTCTGCTTGCTGTTGCTATCGCGATGGCGAGCGAGCCGGCGTTTTCACAGGCCGTGTTTTCTTCACCAGTTTCGTTCGCTTCGTACGCGATAGACGCTAACGGGAACTTATATGTGTGGGGAGAAGATAATTACCTCCAACCTATCGCAAGCACGATGACTGCCCAGGATTTTGTACCGGTAAAAGTCGCCTTTCCGAGCGGCGTAACTTCTTGGGTCTCGGCCGCAGCAGGAATATTTCATTCTCTCGCGTTGGCCAATAACGGCGACGTTTATGCATGGGGGCTCAATAATGCCGGGCAATTGGGAAATGGGACTACGACAAACTCGGAGACTCCCGTGCAAGTGAAACTTCCGGGCGGAGTGACGGCCACGGCGATAGCGTGCGGGCTTTACCATAGTCTTGCGCTGGGCAGCGACGGTAACGTCTATGCGTGGGGCGATAATACATATGGAGAATTGGGGAACGGCACGACTGCGAATTCGGATATTCCCATAAAGGTGAATTTCCCTTCCGGATTCGTCCCGGCGAAAATTTATGCTTATGCCTACAATAATTATGTAATCGGGACCGACGGCAGTGTCTACGCGTGGGGAGCCAATGGCCAGGGACAATTCGGGCTCGGCAATACGACGAACCAGTTGACGCCGGTGGAGGTCCCTCTCCCAAGCGGCGTCACGAAATGCGTGGCCATGTATGGCGGATATTATTTTTCCATCCTTGAAGGCGACGACGGCAATCTGTACGGCTGTGGGTATAATAACTACGGTCAGCTTGGCGACGGCACGACAACCAATTCAACGACTTTCGTGAAGGCCAATATGCCTGCGGGCGTTACTGGATGGAAAGGCGTGGCCTGCACCGGAAGCTCGGTCCTTGCAATTGCGATGAACGATACTCTCTACGCTTGGGGATACGGCGGCTCCGGCGAGATGGGCAATGGAACCGGTGGTACAGCAGCCGTCAACAACACGATTCCCGTCGAGGTTGCTCTCCCCTCGGGAGTGACTGCAAAAGCTGTAGCGGCGTGCAGGTTCGGAGGGCTTGTGCTTGGGAGCGACAACTATTACTACACGTGGGGCCAGGGCACACAGGGCCAGCTTGGAAACGGCGGGAACTCGAACTCATATGTCCCCGTCAGAGTCGTCGATCTGGTCCAGGTTCCTCCCGGAGTTCCGAACCTGCTGTCTCCGGCAAACGCGGATACGGGCGTCTCCACCTCACCGACACTGGAATGGAATTCTGCCTCCGAGGCGGCCGGGTACCAGTTGCAGGTTTCCACCAACCCGACTTTCACAAGTGATTTACTTGTGAACGATTCTACTCTTACGGACACGGCTTCCACCCTGCCGGGTATCGGAACGAGCTCGATATACTATTGGCGGGTCCGGTCTTATAACAACGGAGTTTTCAGCGACTATTCGGCCTCGGATACATTCACGACGGTGTTCAGTCCGCCATCTGCCCCGGCCTTGCTCTCGCCGGCCGACAACGCTGTCAACCTGCCGGCCATCGACACGCTGGTTTGCAGCAAAGCTGCCGGTGCAGCGAAGTATCACTGGGAACTGTCTGCCGATCGCGGGTTCTCCACGTACTTGGTGAACGATTCGACGATCGACACGACAAGCGTTGTGGCCTTGTCGGCGGGACAGAAGTATTACTGGAGAGTAAGTGCAATCAACTTAAGCGGCGCGAGCGCGTTTGCCGGGCCCGACTCGTTTACCGTGATGGCTGCGCCTGGCGCGGCTCCGGCGCTTCTTCTTCCTGCAAACAATGCAACGAGCCAGCGAGCAGATACGCTTGTCCTTTCCTGGAACAGAGTTCCTGCGGCTTCCGGTTATGAGTGCCAGTTGTCGCTGACCCCGACTTTCACTGTGCTCGTAATCTCTTCAGATTCAACAGCGGACACGGCTTTGACCGTCACTTCGCTTCAGAACCTCCGGAAATATTACTGGAGGGTGCTCGCCTTCAACATGGGAGGAGCCTCTGAGTTTTCCGCCATCGATTCTTTTGCGACGGCTATTGCCGCTCCTTTAAGGCCGCATCTCCTTTCGCCTTTCCAATCCGCGCACGTGACGCGGCGGGTAACACTGACGTGGAACGCCTCGTTGACTGCGACCGGCTATAGCGTGCAGGTATCGAGCGACAATGTGTTCAGGACTACCGTCGTTGACACGACCGTCACAGATACATCGGTACAGCTTTCCGTCATCCTTCAGCCGAGCACGGATTATTTCTGGCGCGTCGCCGCGGCGAACGCCGGAGGGATAAGCGGTTACTCAGCGGAAGGAAGCTTCACTACGGGGACAGGCATTGACGCCATTGACGCACCGAATGACATTCCGAAGGAGTTCGCGCTTTACCAGAACTATCCGAATCCGTTCAATCCTGCGACGACGATACAGTACGATGTGCCGAAGGAGTCGCATGTCACCATCACAGTCTATGATGTAACCGGGAGAGAAGTTGCCACTCTTGTAAATGACAACCAGGCTGCCGGGAATTACTCGGTCGTTTTCAACGGCTCCAGGTTTGCGAGCGGCATGTACTTCTTCAGGATGGTCGCAGGAAACTATGTCAAGACAGACAAGATGATGATGGTGAAATAAAATGGAATCCAGGAGATTTTTCCAGATGAACAAGTCTTTAAGTCTTTCCAAAATAGCGGCCATGCTCGCAACGGTTCTGATCGCGGCTGCCAATGCCACCGCATCAATGCCGGCCCCCGCCCCTCCTCAGGGAATGGTCGACCTTGTGCTCGGCAAGCCGTACACGATAACCCCCCTTGTCTCAATAGAGTATTCCTTCGGTCCCAGTGAGTCTAACTATTATACTCCGGGCGCGTTGACCGACGGCAAAATCGCGTCCTCCGTGGCATACGCCGATCCGGAATGGCAGGAGTTCACTCGCGGCGGCGCGCGAAGCCTCGTCATAGACATGGGGCAGGTAAACACCGTCCACCAGATGCAGGAAAGGTTCCTCAATTATCCATCGGCCGGAATCTATTTTCCCAGGACCGTCACCTATTCGTTGTCGATGAACGATACCGACTGGTCTCTCGTCGGAATAGTGAATTCATCTATCCCGCTGACGAGCACTGTCGATCAAGCGCAAACGTATTCTGTATCCGGACTTGACTACCAGGCAAGATATGTCAAGATGACATTCACGGTCGATGTCAATGAGTTCGCCGATGAGTTCCAGGTGTTCGGAGATTCAGGAATTGTCGACAACTCTACGATCCCGAAAATTACTCCGCCGGTTACATACCCCGACGCGTATCTTGCCCCGGGCTCTCCGCAGGTCGGCGGGATCAGGAATATGGTACTCATTCCGAACGGCTACTACGCGGCGAATCCTGCAATAGAGAATAACACGGTATCCCAGCTGATCCCCTATGTCGGATACCAGTCGTCCTCAGGAGCGATAACCGATTTTATGTTCGACGCCGTCCTGTTTACTCCGTATGGAGCCGCACCGTCGGGAGGGAATTACGGCGATAACAATTCCACTCCGACTAACATGTCTGATTGGTTGTACTACCTCAACAACACATTTTCCCCGACATACAACCTCGCGGCACTCGATAGCGCTGCTGCGGTAGTGAAGAAAGATTTGAACGACCCGGGCTTTAAAGAGAAGGTGGAAATCGCGATACCTTACCCGTGTCCGTCCGATACAAATTTCGGGACCATCAACGGAGTGCAGGAAAATCTGTCGACACTCACCGGCCAGGAGCAGGTTCTGTCATGGTATGTCGACCAGGTACTGGGCCGCTGGGATTCGGCGGGATATGCAAACCTTGATCTCGTGGGCTTCTACTGGTACAGTGAGAGCGCCGGCTTTACGGTTAACGACAGCGAAACAGCCATGCTTAACTACATCGCCAACTACATCACCGGGAAAGGGAAAGTCCTTGACTGGATTCCTTTCAAGGATGCGAGCGGTTTTGCGGATTGGAGCACGCTTGGGTTTAACGGAGCATGGATGCAGCCGAACTATTCGTTCAACAACTATCCACCACAGGAGCTGGCCGAAACAGCGGATGCGTGCAGGAAGCTCGGAATGGGTATCGAAATTGAGATTCACTGGAATGCGCTTACTGATTCCACGCTCAGGGACAAATATTATGCGTACCTTAATTACGGCGTTACAAAAGGGTACATGACAGGAGCCTCTCACGCGTACTATCAGAATTCAGGGCCCGGTACTTTCTATACATGTGCCGAAAGTACGAACCCGACTCTTCGTGCAATCTATGACGCGACATATCAATTCATAAAGGGTACTTACCAGGTACCGACGGCAGTGGAAGAGATTCCCGGCACACTCCCCGAGAAGTTCAACTTGAGCAACAACTATCCGAATCCATTTAACCCTGCTACCACTATTAGAGTAACCCTTGGCCGAAGCGGTATGATGAGTCTCACGGTATATAATGTTCTGGGACAACGGGTAAAGGTGGTGGACGAGGGCTACAAAGTGCCGGGAGTCTACACTTACGACGTGAACATGGACAACATGGCGAGCGGAGTTTACTTCTATCGTTTGCAGCAAGGAAATAATTTCATGACCAAAAAGATGCTTCTCCTCAAGTAAGGATGATTAGGTAAGGCGGGAAAGCTCTAACCGGCGATCCCGCCATGTCCTAATTTGTACGTTTAACTTTCGCCAGCGGCCCTTTATTCACTGTACCGCTGACAGGACGAACGGGCATCGTCCGTTTTTCTGATTCGATCGAAAAAATTGAAAGTCTGAAAACAGTAATGAAAAGCGTTCAAAAACCTAATGTTATTCGATTGTTCGGTTTGAAGACGGCCGTAGTCGTGCTGATGTTCGTATTGTTTTCCACTTCGAGAAGGGGGATATCGCAGGAGGTGTATTCATCTTCCAGCTCTTTCGCGTCTTATGCGATCGACGCAAACGGTAATCTCTACACATGGGGAGAAGATGAATACCATCATCCAGTTACTACTTCCATGATGTCCCAGGATCTGACGCCGGTTGAAGTCGCGTTTCCTGCCGGGGTCACGAGCTGGGTTTCCATCGCCGCCGGGCATGTACATACACTCGCGATCGGGAACGACGGAGATATTTACGCGTGGGGCGACAATGATTACGGACAGCTGGGCGACGGTTCGGTAGCCAGCTCCGATACTCTGGTGAAGGTGGATCTTCCCAGCGGCGTGACCGCAAAACAGGTCTCGTGCGGTTACTGGCACAGCCTTGCCCTCTGCAGCGACGGCACCGTCTACGCCTGGGGAGAAAACAACAACGGCCAGCTCGGCAACGGAACGACCACTAATTCCGACGTTCCGGTTAAAGTGGATCTCCCTTCCGGGGTTACTCCTGTTGCCGTGCTCGCCGGATGGTATTACAGTTTCGCGCTGGGCGCCGACGGGACCCTTTATGCTTGGGGCGGCAACGTCCAGGGACAATTGGGATTGGGCAATACGACGAGCGAATCACTTCCGGTTAAAGTCCCGTTTCCTTCGGGGGTGACGAAGTGGACGGGAATGTATGGAGGTATTTACTTCGCAGCGGCAATGGGAAATGACGGTAACTTGTACGAAAGCGGATACAACCAGTACGGCCAGTTGGGAAACGGAACGGCAACGGGCACTTCCTCTGGAGTGATGGAGTTTCAGAAAGCAAATATGCCCGCCGGAGTAACGGGCTGGAATCAGATAGCCTGCACCGGCAGTTCTGTCCTCGCCATCGGCAACAGCGACACTCTTTATGCCTGGGGATACGGCGGTTCGGGCGAGATGGGAAACGGCACAACTCTGGGTGCCAATCCGGTTGCAGTCAGAGTTTCTATGCCTCCAGGTGTTGTCGTGACATCCCTCGCGGCCGGACGAAATCATGCACTTGCCATCGGGAGTGACGGCAACATATATGCGTGGGGCCAGGGCGGGCAGGGACAGCTTGGGAACAATAGCATAAGAAATTCATCCGTCCCGGTTCAGATTCTTCTGAATTACGCGAGCTCGACTTCCGGAGTAAGACTCGTGTCTGTGATCCCAGGGTGGACCGACCCATCTATAGAGACCGTTCACGGACCGAGCATTGCGGTCTATAACCCCGCCATAGACACCCTTCATAAACTGATTTTGTTTCTGGTCGGCACCGGCGGAAGCGCGACGCCGACCTGGACGATGGACAGCATATATGCCTCGATGGGTTATTACGCGATAACTCTTGACTACGAAGACAACGTCGTCGCGGCAAGTCTCGGGAACGACTCGGACACTACCGCGTTCGGCGACTATAGGGACGAGATTGTCACCGGGACTCAGGTTAGCAACGCGGTGAACGTAGACAGCGCGAATTCCATTCTTAACAGGTTTCAAAAGCTCCTCGTTTATCTCGCGCAGTCAGACACCGCGGGAAACTGGACCCAATTCCTGCAAAACGGTGAACCGATTTGGAACCGCATCGTAGTGGCCGGCCATTCCCAGGGATCGGGACACGCCGCCTACATAGGAAAGATGTTCGATGTGAGCAGGGTGCTGATGTTCTCAGGTCCGCAGGATTTCATGACGTTCTTTAACAGACCGGCCCCATGGCTGTACGAGAAGGGTGCTACTCCGCCGACAAGCTATTTTGCTTTCCTGAACCAGTACGATCCTTACAACGTCAATCATCAGGTCTCCAACTGCTCGGCTCTGATGGACACGCAGCGACCGGCTATTCTCACGAACGTTACGGCAGGGCGGATGATTACCGGCAACTGGAGGATACTCGTTACCGACACGCTGTCGGGCTCCGCACACGGATCTACGATACTTCCGATTTTCGCGAACGTGTGGTACTTCATGCTGTCCGCCCAACTTCCCATTGTCCCTTCAACACCTGTTTCAATTTCGCCTGTAGGAGGTACCCGGGTTCCTCGCAGAACGCCGTTGAAATGGACCTCCGCATCTCCGATGACCGGTTACGTCCTGCAGGTTGCGACTGACCCGGCGTTCTCATCATTAGTGGTCGACACCACTGTGTTCGACACAAGTATAGCGCTGTCCGTAACTCTGGCTCCGGAAACCGAATATTACTGGCATGTTGCCGGATCGGACCTGGGATTGGCCGGTTCGTATTCGGCGGTCGATTCATTCACAACAGGCACAGGAATCGATGCGATCGATGAGCAGAAAAGTGTCCCTGCAAAATTCGCCCTATCGAACAATTACCCGAACCCTTTCAATCCGTCGACGACGATAAGAGTCAGCCTCGCGCGCGCGGGCGTGATGAGCTTGAGAATCTTTAATGCGCTCGGACAACTTGTCGAAGTAGTTGCCGATGGCTTTCAGAATGCCGGGTCGTACACCTATAACGTTGATATGGAGCGTTTCTCGAGTGGCGTGTATTTCTACTCGCTCCGCGAAGGCGCGGATGCGATCACCAGGAAGATGCTCTTTCTCAAGTAATGCCATGTCCGAAATTGATTTCAATATTGAAGTCATGACCGATCGCTTCGATGCTCGAAGAGAACTATATACACATCTGACTATTTTTGGAGACCAGGGCAACTTATGCCGGGTTTACTCGGCAATAAACATAGACCCGGATTGAAGGTAACGTTGACAGATGTGAGAGGCTATCACCGGGGATGGTTTCTCACATTGAAACAAACCAAAAGGTGAAAGAATGAGAAATGCTAAGGCTGTTCTCTTGAGACGGCTCTTCGATTGGAGACCAGGTCTCCTGGCGTTTTTGCTTTCCGCCGCGCTTCTAGGCAGGCCGGCTCTGGCGCAGAACGTTTATTCGTCGTCAGGATCATTTGCAGCGTACGTCCTCTACCCTGACGGGAATTTGTATGGCTGGGGGACCGACCAGTACAATCATCCCGTGGTCACTGCTGCTGCAGCACAGGATTCCACTCCCGTGCTTATCGCACCTCCGAGCGGTGTTGCGGGCTGGAAATCGGTTGCAGTAGGTAACCTCCACACCGTTGCCATCGGGACTGACGGAAACGTATATGCCTGGGGAATCAACACTACCGGAGAGCTCGGCGACGGCACGACAACCAATTCAAATGTACCTGTCAAAGTTATCCTCCCGAGCGGAGTAACCGCAACTGCCGTTGCGGCAGGCTGGTCATACAGCCTGGCGCTGGGAAGTGACGGACATGTGTATGCCTGGGGAGCAAACGTCTACGGACAACTGGGAGACAGCACCACAACGACATCCTACACCCCGGTGATGGTGAAGCTCCCTGCAGGATTTACGCCTGTTAGTATCTTTGCCGGCTGGTTCTACAGCGCAGCTATCGGCTCAGATGGAAGTCTCTATATGTGGGGAACAAACTCGTACGGCCAGCTCGGACAAGGCAACACGAAGAACCAGCTCGTTCCCGCACTGGTTCCATTCCCGGCAGGCGTAACGAAGTGGGATTCAGTCTACTGCGGCCTCTATTTCTCAGTTGCACTTGGCAACGACGGAAATCTCTATGAAACCGGTGCCAACACATTCGGCCAGCTTGGCAACGGAACTACGACCAGCTCGACCACCTTCATCAAAGCGAACAAACCGGCGGGAGTCACTAGCTGGAAGACGGCAGCTTGTGTCGGAAGCGGCGTTTTGGCCATCGCCGACAATGACACACTTTATGGCTGGGGATATGGAGGTTCCGGGGAGATGGGCGACGGAATTGGAGGAACTCCCGGAGCGACGAATAAGGTACCTGTGGAGACTTTGCTTCCGCCTGGTGTGACCGCAAAGGCTATTTCGGGTGGAAGATTTTCTGTCGTGGCCGTAGGTAGCGACAATTACTTCTACACCTGGGGACAGGGCACGCAGGGTCAGTTGGGTGATGACAGTCTAAAAAGCTCATACCTGCCTGTCAGAGTCTACGGCCTGTTACAGACACCCCCGGCTGTTCCGACCTTAACTTCCCCTGCGAACAACGCCGTCAACCAGCCTATTAAACTGACGTTGACATGGTCCTCTTCCACATCGGAGCAAGGGTATCAGTGCCAGGTATCCACCGATCCGACTTTCGCCACAGGCATTGTTGCAAACGATTCCGGTTTGACCGTGCTGGCGGATACCATGAACTCGCTCGGTTACAGCACAAAGTACTATTGGCACGCGCGCTCTTACGACAACGGAGTCCTTGGACAGTACTCCACCGTCGACAGCTTCACGACTATCATGTTGGCTCCCGGAGCGACGGCGCTCGTCTCGCCGGCCAACAATGCGATCAATAGACCGGCTACCGATACGCTGAAATGCAGTACTGCCCCCGGTGCGGCCCAGTATCACTGGCAGGTTGCGGCCGAGCCAGGCTTCTCTACCTTTGTGGTTAACGATTCCACCAATGATACGATGAATGTAGTGAAAGGACTGAAGCCGGGCGCCAAATACTATTGGCAGGTTCAGGCAGTGAATCCCGGCGGAGCGAGTGCCTTCGCGGGCCCCGACTCATTTACTGTTGAAGAGGTTCCCGCTTCACCGACGGCAGTAGCACCGGCCAACGGAGCAACGTTCCAGCGTGCAGATACTCTTGCACTCGTCTGGCACAGTGTGCCTCTCGCATCGGGGTACGGGGTTCAGGTATCCGATAGCATCTCATTCAAGACGTTCGTTGTGAACGACTCCACTGCCGACACAAGCCAGGTTATTACAAAACTGAACAACCTGCAGAAATACTACTGGCGTGTGCTTGGGTATAATGCAGGCGGAGCGAGCGCGTACTCGACCATCGATTCGTTTACGACCAGGGTTGCCGTGCCTGCATCGCCCGGCCTCGTCTTCCCGAAACTATCGACGACAGGCATACCGCGTGCGCTGACCTTCACATGGAGTCCGTCAGTCCGGGCGGAAAAGTATCTGGTCCAGGTGGCGACGAACTCTCAGAGTTACTATTCGGGTGATTCTGCAGGGTATTTCCAGCAGGCGATCTTCGATACGACGGTGTCGGATACGGCTGTTCAACTCCCCGTAGCTCTTTTGCAGAACACTATCTATTACTGGCACGTCGCCGCAATCGATACCGCAGGCATGGGCGGATTCTCGACTACCTGGGAATTCAAAACCGGCACCGGGCTTACGGCGGTCGAAGGAGCTGCGGGCATACCAAAGACATTCGCCCTGCTGCAGAACTATCCTAACCCGTTCAACCCGACGACGATGATAAAGTATAGTCTCCCGAAGGCGCAGATGGTCACGCTAGAAGTGTACAACGTCCTCGGTCAGAAAGTTGCCACGTTGGTAGACGCGCACCAAAATGCCGGCTTTTACGAGGTGAACTTCAACGCGGATCGCCTTGCGAGCGGTGTCTATCTATATGTATTGAGGACCGGCAGTTTCAGTGCGGTTCATAAAATGCTGCTTTTGAAGTAACAATCCCCGAAGCCATGGATGGGAGCTCGTACGAGCCTTCACGAACCGTATGAGCTCCCTCCGACTTTTGAAATTACAAAATAAATGCTGCATGAAGGCCGAAATCGCGCCGGACGCGAGTTGCTTTCAGAGATCGAGGACCCTTGAGTGCAGAAAACAAGGATGACTTAATGAGAAGACTTTATTGCAGATATAAATATTTCCTTCTGACATTTGCACTAACACTGGCAGCTGTGACCGCGGTTCGCGCCTCTGTTCCCGCTCCGCTTCCTCCACGAGGCATGGTGGATCTGGTATTGAGAAAATTGTATACCTCGACATCACTCGTTCCGATCAAGTATTCTTTTGCCCCGATGGAAGTCGGACATCAATTCCAGGGAGGGCTGACGGACGGTAAGATAGCTTCATCGACAAATTACAGAGACCACGAATGGCAGCAATATGTCCGCGGAGGAATGCGCAGCATCGTCATCGACATGGGAAGAGTCAATACCGTCCATCAGATGCAGGAGAGGTTCCTGCAGGATATACCGAATGGGATCGACTTTCCCAGAGAAGTCATCTACTCTCTTTCCATGGACGGGAAACATTGGGCCGTCGTCGGAACAGTGAAGAGCGCCGTCTCTTTGACAGTCACGAAGCCGATAGTCCAGACATACAAGCTTTCAGGCCTGAACTATCGGGCAAAATACGTGAAGATGACGTTTGTCGTTGACGTCTTCACGCTCGCGGACGAATTCCAGGTATTCGGAGACCATGGCGTCGTCAACGGGGCGACGGTTCCGAAGATTACTCCACCACCGGTTTATCCGGATAAGTATTGTCCTCCGGGCTCTCCCGAAGTCGGCGGAACGAAAAACATGGTCCTCATCACGAACGGCTATTACAAGAAGGATCCTGCAATAGAGAAGAACAGCGTCGGTCAGCTCCTGCCGTATGTGGGATACATAAGCGCTTCCGGAAAGATAAAGGACTTCATGTTTGACGCGGTCTTGTTCTCGGCCTACGGTACTGCACCGTCCGGGGGACAATATGGCGCAGATATCAATAAGCCGACCGTCCTCTCCGACTGGCAGTATTATATAAATAATACGTTTATGCCGGATTACAATGTGTCGGCGTTGAATATCGCCACGGGAGAAGTGAAGAAGGCGCTTGGTAAATTTTCGTACAGATCCAAGGTCGAAATCGCTATTCCGTATCCGACCCCGACCGCGAAATATTTCGGCGCGATAGACGGGAAGCAGATAAACATGGAGAAGCTTTCGGACAGAGAGAGACTGATAAGATGGTACGTTGACCAGGTGCTCGCCAAATGGAAAGCGAGCCGCTACGATAATCTGAAGCTTGTAGGCATGTACTGGATCAGTGAGAAGGCTGCCTTCACAATCAACGACAGCGAGAAGGCCTTGATCAGATATGTCGGAGACTTTGTCAGAAGTAAGGGACTCGTTCTCGATTGGATACCCTTCATTAACGCCGAGGGTTTCTACGAATGGCATTCGCTCGGCTTCGACGGAGCGGAAATGCAGCCGAATTATTCGTTCCACAATTACCCGGTCCAGGAACTTGGTGAGGCTGCAGAAACCTGCAAGATGCTCGGAATGGGAATAGAAATTGAGATACATTGGGATGCCTTGAAGAACAATGCGCTCCTGGAAAAGTACTACCAGTACCTCAACTGGGGAATCAAGAAAGGCTACATGACCGGAGCCGCTCATTCATATTATCAGAATGCCGGACCGGGGACTTTCTATCAGTGCTGTTACAGTAAGAACCCCGGGATCAGGGAAGTCTATGACAAGACTTATGATTTCATAAAAGGAACGTATACAGAGACCAACGTTCATTGAAAGCGATGGCGGATGAAGGTTCTGTTGATTGGAGATAGATTTGACCCAACTGATGGGTAAGATATTCGCAGCCCTTTTGTTGATGTCGGTGCCCTGCATGCCGGCGTTCGCTGGCGACAAGCCGGATCGTTCCGTATCCGTGCATTACTGCATGCGCAATCTCGTTAATTACGTCAACCCGTTTGCCGGAACGAAGGCTAACGGAGAAACTTATCCCGGCGCCACGGTCCCCTTCGGTATGATACAATGGAGTCCGGATACGGGCCCGTTCCGGCGTCCTGCAGGCTACAAGTACGGCGACTCGCTCATCACGGGATTCAGTCTCGATCACCTCAGCGGCGCGGGCTGCCCTTATGGCGACAACTTCGGCTTCATTCCTCTCATGAATACATCGAGTATCACGCCTCCGCTCGGAAGGGCAGGATTCCTCGAGCCGTTCTCCCACTCCAATGAGACCGCGCGACCCGGCTACTACTCGGTGAAGCTTAATGACGGCATAAAGGTGAATCTGACGGCCACCGAGCGTATGGGTTTCGGCAGATTTATCTTCCCGGCAAATTGCACGCCGACGATTGCCATCAATGCCGGGAGCAACGTCAATGGCACCCGGGATGTCGTCATGAAAGTCGATCCTGAGAAGCGATCGATTTGCGGCGAAGTCACCGGCGGTCACTTCTGCAACTTCCCGGATGTGACTACAATCTATTTCTACGCAATTTTCAACCGGCCCTTCGCGAGCTACGGTACATGGGCCGACTCGAGCCTCTTTAATGGGAAGACCGTTGGTGAAGGAAATACCGGCGGTGCATGGGCAACGTTCAACGTGAATGATGGCAGGACCGTTCTTGCCAGAGTCGCCATCTCCTATGTAAGCGTTGGAAATGCGAAGCTGAACATTGAGGATGAGAGCCCGCTGACCGAATTCACTTCTCGGGCTTTTATCAGGACGGTCGAGTTAGCGAGCCGGGAGTGGAATTCCTGGCTCAACAGGATACAGGTCAGCGGCGGAACACCGGCCGAATACCGTACATTCTATACAATGCTGTACCACGCCCTCCTGGCTCCTACCGTGTATTCCGATGTCAACGGTCAATACATGGGTTACGACAGGAAGGTTCACACCGTAAAGGACGCTCAGCCGGAGTATGCCGATTACTCGGGATGGGACATTTACAGGAGCGAATGCCAGCTTCTTGCGATGATTGCACCGGACCGAGCGAGCGCTATGGCGCAGTCGCTTGTAAGAGACTACCGGCAGGGCGGCGCATTCCCCAGGTGGGGAGTGCCAGGAATGGACAGCGGCGTGATGATCGGCGATCCTGCCGCGGCGATGATCGCGGATTTTTATGCGTTCGGCGCAAGAGATTTCGACGCCCGCGGCGCACTATCTGGACTCATCCGTGCGGCCACCGATCCGTCCGTCTATGCGATCCGATCCCGCACTTTCGAGCGGCCCGGGCTCGCGGACTATCTTACGCTCGGTTATCTCCCGGCGAGCCAGGACGGCGGGAACGTTTCGATGACACTCGAGTACAATTCCGCCGACTTCGCGCTCTCACAATTTGCAGGCGCTCTCGGCGACAGAGCCGACAGCCTTCTCATGCTTAACCACGCCCAGTACTGGAAGAACCTTTTCAACACGAAGACCGGCCTCTTCGGAATGCGTCACCGGAACGGTACTTGGGTACCGGCATCGGAAGACACAGTCGACCACTTCGGATCGAGCCAGGCCTACGTCGAGGGAAGCCCCGAACAATATGTCTGGATGGTCCCTTTCAATCTAAAAGGTCTCGCGGAAAAAATGGGAGGCCGGAAGACAGCCCTGGCGCGTCTCGATACCTTCTTTACCGAAATAAACGGAGGTTTCAAATCGAAGTATGCTTATCTTGGCAATGAGCCGAGCATCGAGACGCCGTACTTGTACTGCTTCCTCGGAGAGCCTTACAAGACTCAGTACGTCGTGAGAGAGGCGATCGACGAACTTTATCACGGAAGTCCCGGTGCCTATCCCGGCAACGACGATCTCGGAGAAATGTCGTCATGGTACATCTTCGGTGCGACCGGAATGTATCCCGAGCTTCCCGGCTCTGATGTGCTTGTGCTTGGAAGTCCGCTCTTCGAAAAAACCGTACTCCATCTGCACGGCGGCACTGTTACGATAATCGGAAACGGAGCGGGAAAAGACGTACCTTACGTTCACGGACTGACTGTCGGCGGCCGAAAATGGAATAAGCCCTGGATACGTTTCGGCGATATTGCACACGGCTGCACGATGGTATATTATCTTATGAAGACGCCCAATAAGAATTGGGGAAGCGCCGTGAAAGACGCGCCGCCATCGTATAATTGACAACTTGAAGACGGTCATGCCCATGAAACATTCTTCGAAATTATTCTCGTTTGCAATACTTGTGGTTTTCCTTTTTGCGTTCCCGGGGATCGGATTTCCGGCGACTATCACATCTCAAGCGAAAAAGGCTTTACCCATCTACCTGAATTCTAAATATCCGATAGATAAACGCGTGGACGATTTGCTCCAAAGGATGACGCTGAAAGAGAAGATAGAGCTTCTCGGCGGCAATGAATTTTCTACCAAGCCCATTCCGAGGCTTGGCATACCGAAGCTGAGAATGTCCGACGGGGCTCTGGGAGTAAGAAGATGGGGCCCATCAACCGATTTCCCGTGCGGAACCGATCTTGCCGCAACATGGGATACAACGTTGATCTCGAAGGTCGGCAGAGCGATCGGCCAGGAACTCAGAGCAAAAGGCGGCGACATCCTCCTCGGTCCGAACGTGAACATCGCGAGGATCCCGTTGGGCGGAAGAACTTTCGAGGCCTACGGCGAAGATCCATATCTTACCTCGAGAATGGCAGTGAGCTATATCGAAGGCTTGCAGAGCGAAGGGGTCGCCGCGACGGTGAAGCATTTCGACGCGAACAACCAGGAATACGAAAGGATGTTCGTGAACGAAAAGATCAGCAAGCTCGCGTTGAACGAGATATATCTTCCCGCCTTCAAAGCGGCCGTCGAGCAGGCGCACGTCTTGTGCGTGATGGCTGCGTACAATAAGGTGAACGGTCAATACTGTACACAGAATCGATATCTCCTGGAGAAAAAACTCCTGCACGACTGGGGCTTCAAAGGCCTCATAATGTCGGACTGGGGGGCGGTCCACAGCGCGATCCCCGTTGCAAACGGAGGTCTCGATCTCGAGATGCCGACCGGAAGATACCTCAATGAGGGCACGTTGCTTCCTGCAATTAAATCGGGCAAGATCAAAATCGAATCTATAAATGATAAGGTCCGCAGAATCCTATGGGTCATGTTCAAGCTTGGTTTGTTCGAGCATCCCCGGACTCCTAACCCAGCTTTGATCAATACGCCCGAGGACAGGCGTATCGCCTACCAGGCGGCAGTTGAAGGTATTGTCCTTCTGAAAAACGACCGCCATGTCCTCCCGCTCGACATTCACAGGTTGAAATCGATCGCGGTAATCGGTCCGAACGCGGCGATAGCGAGACCTAGTGGCGGCGGAAGTGCGGCGATTACGCCGATCTACACGGTGAGCCCTCTCGAGGCGCTTCGCGCTAAACTCGGCGCTGCAGTGAAGATAAACTTCGCACAGGGAGTCGAACTCGCTGGCGACTCATTCCCATTGAGCCCGTCATTCTTCTATCTCCCGGATCGCGACCGGCATGGTCTTGAGGCGGAGTATTTCGGCAACGACACTCTCGGCGGCAAACCGGCATTCACTACCATCGATAGCGCGATAAACTTCAACTGGGCCGGAAATTCGCCTGCCCCCGGAGTTTCCGGCGACTTCTTTTCGGTCAGGTGGCTCGGTAGGTTCAAGGCGCCCGCTTCCGGCAATTATGTTTTTAACCTGACAAGTGACGACGGCTCGCGAATGTTTATAAACGGGAAGCTGGCCATCGATAACTGGGGCCCGCATTCACCTGCTGAGCGTTCGTACAAAATGCATCTCCGCAAAGGGGAGTTCTACAATCTGAGGGTGGAATATTTCCAGGGAACCGGCGGCTCGTTGGTCGTTATGGGAATGAGAGAACCGGAGTCGGAAATGATCGCACATGCCACCGAGGTGGCGAAGCGCTCGGACGTGGCGCTCCTTTTCGTCGGCACGTCCAGCTATTATGAGAGGGAGGGGCAGGACCGCGACAGCCTGGGGCTGCCTGCCGATCAGGACGCGTTGATAAAGGCGGTTTCAAGAGCCAACAAGAATACTATTGTCGTGGTGATTTCGGGCGCGCCGGTCCAGATGAACCATTGGATCGGCGATGTGCCCGGCCTTTTGCAGGCCTGGTTCGGCGGCGACGAATCAGGCAGTGCGATTGCCGATGTTCTCCTCGGCAAGTATGATCCGTCCGGAAGACTTCCCATCACATTTCCCGTCAAGTGGTCGGATTGTTCCGCTTACGGTTCCTACAAACGTCACGACAGCTTGTCGGTCTATAGTGACGGAGTATTCGTCGGTTACAGGTGGTTCGACAAGCACAACATCAAGCCGCTTTTCCCGTTCGGATACGGATTGACTTATACGAAGTTCCTGTACAGTGACTTGAAGATTCAGCCGATGGCAGGGAAATTTCTTGTAACATTCAGTATCAAAAACTCCGGACCTGTCGCGGGAGTTGCGGTTCCGCAGCTTTACGCTCACGATCCACATCCCGCAGCGGACGTTCCTGTGAAAGAGTTGAAGAGATTCGATCGCATCTCCTTGAAACCTGGCCAGACGTCGAAGGTGACATTTATCGTCGACGAAAACACCTTCGCGCATTACAATCCACGAGAGGGGAAATGGATTACGAAGCCAGGCAGGTATAATGTTCTGATCGGCAGCTCCAGCAGGGATATAAAACTGCGAGGCGGTCTAACTATCGATTGAAAACAGGACTCATCCCATAATTACAATGCACCTGAGATCCGAAATAGCGGGTTCCACTTTGGATATTCACGATCATTCTGGAAACGTGGCCAGGACTGTGAAGAGACTTGCATTCACCGCAATTGTCCTTTGCTTCACCTACTCCCGGGCACGGGCAGCTGAACCGCGTTCTCAAAAAGTTGTGAGACAGGGTGACAACGTATTCATATCTTTCATGGACAGTACGGGTTTATGGTATTCACTGAATCGAGGAATGATGATGAGATTTAGTCTGGCATTAACTATAGCGTCACTTTTGTTTCCGATTGCGGCGCGGGCGGTGGTAACTCGAACAGTGTTGAACCCGTCCGGCGGTGTGACTCTCTCGAACAGCTTCGTCGAGTTTAAGTTCCAGCCCCGTTTCATGGGGCTCGAGAAGATGACCGATCTGAAAACCGGCTACGACCATATTCGCATTGTGAACGGCAAACCGCTACTGTGGGAAGTCGTCTTCGGAAAGGGACTGCAGAGGGGAAGCATCACTAACAATTATTCCCCATGCAATTATGCATCACTTGATAAACTCTCTGATGGAACGCAACGCCTGGATCTTCAGTGGGACAACATGAGGTGGTGGAAAGAGAATCGCGTGGTAAGCGTTCGCGTGACGGTCGACTTGCCCCCTAACTCCGGCGTGGCGAAGTGGAATATCTTTGTTCAGAATAATTCTGACTACTGGGGGGTGTGGGATGTGCAGTTTCCGAAGATCAACGGTTTCCCTGCACCGGGTCAGTATGATATAGCCCGGCCTGCTTTCGCTACGGGAGGACTCCTGTACAAGGACTGCCGAGAAAATGTTGAAGGCACATTCCACGGCCGCTACCCGTCAGGCGGTTGGGCAGTACAGATGATGGCATTCACGCACAAGGATAATTCCGTGTATCTGGCTACAATGGACGGAAACGGGATGGCAAAGGATTTCGAAGCCGATGCGGGCAAGGGAACCCTTGCCGTAATCAACTATCCCGAAAACATGGGGGCCGCCGGATCGGATTGGCCCGGATGGTATCCCATTTCGTTCGGCGTGTACCAGGGGGATTGGCTCCAGGCAGCGCTCCGCTACAGGAAATGGGCGATCCATCAGAAGTGGGCAAAACCACTCGCAGATCGTCACGACATTCCCGATGCCATAAAGAACGTTGGGCTCTGGGTCCGCGATTTCTGGGTCTGGGATAGCACGAGAGGGACTCCCGAACAAATGGATGCGCCCCTCATCAGGGCGAGGAAAGAAATAGGCGTGCCGATCGGGCTCCATTGGTATTTCTGGGAAAAGAACAAATTCGATAACGATTATCCCCATTTCTTTCCTCCGAAACCGGGTTTCGAACGGAGAGTGAAGGAACTTGTCGACAAAGGTTTCCTTGTCATGCCCTACATCAACGGCAGAAGCGCCGACATGAACATACCCGACTGGAAGAAGTTCGCACCGTACGCGACGTACGACCAGGCAGGCGGGTTCATAATGGACACGACGGGCCTTTCGGGAAGGCTCGTCGAGATGTGCCCCTCCCAGGCTTACTGGCAGAATAAGGTGGCACAGGACGTCGACAGTCTCGTCGGCTATTACGGCTGCAACGGCGTCTACGTTGACCAGGTATCGGCAATGAGAGATGAGCTTTGCTTCAACCCGCACCACGGACATCCTCTTGGCGGCGGGCGCTGGTGGACGGACGGCAACCGGGAGATGTTGCGGAAGATACAATACGTCGCTCACCGCGATGGGCACGACGCGGTCATCACAACGGAGGGGGCGGACGAGGTCTTCACGGATCTTGTCGACGGCGACCTTATGTGGGTCGGCCCCACCGACAGGGAAATCCCCCTTATAAATGTAGTATACTCGGGCTACACGATATTCTTCGGGAGCCCGTGCGACTTCGAGAAATGCAGCGACGATATGTTCAATTTTGCCGAAGGGCAGGCTTTCATATTCGGCAGACAGAACGGCTGGATGACGCTTGACCTGTTCAACCCGAAATACGCGAGCAAAGTGGATTTCCTTCGCCGGTGCGCCCAGTATAGGGTTGCGACGAAGGATTTCTACCTATACGGCCGTCTCCTTGGTCTTGTTCGCCCGACGAACGAAATCCCTACTTTTACTTCTTCCGATTTCGGCCGCTGGAAACAGAAACACACGGGTACTGTTCCGGACGTTAAAGCGACCCTATGGAAGTCCGATCATGGCAATCTTGGAATCTTTATGGCGAACTTCGTTCGGAAAGGGATGTCATTTTCCTTTTCAATTGACCCGAAGAAATATGGAATGAAAGGTGACAAATACGAGTTGATAGAGATAACTCCGCACGGGAGGGCGCCGGTTAGAACCTTGTCCGGGAAAATAAATCTCACGGAAACGCTCGGTCCCGCTTCCGTCAAGGTCATAGAAATAGAACCGGCCTCCAATTAGCGCAGATGTACCGGATGAATCATTATATTATCTTTTCGGTTCCGTGCGCCGAACGATTCTCTGTCAAAATTAAATCCAGGATCATACCATGAAACAAGCTTACGTTGCCATCCTCTGTCTTTTCATGCTCTCCGTTTCCTCCTCAGCAGCTGCAAAAGACAGCCGCCATATAAATGAAAGGGTGAAAGCCATCCTCTCAAGAATGACTCTTGAAGAAAAAGTCGGGCAGATGACCCAACTGACCATTCAGACAGTCCTGCACTCAAAGGGTCCGGACAAGGGAATGATCGACATGAAGAAGCTCAATGAGGCTATCCTCGAGTATCACGTCGGCTCTTTCCTGAATGTATCCGATTCCTCGTTGTCGGTACAAAGCTGGAACAGGCTGATAACGATAATACAGGACGTCGCGATGAAGTCTCGTCTCAGGATACCGGTCATCTACGGAATCGACGCAATACATGGCGCGACGTACACCAAAGGTGCGACGCTGTTTCCTCAACCTCTTAATATGGCCGCGACTTTTGACACGACGCTGCTGAAGAAGGAGGGAGCCATCACCGCGCTCGAGGTGAGAGCGTCCGGCATCCCATGGATATTCTATCCTCTGATGGGGCCTGGAAGGCAGCCGCTCTGGTCGAGGCTTTACGAGACGTTCGGCGAAGATCCGTACCTCGCCGGAAAGATGGGTGTCAGCTACATCGAGGGCGCCCAGGGGAACGATATCGGCGCGCCGGACAAAGTCGCCACGTGCCTGAAGCATTACGTCGGCTACGGCTTTCCGCTCGACGGTAAAGACAGGACCGAAGCGTGGATCCCGTGGCGTATGATGGAACAATATTATCTCCCGCCGTTCAAGGCTGGGGTAGATGCCGGTGCGCCGACTATTATGGTGAATTCAGCCGAGGTGAACGGCATCCCGGGTCATGCCAATTATCGCCTCCTCACTGAGGTCCTCCGCAAGCGCTGGCATTTCAAAGGCTTCGTAGTCTCCGATTGGGGAGATATAAAAAATTTGTATTCGAAGTACCACATCGTCTCTTCACCCGAAGAGGCCGTCAGGGTTGCCGTGATGGCAGGCGTCGATATGAGCATGGTGCCGACCGACTACAGCTTCTACAATTATCTCATACGGCTCGTCAAAGCCGGCAAGGTGCCGATGTGGCGTATCAACCAGGCGGTGAGCCGCATACTGAAGGTCAAGTTCGAGCTCGGTCTTTTCAATAATCCTTTCCCTGACAAACATCTCGCCGCAAAATTTGCGTCTCCCCCTTCAGACAGCGCAAATCTCGAAGCGGCCGAGGAATCGATAACGCTTGTCAAGAACCACGACCATTTCCTGCCGTTGTCGAAGAATATCAAGGTCCTTGTCTCCGGTCCCAATGCCGATGAGCTCGCGACGATGAACGGCGGTTGGACCATCACGTGGCAGGGGAACGCCGAAAACCTCTACCCGAAGAATAAGCCGAATCCTCTTCAGGCAATCGAGGCAAAAATCGGAAAACAAAATGTCACCTACGTACAGGGGTGTACTTACGATTCCCTGACGGATGCGGACTCGGCCGTCGCAGCCGCGAAGAATGCGGACGCAGTTATTTTGTTCCTCGGAGAGCATACTTACGCGGAGACCGCCGGGAACATAAACAGCCTCGCTCTGCCGTGGGCCCAAATAAAGCTCGCCAGGATGCTGATGGCGACCGGTAAACCGGTTGTCCTCGTCATGCTCGAGGGAAGACCGAGAGTCATTAACCCCATCGTCGGCGGGTCGAAGGCGATCCTGGCCGCATTCCTCCCCGGAATGGACGGCGGCGAAGCCCTGGCGAACATTCTCTTTGGTGATGCGAACCCGAGCGGCAGGCTCCCCATAACGTACCCGAGGTATGTGGATGCGTTGTACCACTATGATCACGGTCGCGCCTCGGTGATGGGCGGAAACGTCTACGATCCCCAGTGGAATTTCGGCTATGGCCTGAGCTACACGACATTCAAGTACACCGATCTGAAAATTTCTAGGAAACGTATCGATGAGCATGAGCATCAGGTCGTTACCGTGAAGGTCACGAACACCGGAAGCATGGCCGGCAAGGATGCGGTTCTTCTCTACCTCGGCGAAAATTACCGGCAGGTCTCGCATCCGGTGAAACAGCTTGAAGGATTCGGCAAAATATATCTCGAACCGGGACAGTCCAAAGTAGTTGCATTCACAATTACTCCTGAACAGTTGTCCTTCATTGGGATATCAGACAAGAAAATAATTCAACCGGGAATGTTCGAGGTCTCCGTCGGAGACTTATCCGGCAAATTCGACGTAACCGGCCCGCGCGTAAGGTTCTTTCCCGGATTTTCAAGATAAACTTTGAACAAACAGTATTCGCACAAATCAGCTCAGGAGTGATCGCATCGTGAATAAAAACCTTCTCTTTGCCACAGTCGTGTCTGCGTTGGGCAGTTTCCTATTCGGCTTCGACACTGCCGTAATCTCCGGCACAACAAAGTTCATAACGCAATATTTCAGCCTGACCGATGCGACCCTCGGCATAACGGTTTCGATGGCGCTTTGGGGAACGGTAGTCGGTTCCATCATAGTGGGGAAGCCCGGCGACATATATGGCAGGCGAGCGATGCTTCTTACAACCGGCGCGGCGTACTTCGTCTCGGCGATCGGGAGTGCTCTGGCGACAGGCTGGTACACGCTCCTGGTGTTCAGGTTCCTCGGCGGGATCGCGATCGGTGCAGCCTCCGTAATGGCTCCCATGTACATTGCCGAGTTGGCGCCGGGCAGGCTTCGTGGAAGGCTGGTCGCGGTATCCCAGTTCAACATAGTCATCGGAATCCTAGTGGCCTTCTTCTCGAACTACCTGCTGGTGGGCATCGGACCCGCAAACTGGAGATGGATGTTCGGCGTCATGGCTATCCCCGCCGCGGCGTTCTTCGGACTACTCTTTGTGGTTCCCGAGAGCCCCCGCTGGCTCGTCAAGATGGGACGAGAGAAAGTGGCGAGAGGAGTCCTGGAAAAAGTGGGCGCTGAGAACATCGATTCCGAACTGGACGATATTACCCGCTCGCTCCAATCCGAAGAAGGTTCGACCAGGCTCTTCCAGAAGAAGTACAGCTTCGTGATCTGGTGCGCGGTGCTCCTCGCGTTCTTCGCCCAGATGTCCGGAATCAACGTCATTATGTATTATGCGCCGATGATATTCGAAAAGGCGGGTGCAAGCACAAGCAACGCGATGCTCCAGGCAATCGCGGTAGGAGTCACGAACCTTATCTTTACGATAATTGCCATGTTCCTCATCGACAAGCTCGGGCGCAGGCCGCTTCTTATGATAGGTGCGGTAGGAATGTTCCTGTCGCTCGCCGGTGCCGCGCTTCATTACTATGACGGGCGCCTCGTCAGTGACCCGGCAATGGTCGGATGCGTAATAGGCTTCGTCGCTTTCTTCGCTTTCTCCCAGGGCGCGGTCATCTGGGTATTCCTGTCTGAGATTTTCCCGAACAGGATCAGGTCGAAGGGACAAGCCCTCGGCTCGTTTGTCGATTGGATCGTAAACGCTGTGATCGGTTTGGCGTTTCCTATCGCGCTGTCGAGCTTCGGAGGCGGGGACGTCTTCATGTTCTTCGCCGTGTTGATGATACCTTTCTTCTTCTTCGTGCTGAAGGTGATGCCTGAGACGAAGGGGAAATCTCTCGAGGAACTGGAAAAAGTCGTCGTCTTTGAAAAATAGATTACTTCCGGGCCGAAAGACCAATTCCGGTAACTGCTTACATCAAAGTGATATTTCTGAAAATATAAATCGATGACTGGAGGTAACATGCATTTCAAAGTCTCATTTAATAAAACTGCGGCGGCTTTCGTCGTCTCGTTTTTCATCGCTGCGAGCCTGTCCGCTCAAGTCAGGATTCTCCGCGTTGCACCGCCGGCAACCGATCCGGCCATCGAAACGGTTCACGGTCCGAATATCGCGCTCTACGATCCCTCCGTTCCTTCGAGGCACCTCCTTTATCTCTTTATCACCGGAACCGGAGGGAGTGCGACCGGAAGCCAGAGAATGGACAGCATCTTCGCTACATGGGGATATCATGCCATCAGCATTGATTATGAAGACAACGTCATCGCCGTCGCATGCGCGCACAGTCTCGACAGCACAAGCTTCGGACGCTACCGGGACGCAATCGTGACTGGAGCTCCCGTCAGCAAAAAGATCAAGGTAAACAAGGCAAACTCAATTCTTAACCGGTTCCAGAAACTCCTCGTATATCTTGTTAAACACGATCCCAACGGCGACTGGGGACAATTCGTCAAAGACGGGCAGCCGGTGTGGAGCAAGGTTATTGTCGCCGGGCACTCTCAAGGCGCAGGTCATGCCCCGTATATCGCGAAGCTTTTCAAGGTTAACAGGGTGCTCATTTTCTCGGGTCCTCAGGATTACATGGACAATCTTCATAGGCCGGCACCGTGGCAGGCAATGAAAAGCGCAACTCCTCCATCGAGATATTTTGCGTTCCTGGCCATGAAAGATCCGTTCAACGTTCATCACCAGATAGCCAACTGCATGGTCCTCATGCATCTCGCCAAACCGGATACATTCCTGGTTAAGCCCGGTGAAGCCATTCGCGGCGATTATCATATTCTTATCAACACTCTGCCCACCAAGTGGCCCCATGCCTCCACACTCTTCCCTCAGTTCAGGAACGTGTGGGCTTATATGCTTTCGGCGGCAGACTAAAACCACTCGGGTGACGTTATGACACCAAGAGTCGTCGTATCTCCGAATGAAGGAAATGTGAAAAAAGAGTCGGGCAGACTCGGATTCCTGTTTTCCATTGCCGTATTGGCGTCGATCATTGTGGTATCGTTTTCCACGGTACACGCTTCTGAACTCCGCTCGTTCACTATCTCCAACGGAGTTGCGAAACTAACTGTTGCAGTCGACTCCGGTAGAATAGCGTACGAAAGGCTCGCTCTCAACGCGTCATGGGCGCGGAAGAATGACGGAACCACGGCGTCGGTGGAGTCGGACGGCAACTTTGCCATCGACATCTTTTGGACAGGATGGAGCGCTCCCGGCAAGGTGAATAACGCAAACAACGCGGTGACATTTACGAAGAAAAACTTCGAGCTGACCGGTACTGAAACCGAAGACACTCCTCAAGGTGGGAAACAACTCAACCTGTTCTTCAAAGGAATCGGCCTCCCGTTCCGGCTCGAAGTGAGTTATGAATTGGACTCGGCTGCGTTCTACGTTCACCGAAGGATCTCAATCAGCGATACCGTCGACGGGCTTCAGTACCTGAGGCGGATTTGGACGACCGACGTTTTCATCAAGCATGGATATGAAGTTGTGAAAGACGGCGGCTTCGGACAGCCGGTCGCGCTCACAAGCCGCCACGGAGGCAGCTTCTGGGGACTCGAGTATCCAGCTGGAATAAATCACGTGACCGTTCGCGGGAAGGACGTTCGTATAAAATGCGGCGAAGTGTTCGGGAAGCGAATCGGCAGCGCCTGGACCAGGAGCCACTGGGCGGTCGAGGGCCTGACACCGAACAGGTACGTCAAGCTCTGGTTCATGAGATACGTGACGAGGATTCGCGTGGTGCCTGCCCAACCTTATACGCTTTACAATACCTGGTTCGATCTTCGCTCACCGCGGTATCCCGGCATCACTCCGGATCATATCATGAACCAGGCCAATATCGTGAGAATCATCGACGAACTGCGCAAGAACATGATCGAGAAGCATGGAATCAGGCTCAACGCATTCGTTCTTGACGACGGCTGGGACAAATACGAAAGCGACTGGAAGCTGCGCTCAACTACGTTTCCTAACGGACTAAAACCTATCGTCGACGATCTCAAAAAAACAAATACCGTCCTGGGTCTCTGGCTCAGCCCTATTGGAGGATACTCCTTCAGAAACCTTCGCGTCGGCTGGATGAAGGCGCACGGATTCGAGACGGTCGGCGACGAGCTGTGCCTCGGCGGCAAACATTACAGCCGGCTTTTCAAAAAGAGAGTCGTCGGTTTCGCAAAGGACGACGGCGTTGGCTACTACAAATGGGACGGCATCCAGTTCTCCTGCAGCCAACCGGACCACGGCCACCCGGTGGGGATCTATTCCAGAGACGCGATCCTCGACACGTTGATAAACATTAGCCGCGCCGTCCGCAAAGTGAATCCGCACGCTTACCTGAATATTACATCCGGCACCTGGCTCAGCCCGTGGTGGGTCAAGTATGCCAACCAGATCTGGATGCAGGGTGGCGACTACGGTTATGCGGACGTTCCATCGATCAGCCCGCGCGATGCCGCGATGACTTACCGTGACCTCGTGTTGTATGACGACTTCAGAACCAATGACTTCTGGTTTCCGATCGCGAACCTGATGACACACGGCATTATAAAAGGAACGCTGGAGCAGCTCGGCGGCAGTGAAGAACCGCTCGACCGGTTCACTAATGAAGCCGTCCTCTATTTTGCGCGGGGCGTCTCGATGTGGGAGCTATATGTCTCGCCCGACATCTTGACGGAAGGAGAATGGGATGCCATATCGAAGTCGATCCTCTGGGCCAGAAACAGATTCCCGATACTTTCGAACACGGACATGATCGGAGGAGATCCGGGCAAGCGAGAAACGTACGGCTACGTTCACTTCAAAGGGAATGAGGGTATCGTCGCAGCGCGTAATCCGTGGATTGAACCGTCGACATTGAAAGTCACACTATCTGCATCGGAGGGATTTGCACCCGGAGCTAAATCGCTCGTCGTCGAACGGGTCTACCCCGATCGCTGGATATCTCCGCGGCTTTATGCCTCCGGACAAAGCTTCGAAATACCTTTGGAAGGTTACGAGACTGCCGTTTACGAGATATTCCCCCTGGACAGCGCACACACACCGCTGATCTCCGACGTGCGATTCGAAAGAAAGAATTTTGGAGTCGCCACCTGCACTCTTGATTTCTATGACGCCGGCAGGAACGTCAAACTCCTGAATCCGCTGACGCTGGGTCTGAAGCTGAACAGGAACGAGTTGAATAAAGAACTTTCAGGACTGAAAAGATCCCCGAGACCGGTGGCAGTCGCACGAGTCGCTGATATAAAGAAGGGCGGCAGCCTGCGTCTCCGGTTTGATTTGAATATCGACGAGTCGGTCAAAAAATCCTCACTCGATCTCCTTCTCGAACCTGAAGAAGTGTCATCTATCACTAAGGACCCCGACGTAACCATATCGATAGATGGAAAAGCTCAGCGGCTTGCCCCGCTGAAATCGGATTCGAAATCAAAGTGGTACACCGTTTCTCTCGTTCCGGGTAAACACACGATCGCTATCGGCCTGTCAAGGTCACCGGCAGATTCCGGTTGGAAAGGAAAAGCTTCCGTTTGGGTAAGCTACCGGCAAACGCATCGCTGCGGGTCGTTGACCTTCGAGCTTCGTAAAGCAAGCACCGCGCGGCCGATGCCTCCAAGAGAACTTCCTTCGAATGAAACCGAATCGAACACAAGAATACTCCGGACGAAGATCGATCTCAATTGAAATACTTGATTGCCCAACGCCGGACATCGAATTACCGGCTCTCTGCTCGCACGTTAATTTGGAAAAAGGACACATGATCCGACAGATTCCGCTGTTTCGAAGAAATCCCGCTTTGTTTGTTGCACTATCATTTGTAATAATGGCATCGACGGTATACGCCGCTTCGTCGGCGCCTGCGCCTCCGACGGGAATGGTCAATCTCATAAAGGGAATGCCGTACACTATTACGCCTCTCGTGTCGACTGAATTCTCGTTCGCGAAAGCTGAAGCGAAGTATTATACTCCCGGCGCCCTGACGGACGGAATCATCGGCTCCTCGACGAGCTTCGGCGACGGCGTCTGGCAGGGCTTCTATCGCGGCGGTAACCGCTCCGTGGTGATTGACATGGGCCGCGTGAACACCGTACACCAGATGCAGGAGCGATTTATACAGGACCCGGCAGCGGGAGTCTACTTTCCCCGTGAAGTCAAATATGCCCTGTCGTTGAACGACACGGACTGGTCGGTGGTCGGCACTGTCTGTTCGCAAATCCCGTTGACGACGCCCACTGTTGAAACTCAGACTTATTTCCTGTCAGGCCTGAATTACCAGGCGAGATACGTGAAGATGACCTTCACGGTTGACGTCTGGGTGTTTGCCGACGAATTCCAGGTGTTCGGCGATGCCGGTATAGTGAGCGGCGCGACAGTCCCGCCGGTGACACCTCCGGTGTCTTATCCCGATACTTATCTTCCACCGGGCTCTCCGAAAGTCGGCGGGATAAGGAACATGGTCTTAATGTACAACGGTTATTATCCTTCCAATCCTGCCGTCGGTCAAAACAGTGTTGCCGAACTTACTCCGTATGTCGGGTACGAGTCGACCTCCGGTAGTATAAACGATTTCATGTTCGATAGCTTCCTGTTCCTCCCATTTGTGGCGGCAGGCGCGCCATCAGGCGGAATGTACTATTGCAGTACTGCGCATCCGACTGTTCTTTCCGACTGGGAATATTACCTTGACAATACATTTCAAAGCGCCTACAACCTCGGAGCGCTGAATACCGCGACAGGGAACGTCAAAAAAATCCTGAACCGGCCATCGTACAAAGTCAAAGTTGAGATCGCTATCCCTTATCCCACTCCAACGGCGGCAAATTTCGGAATGGTGAACGGGATGCCTGAGAACCTTTCCATCCTTTCGGACAGAGAGCAGGTGATAAAATGGTACATTGATACCGCGATTGCCAGATGGGATTCTGCCGGTTACTCCAATCTCGACCTCGTCGGCTTCTATTGGTACGAAGAGGGCGCCGACTTCGACGTGGATGACAGCGAGGCGGCGATGCTCCAGTTCACAGGAGACTATGTGCGGAGTCTCGGCAAAGTTTTCACCTGGATACCATCGTACCAGTCTTCCGGATTTGAGGAATGGGATTCTCTCGGTTTCGACGGTGCCATCATGCAGCCGAATTATGTCTTCGACAATTTCCCCGAACAGGAGCTCGGCGAGGCCGCGGATGCGTGCAGGAAACTCGGAATGGGAGTCGAAATAGAAATTCACTGGGATGCGACCACAGACTCGACTTATAGAAACAAATACTACGACTATCTGAATTACGGCGTGACGAAAGGTTACATGACTGGCGCCGTTCACGCGTATTACCAGAACGGTGGTCCGGGTACCTTCTATGATTGTTGCACGAGTACCGATCCTCAACTGCGCGCAATATACGATCAGACATACAAGTTCATAAAAGGGACCTACACTTCTCCTGCCGCTACAGGTATTGGAGAGGCGCCGATCGGAGGTCCGGGTGGATTCGAGCTCGGTGATAATTATCCCAATCCTTTCAACCCGTCGACCACTATCGATGTCGGCCTCCCAAAGAGGGGCGTTATGAGCCTTAAGATTTACGATGTACTCGGCCAGCTTGTGAAAGTTGTCGACGAAGGTTATCGGAATCGCGGTGAGTACACTTACGACGTGAACATGAATGATTATGCAAGCGGGATGTATTTTTATATCCTGCGACAGGGAGCGGACTCTATGACGAGGAAAATGATTCTCATTCGATGAAGTTGCCGGACCCTGCGGAGTTCACTTGTCTCCTCCCGGCATGTGGTTCTTCCCGCCGGAGTCTGGCTTTGCCTGACATCGGGAGGACGCTGAAAAGAAGTACTGGAGAAAAAGACCACAATATGAGATACACTAAAATTTCTGCAATCGTCGCCGTCTTCGTATCCCTCATGAGCGTCGCGGCTTACTCTGAAACAAATATGGCGAAGCTTAACCTGATGCCGTGGCCGGCAAAAATCGAAATGACAGGCGGCAAGTACATGCTGAATCAGAATTTCAAGGTCGAAGTGACAGGGAAGCCGACCGACCGCCTTTATCGGGCAGCGAGCAGAATGCTCAGAAGGCTCTCCCAGAGGACGGGACTCTTCTTCTCCCAGGACTACCTCTCCGCGGATTCTTCGGTTCAAAATCCGGGAATGGTCATACGTGCCGGTCGCCGGGGGCGTCTGAGACTGTACATGGACGAGTCCTATCGACTTGACGTTACCCCTTCGCACATTCTGTTGAAAGCGAACACCGATATCGGGGCGCTCAGAGGAATGCAGACTTTCCTCCAACTTCTTGAAGCCGACAGCTCGGGATATTATTTCCCGTGCGTGAGGATCGAGGACCATCCGAGATTTCCCTGGCGAGGACTGATGATAGATGCGGCAAGACATTTCATGCCCGTCAATGTGATCGAGAGAAACATACGCGGGATGGCGGCGGTAAAGCTCAATGTGCTTCACTGGCACCTGAGCGACGACCAGGGTTTTAGGACGGAGTCGAAAACATTTCCGAAACTGACCGGGATGGGATCCGACGGCCTGTTTTACACCCAGCAGCAAATCAAGGCCGTCATAAGATACGCTGCCGATCGGGGAATCCGTGTCGTGCCGGAGTTCGACGTCCCGGCACATTCCACATCGTGGTTCGTCGGCTATCCTCAATACGCCAGCGCACCCGGCCCATATTCAATTGAAAGGAAGTGGGGAATTTTCAACGCGGTATTCAATCCGACGCTTAACAAAACCTATGTCTTCCTCGGCAAGTTTTTCAAAGAGATGGCCGGACTCTTTCCGGATAAGTATATGGATGTCGGCGGTGACGAGAACAACGGGAAGGATTGGAACGCGAATCCTGAGATACAGGCGTTCATGAAGGCACACAAGATTCCGAGCGACGCTGCGCTCCAGACCTATTTCGAGAATCGTCTTGTTCCTTTAATCATGAAGGACCATAAAGACGTAATGGGGTGGGAAGAGATACTGAACCCGCGTTTGCCGAAGTCGGCCATCGTGCAGTCGTGGCGCGGCAATGAAAGCCTTGAGAAAGCGGTCAAACAGGGTTACCGCGTCATACTCTCAAAGGGCTGGTATCTCGATCATTATTTCACGGCTGAACAGTATTACCTCGTCGATCCGGTGCCCGACAGCGGTCTCACCGCTCAACAGAAGAAACTGATCATCGGCGGCGAGGCCTGCATGTGGTCGGAATATGTCACTCCCGAGAATGTCGACTCCAGGATATGGCCGAGGGCGGCTGCCATCGCGGAAAGACTATGGTCGCCGCGCGACATTAGAAATGTAAGGGACATGTACCGGCGGCTCGACGCGGTGTCGCTCGAGCTCGACAGACTCGGTCTTACACAGATAAAGAACCAGGGAACCATGCTGAGGAACCTGGCCGGCGGATTCGATGTCGCTCCTCCGAGAACCCTCGTAAATGTTGTCGCTCCCTTCAATATATATGAACGCGTACAGGCGAAACCGTATTCGTCGTTTGCGCCGCTTACGAGAGTTGTCGATGCGGCTGTACCTGATCCAAAGGTCGCAAGAGATTTTTCATTCATGGTGAAGAGGATTCTGGCAGAGAAAGAAAAAGCTGGGGATACGGTCGATATGGTCGGTCGGGAACTTGTCAGGTGGAAAGAGAACGACGCGCGGCTCGAGAAGATAATAGACAGGTCCCCCATCCTAAGGGAAATCCGGCCGATTTCCAGAAACCTTTCGGCTATCGCTTCCATCGGCATCGATGCATTGAACTACATCACGCATAGCACCAAAGCGAGTCCGAACTGGGTGAAGGCAAATCTCGCGAAGATCGGCACGGACTCCGCACCGTGCGCCGAAGTCGAGCTCATGGTTGTCTCCCCTATCGAGAGCCTCGTCAGATACGCAGGCGAGAGATGATTTACAGTGGAGTGTGATTCTAATCGCTGTGACATGTGCGGTAAGGTATTTAATTGGTATTTTTGTTAATAGCGAACTTAAAACAAAGGAGTTGTTGTGGAATCAGAAAAAACGGAATCGGCGGCGAAAGGATATTTCGTGTCGATCAGCATAATTGGCCTTCTGTTTTTCATATTTGGTTTTGTGACGTGGCTTAACGGTTCTTTGATCCCGTTTTTGAAAATAGCCTGCGAGCTGAACTCGGCGGAAGCTT